>JAODGR010000059.1 GCA_025464275.1 Methanosarcinales archaeon
GTTAGCTTCTGTAAGCCTTTACTCAATTTGACTTCTGTCCACTCTGAAGTTATGTATTTATTCTTATTATCATATACACCACCTCTCACGCTGTACGTCCCCGCCTCCTTAACATTCACGCCAACGTCTATCGCAAGATAATCATATTCTCCATTCCCATCTTCATCAACGCCGTAATCCGCGTAAGCACCAGTAAGGTCTATTGGTGGCTTATCAAAGTATGTACAGGCATAATATGAGGTGCTATAAACATCCCATTTCTCATCAACCATACGCCAATTTCTATCGGTCAGGTGCAGTTTCACATGACCGAGGCGGAAAGAACTGCTGACTCCATGCCTGTATATCTCATAACCGTTGAACTCTAACGTCAGTTTCTGTAAACCCGTTTCCAAATAGGTGCCGTTCCTATCGTAAGATATGCCCTGACCGTAATAATCATCCAGCCAACCCTCCAGGTTGTAATAACCCTTCTCTCTTACATTTATCCAGACATCAACTGCAAGATAATCGTACTTACCATCACCGTCTGCATCTATCCCATAATCGGAATATGAACCCGCGAGGTCCGCTGGCGGTATGTCAAAGTCCGCATAGTGATATAGAGAGCACGTATGAGCATCCTGTTTCTGGTCAACACGAACCCAATTATCATCTCTCCGTATGTATAATTCCACTAACCCAAGTACAAAATGCGCATTAACACCGCGTCTATAAATCTCGTATCCGCTGAACTCCAACGTGACTTTCTGTAAACCTTTATTCAACTGTGACTCCTTTGAAGTGTAAGTTATGAACCTGTTGCCATCCTCATCCAGCCATCCGCGTAAGCTGTAATAACCCGCCTCTTTCACATTCACCCAGACGTCAATCGCGAGATTGTTGTACTTACCATCACCGTCCGTATCAATACCGTAATTAGAATAAGAACCTGCAATATCCGCCGGCGGTACGCTAAAATACATGTAGCTGTAATACGAAGTGGTGTATGCAGAGCCCCTGTAATCAAGCATGTTCCAATTTTTGTCGCGTATCTGTAAGTCCTTCAAATCAAAGTAGCAACCGGCTCCATGACGGTGAATTTGATAACCGTTGAACTTCAACTGCACGATATGCTCACCGGTATCCAGAATCCGGAATGTAGAAGCTCCTGCTATATAGTCGCCCGTGCTGTGGTCTTTCAAACTCCCCTCTATCCTGTATTTTCCCTTTTCTTTGATGTTTACGCCAATGTCTATCGCGAGATAATCGTATTTGCCATCACCGTCTGTATCAACGCCATAATTGGCGTAGCTATCAGTAAACGAAGCAGAGCTAAATGCAGCGTTCATCATCGCCGCACCTGTTACGGCTGCTGCGTTTTCGCTCCTGACAGCGTCTTGCAGGTTAATCTCTTCGTTGATAGCATGGAGTGGATAAAAAGAGTGGTTATCCTGGGATAGCACAGCGGTTGCACCCGTTACGCAGCCAGCTAAAAATAAAAACACAAAAACTGCGATCGTACTCAAAACTTTCATCTTCATCCCTTTATTGCTCCTTCTTATTTTAACTTCAATATTCTCCCTTATCTTCATCTTCTTTCTCGTCCCCCCTCCCCCCGCCATAAAGTCACTGAAAGTGAAAATTAAATAGTAAACGTCTATTTAAACTTTTGGATTGCAATTACGATTACGATGCCGTGTTGCCACTGCTGGTGGCGTGTGGTTATAGCTCCAGATCAAACAATCAAATTTAAAGATGGTAGTAATTTCTGTATGTATGAATACAATACAGAGATACGAGACAGAGGTATGATGTCAGAAGTGGAAGTCTCTCTCGTCCTCCCGGCATATAACGAAGCGAAGCGACTGCGTGATTCGGTTGATAAAGTCGCTGCCAGATTACGTACTATCTCCCACTCCTTTGAGATTATCATAGCAGAAGATGGCTCTACGGATGGAACCGGGCGAATAGCGAAGGAACTTGCAGTGAAGTACCCCTATGTCCGGCATATGCACAGTGATACCCGACTGGGTCGTGGTAAGGCGTTGAATCGGGCATTCAAAGTGGCAAGAGGGGCTATAATCGTCTATATGGATGTAGACCTCGCAACTGACCTTATACACCTCGAGGATTTGATAGGTTTCATACGCGCGGGCTATGATATAGCCACAGGCTCGCGGTTGCTGAAGGGGAGTGATGTGAAACGGTCTATCACACGCTCGGTGTTTAGCAAGTGTTACAATTCCATGGCGCGATTAATCCTGAAGTCTGAATTGAGGGACCACCAGTGTGGATTTAAAGCATTCAGACGCGATTCTCTATTCGCAATCCTGAATGAAGTGAAGGATGAGCACTGGTTCTGGGATACGGAGATACTGATAAGAGCGCAGAGAGCAGGCTACCGGATAAAGGAATTCCCGGTACGATGGCGGTGCTCCACGGATACGAAGGTGGACATGAAGCGGGATATACTGGGCATGGGATACCAGATATTGAGACTCCGGCGTGAATTAAAGCGCTCAGGCTCTGACACCCCTTGAACCTTGAACCTTAACTCTAATCTAATACTTGTAGAATCCTCTGCCCGCTTTCCTCCCTACCCAGCCGGCATTCACCATCTGTGTCATGAGTACCGCAGGCTTGAATCGCTCCCAACCGGTCTCATTGTAGATGGTATTCAGCACCGCCACCACGATATCTATGCCTATCAGGTCTAACAGCTGGAAAGGACCCTGAGGCCAGTTAAAGGAGAGCTTCAATACCTTGTCTATGTCCTCCACTGACGCTAACCCGCTCTCATACATCTTTACCGCCTCGTTCAGTATGAGGCACATCATCCGACTGGTGACAAATCCAGGTGAGTCGCGCACGAGTACCGTCTCTTTACCCAGTGACCTCAGGAATGCCTGCGTCTTCTCCACCGTATCCTCTGAGGTCATCAAAGATCTTATCACTTCCACACCTCGCATCAGTGGCACAGGATTCATGAAATGCATCCCTATCACCTTCTCAGGTCTCCTGGTCATGGCGCCGAGCGCGGTGATAGGGAATGTCGAGGTATTACTGCCGATGATGGTATCTGGGGGGCATATCTGGTCCAGCTGCACGAACACCCCGCGCTTCACTTCCATATCCTCGTATACCGCTTCTATAACTATATCCGCATCCTTTGCACAGTCCTCAAGGCTCGTTGAGCTGTGTATCGAATGCATAATCGCATCTGCATCCTCCTGCTTCATCCGACCCTTACTCACCAGCCTGGATAGACCCTCTCTTATCTTCCCCAGCCCGCGTTCCAGTGATTCCTCAGTCCTGCTCACCACGGAGGTCTCATAGCCCGACTGGGCGCATACCTGCGCGATACCGCTGCCCATTACACCGATTCCTACTACACAGACCCGCTTCACATTCTCGTTCCTCTCTCTCATCGCTCCATGATTTTGAAGACCGGGCATAAATGTGCCCCACCTGAGAACTTATCTCCCTCGTGGGTGTATGTACCGCTCATCTTCACCCTCTTCCCTATCAAAGCCTGAGAAGCCTCCTTATCACCCTGAGCCAGCTCCAGCCTCCCTATGAGGATGGGTCCCTCTATCGCCCTCACCAGACATGGTATATAGGGTGCTTCAAAGCCCTCCGGCGCCACGCGAATGACGGTAAAGGTCAATAATTCACCCTCTCCACTCAGTTCCACACGCTCCATAGTTCTACTGCCGCACCACTGGCAAACGGGCATTGGATGACAGGTTATCTTACCACAGGAGAGGCACCGTAGACCCAGCAATTTACCCCTGCTCAAACCCTCCTCATACTCCGCATAGGTCAATGGTATGTACTCCTCTGCCATTGCCAGCTCCTTCTCTATCTCCTCCTGCTCCTTACCCCCTGCTACCATCATTACTATCATCTCCTACTCCTATTCCTACTCCTCCCGAGTATCAGGTGGCATAAGGTACCGAAGTCGCCACCGAGTGTATCGGTCATCCCATATTCTGGAACAGGGTCAACCTGATTGCCCTTTGCCGCATCACCTCGCATCTGCTTGACTATCCAGTATACCTGTGATGCCCCTGTCGCTCCTATTGGATGCCCCTTGCCTATCAATCCTCCGGACATGTTCGTGGGTATCTTACCCCCTATCTCCGTCTCACCCTCCGCAGTGGCAGCTGCAGCTTCACCCCAGCCAAAGAAGCCCATGCACTCCAGTGCAATCAACTCCGCAATGGTGAAGCAATCGTGAATCTCCAGGATGTCTATATCCTTCGGCTCAAGTCCTGCCTGTTTAAAAGCCATCCTCGATGACTGCACTCTGGAAACAGGCTTTGTCAGGTCCTCCATCTTCGATAACGCACACCCGGAAGCCTGTCCTGTACCCAGGATATACACCGGGTCATCTGTGTATCTCCTCGCTTCCTCCGCTGCACACAGTACAATAGCCGCAGCGCCATCGGAGAAAGGGCAGCAGTCGAGGAGCGTGAGGGGGTCAGCCACCAGCCTCGCATTCACCACATCCTCCACCTTCAGGTCTCCCATCTTCTTATAAAACTGTGCTAACGGGTTCAGTGCACCGTGCCTGTGGTTCTTTATCGAGACGTATGCCATCTTCTCGCGTAAATCCTCCAGTGGTATGTTATATTCTACCGCGTATCGCCTCGCCGCCATTGCAAATACGCCGGGGAAAGTGAGCCCCACAGGTCCTTCCGTGGGTGAATGGCAGCTCATAGCAAATGTCCGGGTGGCAAATGCGGTGCCCATGGTTAACGCCTTCTCCACACCACCCGCGAGTACAATGTCAAACCCACCTGAAGCCACCCACATCGCTGCATCTCGTATCGCAACCGAGGCGGATGCACATGCACCCTCATACCTCGTTGCCGGTATGGGTCCCAGATTGAGCTCGGCAGCGGAGAAAGCAGCGGTCATCACCTGCCCCTCTTCAAAGCCCGGTAATGCTGCACCCTGGAATAGGGCTTCAATCTCTTTGCCCGTGACCCCCGCATCGTCCATCGCCTGCAGTGCCGCTTCTGAGAATAGCTCCAGGGAACTCCTCGTTGCTCGCCCGAACTTCGTATGCCCCACCCCTATTATCGCTACATCTCTCATTATCCACTCTTTCCTCCTCTCTTCTCTCCTCTCCTCTATCTATCTTCACTCTAATTTAATATTCATTGAATCTACCTTTGCACATAAAAAACACATAGCTGAATTTTTGAGGTGGTGTGGAGAATGAGCGGGCAGGTGGATGAGATTTTAGCGCGTAAGCGCGCGTTACTGAAGCGTTTAAAAGAGCGGAGGAGCATGAGGAGCGCGATAGTAGATGCAGCGAGGAGCGGTAAGAAGCCGATAATCGGTGAAGTGAAGAGGAAGGGGCTGAAGGAGGGTGAGATAGCTATTGCGGTGGATGCCTCAGAGGCAGCGAGGAGGATAGAAGAAGGTGGTGCATGTGCAGTCTCGGTACTCACGGAAGAGGCGTTTAACGGCTCTTTAGCCGACCTGAGAGCAGTTAAAATGGCTGTCTCCATCCCTGTATTGAGGAAGGACTTCATATTCGACGAGTTTCAGATAATGGAGTCGTATGTCCATGGCGCTGATGCTATCCTGTTGATAGTGCGATACCTGAGTGAGAGGCAGGTGATAGAGCTGGTGAGGGCGGCAGCCCGCATCGGTCTGGAGTCACTCGTGGAGATAGACCGCGTCTCAAGGGACAAATTACCTTTACATGAACTGAGCGAGGTCTCGGAATCCGTACTCCTCGGTATAAATAATCGCGACCTTCATACACTGGATGTGAATATAGAGACCTTTGAGACACTTGCACCTGAGGTCATACCTGAGATACCGGATGGTGTGCCTCTGATTGCAATGAGTGGCATAGAAACCAGAGCGGATGCGGAGCGGATGTTCAATGCGGGCGCCAGTGCCATCCTCGTGGGCACCTCAGTCATGCATTCCCCTGATATGAGCGATAAAGTGCGAGAGTTTGTGGTTTGCGGGGGTGGATTGAGATGGTGAGAGTTTCTCTTTCCGTAATCCTATTATGCCTCTGCCTCTGCCTCTCGGTGTTCACCCCCTTCATGGCGGTAGCCAATGCCACGGGAGCATCGACACCATCTCACCGGAGGATGATCACCGACCTGGACTTTAACGATGATGGTTATATCAATCAGAAGGACCTGGATATACTGAAATCCCATTTCAACGAGCGATACAGGCGGTATGTACCATGGGATTTGAATGCGGATATGAGGTGTGACGCCCGTGACTTCTACTACTTCGCCGACCATGTCACCCTGAATCACCGCTATCAGGTAGCAGTGAATATCCCGGTATGGAACATGAGCAATTATACAATCGAACGTGGCATACCACCTGCGATTATACTTGGCGAGACGGTCTATCCGCAGAACCCAGACCGTGTAGTAACCTGGATAAAGCACTGTACGAGCCTCGAACCGCCGAAGGATAATCCCGCGGTTTGTGTACATTATGCACGCGACCTCTGCCGGCTGGCATATGATGTGCTGGGACCGAAGACGATAGCACTGGGCTCTTCTGATGTCCACGTCTATGGGATGGTATACACCGGCGGTGACTGGCGGGATTTGTCCAGCTGGGTGATAATCGACCCCTACTGGAAGCTATACGGGGTAAAAGACCGTGAGCTACTGGCAGAACTGTACAATACACGGATGATGGAGATACTGATTGATAAAGGGCGCTATGGCTATTGGGCTATCCACATGAGTGTCGATCCCAGGAATAATACCATCTATGATGCATATAAAGCGGAGTACCGAATGGGGAAGTACCGGGAAGAGTGAGAGAAGAGTGAAACGAAGTGAACCAGCCAATAAATAAATGTGATTGAACGAATCTATCTATCTGTGTATCTGTGATGATACCGATCTCAAAGCCAGAGATAGGCAGGGAGGAGATAGAAGCGGTAAAATCGGTCCTGGAATCAGGTATGCTGGCACAGGGCGAGGAGGTTGAGGAGTTTGAGGCAAAATTCGCATCTTTTATCGGGGTTAAGCATGCCATTGCCACAAATTCGGGCACTTCCGCACTCCATACCGCACTCGCCTCCGCGGGTATAAGGAGGGGTGATGAAGTGATCACCACCGCATTCTCCTTCTTCGCCACTGCTTCTGCCATACTCATGCAGGGTGCCAGACCGGTATTCGTTGATATAGACCCGCGAACATACAATATCAATCCAGAGAAGGTGGAGCGTGCGATAACCGAGCGTACGAAGGCGATAATACCCGTGCATCTCTATGGGCAGCCATGTGAGATGAAAGAGCTCATGGCGATAGCGGAGGAGCATCGGCTTATGGTGATTGAGGATGCAGCACAGGCACATGGAGCGATGTACGGTGGCAGGAGGGTGGGTTCAATAGGAGATATGGGAGTCTTCAGCTTCTATTCCACGAAGAACATCATCACCGGCGAGGGCGGGATGATCACCACCGATGACGATGAGATAGCGGAGAGGGCACGTATGATAAGGAACCATGGTCAGAGGCGGAGATACGTACACGAATGCCTGGGTTACAATTATCGTATGACGAATATAGCAGCAGCGATTGGTCTCGTCCAATTAGAGAAGCTCGAGAAGCTCAATGCACGCCGGATAAGCAATGCGAGGTATTACAGTGAGCACCTGAAAGTCAAGCCACCTTACGTCGCCCCACATCTCAGACACGTCTTTCATCAGTATACAATAAGGGTAAATAGCCGGAGCCGGGCTAAATTCCTGCACCACCTCGAGGCGCATGGCATAGGTTACGGGATATACTACCCGATGCCTCTGCCGCGGCAGCCCGCTATCGCAGCCCGCGTATATTGCCCCGAAGCCGAGCTTGCAAGTGGTGAAGTGGTCTCCATCCCCGTACATCCCGGTTTGAAGACCGAAGATATCAGGAGGGTGGTGGAGGTGGTGAACGAGTATGAAGAATGAGGTGAAGCTGGGCAGGGACTGTCGTATCCATCCACGGGTCTCCCTGGGTGAAGAGGGTAATGGTAGAGTTGAGATAGGAGACAATGCACTGATAAGAAGTGGCACGGTGATATATGGTGGTGTGGCGATAGGCAGGAACTTCAGGACCGGGCATAACGTCCTGATAAGGGAGAATACAGTGATCGGCGATGACGTCCTCGTGGGCACGAACTCTGTAATTGATGGTAACTGCCGGATAGGGAATAATGTCAGTATTCAGACGAACGTGTATATCACGAGGGAGACGATAGTGGAGGATGGTGTATTCCTCGGTCCTTCTGCCATCACTCTGAATGATAAATACATGAGATACGGCGCTGGAGTGAAGTTAAAGGGACCGGTGATAAAGAGGGGTGCGCGTATAGGCGGGAATTCGACCATTCTACCCGGTATAGTGGTGGGAGAGAACGCAATAGTGGGTGCAGGCTCGGTGGTGACGAAGGATGTGCCACCAGGGGAGGTAGTTGCGGGTAACCCGGCGAGGAGGCTCAGTAAGAGGGGGGAAGGGAACGCGACAATCAGGTAGAGCCGGTTATCATGGTTCCAATACCCTTATCGGTGAGTAACTCAAGGAGTATGGTGTGGGGTGTCTTACCATTGATGATGTGCGCAGTGATACCGTGATGAGCGGCTTTCAGGCATGCCTCCACCTTCGGGATCATCCCTCCTCTTATCACTCCCCCGGCGATGAGCTCGTTCACCAGTTCGGGTGTCGCCTGCGATATCAATGTGGATGGGTCTGCCGGGTCACGGAACAAACCCGGGACATCTGTGAGTAATATCAGCTTCTCCGCACTTATCGCACATGCTATCTCAGCAGCGACCGAATCGGCATTTACATTCAGACTGTTCCCTCCCCTGTCCACCGCTATCGGTGATATCACGGGGATGTAATTCTCCTCTGTGGTGATATTGATTATCTCTGCATTGATCTCCTCTATCTCACCGACCCAGCCGAGGTCTATCTCCTCTCCCGCCATCTGCTGCTTCGCCTTCTTCTTCGCCACTATCAATTTACCATCGTTGCCCGAGAGTCCGATGCCCTTCCCACCATGCTTACCGATCAGTGATACTATGCGTTCGTTGACACTGCCCACGAGTACCATCCTCGCTATCTCCAGCGTCTCATCGTCGGTGATGCGAAGCCCGCCGATGAACTTCGGCTTCTTACCCAGTTTCTCCATCAGTCTCGTTATCTCGGGTCCTCCACCATGCACAACCACCGGATTTATCCCGATGAACCTCAGGAGGACGGTATCGCGCATGATATTGTCCATTATACCTTCATCCACCAGTGCATGCCCACCCACCTTTATCACCATCTTAGAGCCGTAGAACTTCCGGATATAGGGTAAAGCCTCTATCAAAATCTCCTCACGCTTCATTTACCCTCTCTTCCTCTTCCTCTACCTCTGTCCCTACCTCTAACCTGTACCCGCCTTACCTCCTCTACTGGACGCACCGGAGTAGAGTTAGATAAGATATGTATGCACGCCATACATTTATTTTATCATTGTAGCATAACCGATTTGAACGATTGAAGGTAGGGAGATGAGAGAATTGAAGGAATTATTGGCAAGATTGGCGGAGGCGAGGGGGATTTCAGGCTATGAAGGTGCGGTAAGAGAGATAGTGGAGGACGAACTGAAGGGGTATGTGGATGAGATAAGGACCGACCGGCTGGGTAATCTGATAGCGAAGAAGAGTGGTAAGAGCCCTTCTGTCATGATAGCAGCGCATCTCGATGAGATCGGGCTGATGGTGAAGCACATAGAATCAGAGGGCTTCCTGCGGTTCTCCACCATCGGCGGCTGGTTTGACCAGACACTGCTCAATCAGCGTGTGGTACTCTACCCGGAGTCAGAGAGTGGCAGCGGGGGCGGTGATGGAGGTGCCGCCTCCGGTATGATATTCGGCGTTATAGGCTCGAAGCCGCCACACAGAATGAAGAAGGAGGAGCGGGAGAAGGTGATTAAAGTCGAGGATATGTTCATAGATGTGGGTGCGAGGAGTGAGGAGGAGGTGAAGAAGCTGGGCATCAACATCGGCACGCCCGTCACGATAGATGGGCGTTTCGTATCGCTCGCCAATGAGCGGGTCTCATGCAAAGCCTTCGACAATCGCGCTGGTGTGGCTGTAATGATAGAAGCACTGCGAAGAACAGGGACTTCGAACGAGATATACGCGGTGGGTACGGTACAGGAGGAGGTGGGCTTAAAAGGTGCTCGGACGTCCGCATTTGAGCTCAACCCTGATGTGGCTATCGCTATTGATACCGATATAGCAGGTGGACATCCAGGGATAGAGAAGAGAGAGACCGCGGTGGAACTGGATAAAGGACCGGTGATCACCGTATCCGATGCCTCAGGACGCGGTATAATCACTCCTCACCCTGTGCTGAAATGGCTCAAGGGTACCGCCTCACACTATAACATCCCGTATCAGCTGAGTGTCTCCGAAGGCGGGACGACCGATGCCACTGCTATCCATCTCACGAGGAGTGGCATACCAACCGGCGTAGTTGGTGTGCCCACGCGATATATCCACTCCCCTGTGGAGTTACTCAGCCTGAAAGACGTGGACAAATGTGCGGAGCTCATAGCGCGGGCACTGGAGCACGTGGGTGAGTATTTTTGAGGCTTTGAGGCGGGAGTAGATAGGAATAGAATAGGAAGGGAAGAGGATAATATAATAAGGTAAGATGAGGTAAGGTAATAAGAGATGGGAGGAATAAATCTCGGTGGTATAATCCATTTCTCCACCATAGACTGGCGTGGTAAAGCGGCAATGGTGATATTCCTCAGAGGATGCCCGTTTCGATGCGTCTACTGCCAGAATTATAACCTCATAGAGGGAGAGGATAATTATGTGGAGATGAGCGAGATAGAGGAGGCGATAAGGGAGAGTGAACCGTTCATTGATGCTGTGGTTATATCCGGTGGTGAGCCATTCATGCAGCCCCATGCAGTGGATGCGATATCCAAATACGCCCACCAGAGGGCACTCCTTGTCGGAGTACAGACGAACGGGTACTATCCCGAGGTGATGGAATCGCTGCTTGACACCGTTGATAAAGTCTTCCTCGATATCAAGGCGCCACTCACTCCTGGCAGCAGCGTATACGGAGAGCTGACGAAATTGCCCAGCCACATCGTTACAGAGCGTGTAGGGAAGACACTCGAACTCCTGCTCGCCAGAGGTATCGATACCGAAGTTGTGACGACGGTCTTCAAGAAGCTCGTGGGTGCCGCTGAGGTGAGGCAGATAGCGGAGGAGCTCTGTGATATGGGTGCCGCTGAGTGCCCCTATGTGATACAGCAGGGTAGAATCGAACGTATACCGCGGGATGCTTGCCTGGGCGAGGCGAACGTATTCAGCTATGAAGAGCTGAAGGAGCTCGCTTCGATCGTTCATCGTAGCAGCTCATTACGAGAGGTGAGAATACGAACCAGGGAGAGGGGGGAGGAAGTGATATATAATACAAGATAGGATAAGGAGGGGAGGGATAAGGGGATAGGATGGGATAGGATGGGATAGAGATGGTAAGTATCTTTATAGAGGGTGTTCCGCTGAACTTGCGGATTGCAAAAGCGGTGTGTGAGGATAACCGCGAAAGAAACGCATGCTATAACCATTTCGGGCTGCAGATAAGGATAAGAGCGGTTGAGAAGCTCGTATTGAACCGTGCGAGTTTAGAACGCGCAATTGAGCGTGCATTGACCGATGAAGAATGGTGGAGTGTTGCATGGAACCACACAGGCAGGATAACGAGAATGGAGCGTGAGGAGATAATATTTGAGGATTCAGAAGAGTCAGAGATGCTGGACTCCTACTGGGATAAGAGGCTGAGGCTGTGCGGGATAGGAGATGAGGGGCGAGCATCTGAGAGAGAATAGGAATCGAATTTTTTAAATGATGATGAGAATGTAAGAGTGGAGAGATGGCAAGGATAGAGATAGTTTGCTGGAAGGATAAGATAGGTGGAGAGCTCAAGAAGGAGACGGTAGAGGCGTTCAGCTACGGCTTTACGGTAGGACCGCATGGTGAATGGGAGATGGTGATAGCGAATGAGGACAAGGAAGTGAAGAAGGACGAGATTGTGAATATAAAGATAGAGGAGATAGAGGTGCCACCAAAGTCGATAGTGCTCCCGTGCCCGGTGATGCGCCATGCACTTGGGGTAGTCCTTTCGTTCGCAGGAGTGGGCAAGCCGAAGAAGGTTGAAGGTGCGAGATTCCTCAATGAGGTGCTCTTCCATCCCATATTTAATGGTACGATAAACAAGGGGCAGTTACTTGGTGTTGTGAATGTATTCTACGCATCTATTGAACGAAGACTGGTTCGAGGTGCAGCGGAGAGGTGGCTGCAGGAAAGATACAGGTATTAGCTTTCATAGGCGCACCTGCGGCTGGCAAGACCGAGGCAGCAGCGGTGGCACGTGAACTGGGCATTCCAGTAGTGGTGATGGGTGATGTGATAAGGGAGGAGCTGAAGAGGCAGGGCATTCCACTGAATGACGCGAACGCGGGCAGGATTGCAACAGAGCTACGGCGGCAGTATGGCATGGATGCGATTGCAAAGCGGTGTATACCGTATATAGAACGTGCGGGGAGTGAAGTGGTAGTGGTGGATGGGATAAGAGGAATGGCGGAGGTGGAAGCCTTCAAGGCGCAATTCGGCACCGATTTCCTCATGGTCGCTATCCATGCCCCACTCTCGCTCAGGTATAATCGGATAAAGAGACGCGGTAGAAGCGATGATACCCTGAGTCTGGAGGAGTTCAAGCGGCGTGAGGAGCGCGAGATGGGGTGGGGCATGGGAGAGGCGCTGAAGAATGCGCAGGTGGTGATAAGGAATGAAGGTTCACTCTCGTATTTCAGGGCACAGGTAAGGCAGTTATTGCTACGCTCCCTGAGCAAGCATCGGGTTTGAGTCCTCTTAAGCTCAAGCCCGGGGTTGGGGGTTAAATATTTAATGATTAACGATTAAGTGTAAATGTGATAAGGGGGTGAATTGAATCAAGATGGCAAGCAGTAGCAGGGGTAGGGGTAGAAGGAGAGATGATGATAGGTGGATAAGAATGGTGATAGGGACGATACTGGCATTGATAATGGTGGGCTCGGTAGTGGCACTTATAGCGCAGATATAGCATAAACAATTTTCAATGGAAGATAGCTCGGTTAAGCCTGAATTGCTTTCCGCGACGATGTGAGTACTTTCTGGTGGAATGCTTTGAGTTGTTTTCAAGCGTTGAATTCAGATAATTTAATCACATCTTTAACAGGTGAAAAACCCAAAAACTGTGTAAACCCTGACGTTTTTTCAAAGAGTTA
>JAODGR010000061.1 GCA_025464275.1 Methanosarcinales archaeon
CTGCACGCTTCTTCTCTATCCGTTTTAACCTGTGCTTGTTGTTCTCACGCTTCGCCTCTATGTACTCCTTCTGCAGCTCCTTTAACCGCTTCTGAAACTCTTTCGACTTCTCCATCAGCTCCCAGTTGGTGGTATACTTCTGGATTAGGGATGTGTAAGCGGCGGTGAGTACTGCGAGGATGAGGACAGTGAGCATGAAATTACCGGCGATAGAGGCAAGGGGTGAAAGAGCCACATTCATGACCGAGCTTATCTCCTTGCGGTACATCAACGAGCCGAACATGACAAAGAGAGCCAGGCCCATGATTGCACCATCTACAAGGCTCTTCACCAGTTCCTTCTTCTTACTCGCTTCGTTTACTCTCATCAATACCACCTATCCTCATATCCGTAGCACATGCGGTGGGTATATCTATAATAAAGAGACTTTTACTATACATTACATCTCAATATTTAACTTAATCGGGAGATGGAGGAGAAGGGAGAAGATACGAGTTTCGAAGCTGCGATGAAGCGTCTGGAGCAGATAGTGGAGATGCTGAGCGAGGGTAATCTCACACTGGACGACTCATTGAAGGTATTTGAGGAAGGAATGGACTTATGCAGGCTGTGCAACAAGAAGCTGGATGAGGCGGAGTATAAAGTGGAGAAGCTGGTGGAGAGGGAGGAGGGGGAGCTGAATATAGAGGAGTTTGAGGTGGAGGAGTAAGAGTAAGAATAAAGAGCTTCTTCTGGATTGCCTCATCCGTTTCTGACGGTTAGAGGTTAAGTTAATGTTAGATAGAAGTAGAGGTAGAGGTATTGAAGTTGAAGCTGGCTAAGCTGTGGTGATGAAGTTGAAGTACATAGTAGTGACGGGTGGTGTGATGAGTGGATTAGGAAAGGGCATCACAATGGCATCCATCGGTAGAATATTGAAGAATCGTGGCTATGAGGTTGTACCGATAAAGATAGACCCTTATATAAACATAGATGCAGGTACGATGAACCCGTATCAGCACGGTGAGGTGTATGTCCTCGGTGATGGTACGGAAGTAGACCTCGATCTCGGGCATTACGAACGGTTCATGGATGTTGAACTCACTCGCGCACACAATATCACCACCGGAGTGGTCTATTCCGCGGTGATAGAGAGAGAGCGGAGGGGTGATTATCTGGGTCAGACAGTGCAGATCATACCCCATGTGACGGACGAGATAAAGGCGAGGATAAGGGGTGTAGCAGAGGGTAGCAATGCGGATATCTGTCTGATTGAAATAGGGGGGACAGTGGGAGATATAGAGAGTATGCCCTTCCTCGAGGCAGTCAGGCAGATGCACTGTGAGGAGGAAGAGAGCGATTTCATCCTCATTCACCTCACGCTCGTGCCCCTCACCACGCTGGGGGAGCCGAAGACCAAACCCACCCAGCACTCGGTGAAGGCGCTCCGTGAACTTGGGCTGCAGCCTGATATAATAGTATGCAGGGGGAGGGCGGTACTGGATGAAGCAGTGAAGCGTAAGATAGCGATGTTCTGTAACGTGAAGCCAGATGCAGTGATCAGCGCTCCCGATACAGAGGACATATACGAGGTGCCGCTGCTACTCGAGCGTGAGGGTATTGCCACACATATAATGGGCAAGCTCCAGCTGGAGCCGCTGAAGGACGACCGTCAGTGGATGGAGATGGTGGACCGGAGCAGGGCAGCAGCAGCCTCCAGCAGGCGAATAAAGGTGGCGATTGTGGGCAAATACACAGGTTTAGAGGACTCATATTTGAGCATAAAGGAGGCGTTGAAGCATGCTGCTACTGAGACGGGCTGCAGAGTGGAGCTGAAATGGATAGAAGCGGAGGAGCTGGAAGTGGAGGCTGGAGCTGGGGAGCGAGATAAGAGGCAACTGGAACCGTTATTCGCTGATATTCATGGTATGCTCGTCCCGGGAGGGTTTGGCGTACGGGGTGCCGAGGGGAAGATAAAAGCGATAGAGTATGCGAGGGTGAAGAAAATACCTTTCCTGGGTCTGTGTTTCGGTTTCCAGTTAGCCGTGATAGAGGTAGCGCGGCATATCGCGGGACTCGAGGATGCCAATAGCACCGAACTCACCGCCACCACTCCCTATCCGGTAATAGACCTGCAGGAGGAGCAGAAGGGTGTGAATGATAAGGGGGGGACGATGCGACTGGGTGATTATGAGATCTTTATAAGGGGTGATACACTGGCTGAGCGCGTATATCAGAGGCGGAAGGTCATCGAGCGGCACAGGCACAGGTATGAGGTGAATCCCGGGTATATAGATGTGATAGAGGAGAGAGGAGCGGTATTCTCGGGCACAGACAGGAGTGGATTGAGGATGGAGATACTGGAGCTCGAGGGTGACCAGCATCCTTTCTTCTTCGCTACTCAGTTCCACCCGGAGTTCAAATCGCGCCCGGGCAGACCTTCACCACCATTCAAAGCGTTCGTGGAGGCGTGTATGAGGTATGAAGCGGGACATCGAGCGGTACAGATATGATAGGGGAGTATATGTGGCAGCGATAGGGAGATGTGGTGCATGTTTTATATGCGTGGATGAATGTCCTGAGGGTGCGATAGAGCGGTCAGAGCCTGTGAAGGTGGATTACAACAAATGCACGAGGTGTATGAAGTGCGTGGAGGAATGCCCGAGCGGGGTAATGGAGATAATAGATTGAAGGTGGAGGCAATATTTATTTAGCCATCTCTTCATATTGAAGATGCTGATGCTATATGTATATCTCATATCTGTGTCTTTATCGCTTCAAGGGGAAGGGGGGAAGAGGGGATGAATAGCACGAAGATAGGAACACCGGTGATAGTATTGAATGTGAAGTCGTATGCGGAATCGATGGGCAGGAGGGGCTTTGAGCTCGCGAAGGTGTGTGAGGATGTAGCAACGAAGCAGGGTGTGAATATCGCGATATGTCCACAGCAGGTGGAACTTGCGAAGATAGCTTCCGCTGTTAATATACCCTGCTTTGCACAGCATGTGGACGCCCTGGAGCCAGGGAGTCATACCGGATTCGTAACGCTGGAATCGGTGAGGGAAGCCGGTGCTACCGGTACCCTGGTGAATCATTCGGAGCACAGGCTCAGGATAGCAGATATAGACTTTATAGTGAGGAGGGCGTCGGCTCTGAACCTCCTGACGATTGTTTGCACGAACAATATCGCCGTGAGCAGAGCTGTTGCGGAACTGAAGCCCTATTCCATTGCAGTTGAGCCGCCTGAATTGATAGGGAGTGGGAGAGCGGTCTCGAAGGTGGACCCGGAGATAGTATCGAAGACAGTGGAGGAGGTGAAGGCGGTGTACAGTGATTGCGTGGTGCTCTGTGGTGCGGGTATCACAAATGGTGAGGATGTTCGCGCAGCGATCAACCTGGGCGCAGATGGCGTACTGCTTGCCTCCGGGGTGGTGAAGGCGAAAGACCAGAGGGCTGCATTACTCGACCTTGTTACCGGATTGTAGCCATAGCGGGCAGCATCTGGATTACAGGTTGAGCTGAGCAGTAGAGGTGTGACTCCAAATCCAAATATAAAAGGAAAGAGTATGGTATAGTATAATTAGATGATAGATGAGGAGGGTAAGAGGTAAGGAGTGAGAAGGTGGACCAGATGTTAGAGGAGAAGAAGGTGGTACTGCCCGGTGATTTCCTGGGTACATCCGAGGAGTTCATCCCTGGTGAGGGTGTATATGATGACGGTGGCAATTTATACGCCTCACTGATTGGTGAGGTGAGTATAGGACCCAGCAGGGTTATAAGTGTACATCCCAGGGTGGAAACACCTCCAGTGATCGAAGATGGCGACGTAGTGATAGGACAGGTGGTGGATATAAAGGACAACGTGGTAGTGGTGAACATAGCATGCGTAAAAGGCAAGGAGAGGCGTGAAGTTGCCGCTCCCAGCCAGGGAATCATCCATATCTCGAATGTGAGGAGCGGCTATGTGACGGAACTACGGCAGGAGTTTGGTTATCTTGACGTGGTGAAGGCGAGGGTGATAGATGCGAAGACACTGAGATTGAGTACGGAGGCGAAGGACCTGGGAGTGATAAAAGCGATCTGCATGAGATGCAAAAGTGACCTTAAGAGGAGAGGGAACATATTATCATGCGAGAAATGCAAGAGGGTAGAGACGCGTAAGCTATCAGAAGATTATGGTAAGGGTATAGTGTAATATGCATGATATGAATATAATATAGATAGAGGGTGGATGATGGACGAGTGAAGAGCGAGGAGATGGAAGGAGAGGTTAAGGGATTAAGGATTTTAGAGATGAGCGAGCGTGAACTGAGGGTGGAGATAGAGGGTGAGGACCACACACTCCTGGCACCTCTGGTCTCTAAGTTACTGGAGAACGAGGATGTGGATATTGCGACCTATGATATCAAGCACATGCTGATGAGCAACCCGGTACTGCGAGTAAAGATGAGGAGGGGTGACGCACTGGAAGCGGTAATCTCCGCCGCTACCGCTCTGGCGGTGGAATATGATGAATTTGGTGAGAGATATAGAAGAGCGGCAATAGTCTAGTGGTAGGACACGGGCTTCCCAACGACTTATAGCTAATTTCAGGCTGAGCTAAGGAGGGGAAAAGCCTGTAACCCGGGTTCAAATCCCGGTTGCCGCATTGTCTTCACCTCTGCTCTTGCCTCCCTCCGGATTGAGAAGAGGATGGATAGGATGGATAGAATACAGAAGTATGAATTCAGGAAGATATTGGAAGAACTGAGGAAGAAGGGTGGGAGAGGTACAGAGCTCATCTCTGTTTATATCCCGCCAGACAAGCAGATATCGGATGTCACGTCCCATCTCAGGGAGGAATACGGGCAGGCGATGAACATAAAGAGTAAATCCACACGCACGAACGTACAGAGCTCGCTGGATTCCATCATGTCCAAATTGAAGTATCTGTATGTGGGAGAGAACGGGCTGGTCATCTTCTGTGGTGCGATAAACAAGGGAGGAGACAGGACAGATATAGAGACGTACATTGTGGAGCCACCGGAGAAGGTACCTTCGTATATCTACCACTGCGACTCCTCATTCTACCTGAACCCGCTGGAGGAGATGGTGGAGGAGAAGGAGAAATACGGCTTGATTGTACTTGACCGCAGGGAAGCGACGATAGGAATCCTGACCGGTAAGGTGGTGGAGCCATTGAAACACCTCACCTCTTCCGTCCCCGGGAAGATAAGGAAGGGTGGGCAGTCAGCGCCGAGATTCCAGCGCCTGCGTGAGATTGCAATAGAGGATTTCTATAAGCGAATAGGAGAGCATGCAACCCAGATACTGCTACCTGTGCGTGACCTTAAGGGTATTCTGATTGGTGGTCCAAGTCCGACGAAGGACGAATTTTTGAAGGGTGGCTATCTCCATTACGAGCTCAAGAATAAAATCCTCGGCAGTTTTGATGTTGCATATACCGATGAATCGGGCTTATATGAGCTGGTGGAGAAGGCTGAGGATGCCCTTGAGAGTCTGGACCTGATAAAGGAGAAGAAGCTGATGGTACGATTCATGAAACTACTGGCGAATGACGACCGGCTGGTGGCTTACGGAGTGGATGAGGTGCGTAAGAGACTGGAGCTGGGAGCTGTGGACACCCTCCTCCTATCAACGGAACTCGATAGAGAGGAGATACACGAGCTGGTGGAGAAGGCTGAGGAGACGGGAGCAGACGTGGAATTGATCTCAACGGATTTTGAAGAGGGTGCACAATTGAGACGTGCATTTGGTGGTGTTGCTGCGATATTGAGGTATCGCTCGCGGTAATGGTAATGGTGATGGTAATAGTAACAGTAACGTAGTGAGGAGTGAGAGGAGAGAAGGGAGATAGCAGAGTGGGCGAGATAATTTTAGTTGGGACGGGGCATATCCTGGAGAGGAGTGTGAGAGAGGTAGAGGAGGTGATAGAGCGTGAGAAGCCGGATATAGTGGCTGTTGAGCTCTGTCCAGGCAGGTATGAAGCATTAAAGGGTAACGTTGGGGAGTTCTCGGTGAAGGAAGCGATAGAAGGTGGTAAGCCTTTTTTAATGCTCACACACTGGTTGCTGGCATACATGCAGAAGAGGATGGGGAGTGAGCTCGGGATAGAACCAGGAGCGGAGATGATGGCTGCGATAAGGAAGGCGGAATCGCTGGGCTGTGAGGTCGCTCTGGTGGACAGACCGATACAGATAACGATGCAGCGATTCTGGAAGAGGATGAAGTTCACAGAGAAGGTGAAGATGCTGTTCTCTATCCTCTTCGCCATTGCGAACCTGGGGAGTTTCAGTCTCGGTCGGGTGCGTAAGAAGGAGTTGAAGGACAGGGTTAACAGGGAGATAGACCTGGAGAGGATAACAGATGAGGATGTGGTAACGAAGCTGATAGAGGAGTTGAGGGCTTTCTCACCCGGTGCAGCTACTGCACTACTGGATGAGAGGGATGCATACATAGCCGGTAGCTTACTGGAACTTCAGGGTGCTCATCCCACCCCTGCTCACACCCACAATTCCAGTAAGAAGATAGTGGCGGTGGTGGGTGCCGGGCATGTAGCGGGTATAAAGCGACTGCTCAGCCATCCTGAATTGATACCGCCGCGTGAGGAGTTATGCTCACTCCCCGGAGGGGGTCATGCAGGTGCGGGATGGTTGAACCTCAGGAACCTGCTTGGAGTGGGACTGGGCGTGGTTCTCATTGCGCTCCTGCTGGCGGTATTGTTCTCCGGGATACCGATAAATACACTGCTCCAGGCTTTATTCTGGTGGTTCATAATAAACGGCAGCTTATCGGCGATGGGAGTGATAGTGGCGCGGGGGCATCCTCTATCCGCACTCACTGCATTTGCAGTGGCGTGGCTAACCTCCCTGAATCCTTCTTTAGCTGCCGGGTGGTTCGCAGGGTTGATGGAAGCGCGATTGAGGAAACCCTCATCTGAAGATGCAAAGGGGATGCTGAATGTAGAGACGCTTCGTGATTTGATGGGTAACAAGGTTTTTAAGATCATTCTTGTAGCTGCACTGGCGAATGTGGGTAGTGTGATGGGGACTTTCCTGGGCGCTTACGTGGTGTTTCATACCGTTGGACTGGACATAAACCAGATATGGGCTGGTCTGAAGGCACTGTTTAACTTCAACATCTGAATTTAACGGGTGGATTAAGAAAAAATGATAGAGATATTTAAAGTGGGGTTCAATTTTGAGTAGGATAGGGGAGGGTAGATGCCGAAAGAGGTAAGTTTGAGGGAGATACTGAAGCTGATAGAGGAGTATGAAGAGGTAGAGCTGGAGGATGTGAGAATAAGAGGAGATGTGGAGATAGAACTGGGAAGCATCATAGACCCAGCAATGATACAGGCACTGCTACGTTCACAGGCGCAGATACAGGCACAGGCACAGGCACAAGCACAGGTACAGGCGGAGCGGGTGGCGAAGGAGGGGATAGAGAAGGAGCTGGAGCTGGTGGATGCCCATTTTGAGGCTGGTAAAGTGAGCTGGAATGGAGAGATAGAGGAGGTGACCATCGGTGCTACCTCTGCTGATGGTGGTACCAGAGAGAGCACAGTGACGATAGGGGGTGAGAAGGCTCTGCCATTCTATAACTTCGACCATCCAATGCCACACCCACCGGTGATCTCAGTAGACTGTTTTGACATGCCCATCTCACTGGCGAGAGCGGTGAGGGAGCATTATCAGGATGTGATGGAGGACCCGGGGGAGTGGGCGAAGAAGAACGTCCATAAATTCGGTGCTGATATGGTCACGATTCATCTGATAAGTACAGACCCAACGATAAAGGATACACCTGCGCGAGAGGCGGCGAAGACGGTGGAGGAGGTACTGCAAGCAGTGAAGGTACCCATCGTCATCGGCGGCTCGGGCAATCCGGACAAAGACCCGGAGGTGCTGGAAGCGGCAGCAGAGGCGGCATCAGGCGAGCGGTGCTTGATTGCCTCGGCGAATCTGAATATGGATTATGAGCGAATAGCCAGGGCGGCTATGGATAACGGGCATGTGATACTATCGTGGACACAGCTGGATATAAACGCGCAGAAGACATTGAACCGCTACCTGTTCAAACTCGGGGTGCCACGAGAGGATATAGTGATAGACCCGACCACCGCCGCACTCGGGTATGGACTGGATTATGCATTCACCAACATAGAGCGGATGAGGATATCGGCATTAAAGGGCGATACAGACCTCGCATTCCCCATCTCATGTGGGATAACGAACGCGTGGGGAGCGAGGGAGGCGTGGATGAAGAATTCACCCATCCAGGAGGATTCTGATTGGGGTCCGGCAATCTATCGGGGACCTCTGTACGAGATCATCACAGGATTGACCCTGGGGATGGCAGGCGGGGACATGTTCATGATGATGCATCCAGAGGCAGGTGCGGCAGTTAAAAGAATAACCGGGATGCTATTCGGGTCGAAGGTGAGTGGCATCGAGGTAAGAGATGGAGAAGCCACAGAGGATATTAGGTTCATCACCGGTGACTGGGTGCGGTGGAAGGGATAGAGGGGTGGATGACCACAGCTCACGGGTGGAGATGCACTGGTCACAGGCGATAGCGCGGGAGATTATAGCGCATAGAGGGGAGGAGAAGCACGTTGTTGCAACCGGGATTACCCCCTCTGGTGATATCCACATCGGTAATCTGCGGGAGATAATAATTGGAGATGCAGTACGCAACGCGCTTTGCGAACTGGGTGTGGAGGCGCGCCTCATATATGTTGGAGACACTTTCGACCCCCTGAGGCGGAGATACCCTTTTCTACCACCTGAATATGAGGAGCATGTAGGAAAGCCTCTATCTGAGATTCCAGACCCAGAGGGATGCCATTCCTCCTATGCTGAGCATTTCCTCAGCCCGTTCATCGAATCCCTGGATGAACTGGGCATAGAGGTGGAGGTCTTTCGTGCTGATGTGATGTACAAATCGGGGTGGTATGAGGCGGAGATAAGAGAGGCTCTGTTGCGGCGTGACGATTTAGCGAGGATACTGCATGAGAGTTCAGGCAGGCGCCTACCCCCACACTGGTCTCCATTCGCACCGCTATGCAGTGCCTGCGGACGGATCAGTACCACCACAGTAACGGGCTACAAGCTGGATGGTGGTGAGGGTGAGGGTAAGGGTAAGGGGGAGGTTTACTACCGCTGTGAATGTGGTAACAGAGGTACAGCCTCGCTGAGTGGTGGGGGGAAACTGGCATGGCGGGTAGACTGGGCGGCGAGATGGAAGATACTCGGGGTTACCGTCGAGCCCTTTGGTAAGGACCATGCAGCACCGGGAGGGAGTTTCGATTCGGGTAAGAGGATAGCGGAGGAGATATACAATTTCAGGGCACCCTATCCTATACCATTTGAGCATATCCTCCTGAGACTGAGCGAGGTGGAGGGGGGCGATACAGGGGATGAGGGAGGGAAGAGAAGGAGGAGAGTCACAGCCATGTCGTCATCACGGGGCACCAACATCCCGGTTCGGGAGATACTGGAGGTGGTACCGCCGGAGATATTGAAGTACCTCATAAGGCGGGTCAGACCGGAGAGGCATATAGAATTTGACCCTTCGATGCCGCTACTCCACCTTATAGACGAGTATGAGCGTGATACAGGCGGTATAGGAACAGGTATAGCGGCACGAATACCGTTCCGCCATTTCCTGACGCTCGTACAGGTGGCTCGGGGTGATGATACCCGCGAACTGCTGGCAGTTATCCGCCGGAGTGGCTATGAGGTGCCGGAGGATGCGGAAGAGGAGCTGGCAGCGATACGCAGGAAGGCGAGATACGCACTGAACTGGCTGAGGAGGTATGCACCGGATGAGCTGAAGTTCGAGCTGCTGAGATCACTATCTGAGTCTGAGCTGGTAAAAGAGCTTTCAGATGCCCAGAGGCGTGCTCTACTCATGATTGCACATCATATCAGGCATGAGCATGAGCTGGGAGGTGGCAAGCGGCTCAGCGCTACTGAGTGGCATAATAAGATATACGAAGTGGCTAACGCGCTGGATATCGAGCCCGGGGAGGTTTTCAGGGCGGTGTATATCGCACTGCTGGGTAAGCCCTCGGGACCACGAGCGGGCTGGCTACTTGCATCCCTGGATACCGAATTTCTCCGTGAGCGCTTTGAAGCAGCAGCTGCGGGTAAATGAAATGCACATGCTTTTTATATAGGTAAATAACATATGGAATTAACATTGTACTGTGGTGTGTAAGGGTGATGAGGATGGAGATGAGGATGGAGATGAAGAGAGGGATAGGGATAAGGAGAGGGGGTAGTGCATCGGGACTGGTAGCGGTTTTTGTGCTCGCAGTGGTGGCATCAGCGGTATCAGGAGCTGGTGTGGTACTGAGTGCAGGGAGTCCTGATCCACCGCCTCCTGAACAGACCATGATCACACTCACAGTGAATCGTACATGTATAACGCCTGGTGAAGCGGCGCTGATAACAGCGCGTGCAACGAATAAGAGCGGCGTTCCCGAGGTGGAATGGGAATACGTCCTTGTATTTACAATGAGCGGTCCATCAGATGCCAAGCTGATTAACTCCTCTACCGGAGGCTCGTATGTAGAAAATAAGGTAGTGTGGGATAGGACGGATGAAGATGGTTATGCACATGCGATATTGAAAGCGGGAACCGTGGAGGGCACCGTGAGTATTAATGTCTTTTATTTATCAGTGACGACCAGCACGGAGGTTGTTATAGCGGAGGAGTGTACATATCCGGAGCTGGTGGTCACGGCGATAGAGCCGAATCGGGCATGCGGTGGAGAGTTCTTATTCGCGAACGAGAGCAATGTTATAGATGCCACGATACGGAACATCGGTATGGAGGATGCGGGTCCATTCAATGTCAGTTTCAGTACAGGAGGGGGAGGAGGTATACCGAAGGAGATACGTGTACCGGGGCTGGCAGCCAACAGCAGTATTGATGTGAACGTTTCAGACCAGGAATGGAGATTAGCGGGTGATAATGTAACGATACGTGTGGTGGTGGATAGTGAGGATGAGGTTGAGGAGATAAGCGAATCGAACAACGTAAAAGAGAGTGATAATGGGGGTAGTGAATAACGGGTACAAGGGCAAGCGGTATACGTATGCCGGGGATGAGAGTGGTGATATTACCACCTGGCGGAGCTATACGGTTAACGGTAACATCGTGTATTCAACGGGTGATAGCCGTTATCTGAGCGGGGCGAGTCCGTGGTATAACTACACTGTCAACTGGAGCCGGAGCGCGGTGCATGTCCCAGACTCGGGCTCAGTAACGGTAAGAGAAGCGAGGCTGTATGTGTATTATAGCGTGGATAGGGTGCACGTGATGCCGGATAATGTGAGTTTGAAGTTTAACGGTAATGCAACATCACCACCAGTAGCGTTCTATACAGACCGTAAGGGATACGACCGCGATGACTACCCCTGCGGGATGCTTGTGTATAATGTGACGGAGGAGTTCAATAGAGGAGGTGCTAACACCGCGGTACTCGAGAATCACTATCCAATTGCGGGTAATCCTTCGATAAATGGTATGCTGCTGGTGGTAGTGTACGAGAGCGAGGATGAGCCGAGGAGGCACATATGTATAAATGAAGGTTACGACCTGCTTTATGGAGGTTCGGATAAGTGTACCAGTGCGGAGGAGGCGACTGCATTCGCGCCGTTCACGTATCTCATAGAGGATACGGGTAACGTGAGTGCGAGACTGATAACTGCTGCTGTTGCACCGGACGACGCGGGCGGCCCGAGCGGCGAGGGTGAGCTGATATTCAACGGGCAGGTGTGGTATGATGTGTGGGACTTCAGTGGCGATTCGGAGATCGGTATCAATGAGCGTGATGTTACGGAGTATCTGAATACCACGAACGAAGCGAAGTTCCAGAGCAGTGAGGATTATATGGCGGCGAGTAATGCGATACTGGTGGTGGAGGAGAGCGAGGGACCTGCTATAATAAATGCGAGTGCAACGCCCCAAATAATACCTGAGGATACTGATAATGTACCACTCTGGGGCGAATTATCGAACCTGAGCGTGGTTGTTACGGATGTGTATACTATCACAAGTGTTACGATAAATCTATCATCAATCGGTGGAAATACCACGCAGACGATGATACCGGGTGGAAATAATGTGTGGTATTATGAAACGAACGCATCGGTAAATTCTGCGATATTTGAAAACGGATCTTATGTGCCACATCAGCTGCCAGTGATTATAACGGACGAACGAGGCTACTCCAAGGAGACATATATAGAGTTGACGGTGATGAGGAATGGCGATGTGTGTCCCTATAATGGGGATGGTGAAGTAGATTTTATGCATGATACACTCTATCTGGCAAGGCATACCAGGGGTGTTCCGGGATATGAGGCTATCCGCAAGAATATAGCAGATGTAACGGGGGATGGTGAAGTAGATTTTATGCATGATACACTCTATCTGGCAAGGCATACCAGGGGTGTTCCGGGATATGAAGCACTGCGCTAATTTTTTTTTCCGGTACATTTAAATAGTGTAAAAGAGTAATTTAGTGAAGGAGGTGTAAAATGAAAAAAGGAAAAACGATATGGATGGTAGGGGTAGCGGGGATGGCAGTATTTGTTTCGGTAGTATTAGTAATGTCAGCAGTGAGTATAAGTAATTCGGAGGATACCGTACCGCCCGTTGTAAATATACCACAGAAGACGGTAATAATCCCGGAGGATACAGATGGTGTACCGTCGTGGGGTGAGATGGTGAACATCAGTATAAATGATACTAAAATAACAGAGAACAGCAGTATCTCAACCGTTACAGCTTTGGTGGATGGTGGAAATACAATAAATTTAACCCTTGTGGGGAATACCACAGAGAATGGTACATTATGGTGCATATTTGGTATTACAAACGCATCTGTGGGACCTGCAAAGTGGAATGGTACGGCATACGAGCCATACCATTTACAGATAAATGCAACGGATATATACAATAATTCAAATGTCTCAGTGAGCATAGACCTCACGGTAATGAGGAATGGGGATGTATACCCCTATAACGGGGATGGGAAGGTGGATTTCCTGCATGATGCTCTCTACTTAGCGCGGTACACAAGGGGTTCTCCGGGGTACCAAGTTATCAGGGAGAATATAGCGGATGTAACAGGAGATGGGAAGGTGGATTTCCTGCATGACGCTCTCTACTTAGCGCGGTACACAAGGGGTTCCCCCGGGTACACAATACTGCACTAAGGGGTAGAGAGGATTTTTAAATAGGTAAAATGGAAAACATAGGAGGTGAAAAATGAGAAAAGTAGGAATAGGGATGGAAAGAAAAGCATGCGAAGGTTTTTTAATTGCAGCGGTGATAGCAGTTATTTCTACGATTTTAGTAGCGGGTGTAGCCTCCACAACCGTCTCAATAGGAAGCGGTAACGCTACAAAAGGCGAAAGTGCTACCGTCCCAATTATGATAAGGGGCGTGTCTAACCTTGGTGGAGCAAAGATAAACCTTACGTATGATCCATCGGTAGTCAACGTGACAGCGGTTTCGAATTCAGATTTTCAAGGTTTACCACCAATTCTCGGCACGCGAGGACCTGGCTGGGTGCTCTTGCAGGGAGGACAGGTAGATGGTGGACTGAACGGTGATGTAAAATTCTGTGACGTCACGATTGAAGCAGTTGGGGAACCTGGACAATCGAGTTATCTAAATTTAGTAGACGTTGAATTAGAAGACATGAATATGGTGCCGATTACAGTGGACGCCGTCACGAACGGTACATTCACCATAAAAGAAGCTGAGGGTGCAGAGATCCACGACATAAATGTATCAACCGACTATACAGGAGCAGTAAACGGGATAAAGTTAACTCGCGATGGCACAGATGTGGTTGGTGCAGATGAGAAACTGACAATTGGTGAAACGTATAAAGTCAGGTACAAACTTACAAACGCGGGAGATTTCGATGAATCGGTTGATGTGACCGTGAGAGTTGCAAACACTACCTGGAATGAGACCATTGGAACGCATACTTATTCGTTGAATGCAGGTGAGTCCAACACATACAGTGATGAGTGGGACACTTCGGGGCTTGCACCGGGGACATACACGATAGAAGTGGAAGCAACGATTCCCGATGATAGCAACCTGGCGAACAACAAGCGAGTAAGAGATGTTGTACTTGAGTCGAGAATGGGTGTGGACACGACGCCACCGACAACCACGGTGAGTACAACTCTGCCCGGTGAGCCGAGTCCGATACCTGATGGCAAGGAGTTGAACTGGACGACGACACCGGTGACCTTGACCTTTCTTCGTACTGATAGTGGTGGTGGTATGCAGTATGGCAGTGGTGTTGACTATACTAATCTATCGGCATCGGCGGCGATAACCGCGGAGATTAATGGTACGGAGGTGACGATACCGGCGATAGGCACGGGTAACCTGACGATTTACAAGAATGCAACGTTCGGTGATTCGTTCGATGTGACGGTGTCTCGAGAAGGTGCTACCACGCTATACTACTATTCGGTGGACAAGAATGCGACACCGAATGTGGAACCGATGAAGAGCCTGACAGTGAGGATCAGATTTGAGATTCCGTTCTCGGTGATGCCTTATGACACCTGCATAATCGCAAACATCACTCATGATGCTCGTCAACCCTCCAATGAGGGTAAGAATGCCACAGTGGTACTCTCCAGTAAGACAGTGGTGATAGACGGTGAAACCTGCCACATACTGGCGATGACCAAGCCTGAGGGTAGCACGGAGATGTATGTAGGCGTAAATGAAGCTGAGGGTAACCTTACACTGAAACGACTGGTGATGAAGGATACAACGGGCGAGCTGGTGAATCTGACATTCGAGCCTGCGTATACGATGCTTGATTACCCATTGTGGGTAGGAAAGGCATGGAGCTCTAACATCATGGTCAATGGTACAACTAATGTTACCGGTACTCCGATTCCAATCACCACAACTGTGGCAATTACAGGTGCAGTAACAGGTGAGGAGAATCTGACATTGCCAGCGCCTTACGGTACGCTTCGCTGTTTGATAGTGGAGGATAATGCCAGCATCAATCTGGGAGTTTTAAATCTGGTACTAAAAGCGAAGTACTGGATAAGCAATCACGAGACATTGAAGATGCCGAAGTACCAGAGTTATCTTAACGGCGGGCTCATAGAAGAACTGGTGATGAGGGGTATTGTGGATACGGAACCACCTGCGAGTATTACGAACCTGGAATACACGAACGGGACGACATGGCTAAACTGGACATGGACGAACCCGCCCGATGCGGACTTCAATTACACGATGGT
>JAODGR010000058.1 GCA_025464275.1 Methanosarcinales archaeon
TAGCAAGAGAAACATATAACTACACCATCATAACAGGCTCTTACCCCCAGATAATCCACAGACCAGAGCACACCACTCTTGACGGCTCGTTCATCAATTGCACTTCGTTCGTTGATGCAAATGGCAAAGAATACAGGGGCTGGATACCGGCGATACGACTGGGGTGAAGTTCTTTGATAAAAACTTTCTATCAATCGCCAATACAAGTATAGCAGAAATCGTTTCGGTAAGCTTCCCTGCATGGGCAGCCCTACACGACAACTCATCACTACCCGCAGATTCTGTCTGGATGAAGGCGGTAGACTTAAATGACAAAGTTACAAGTGATGATACGAATATAACCCTTGGGACGATAACAATTAGAGGAGATAACTTGGGAATCACCAGTCTTACTGCGGTGGTTACAAAAATGGATGACGACGATGGCGATCCAATTAATCCTTCTACTGAGCTTGGTTATGTTCATGTTGAATATATACCGCCGCCACCTATCGCGTCAATCATACCGTTAAGAAGGGGATGGAACCTGATCTCAGTACCGGTGAACCTTACCACCTGGGAGCTTGTGGAAGAATCAATGGTGGGCGATCCTTTAAATGTAACACCAAGGAATAGTCTGACATCCATTTACAGATACAACACCACATCGGGCTTATTCGAGAAATGTGACCACCTTGATGACTGGGGCTGGTCGCCTGCTACCGGTTCAGAGGGCTTCACGGAATTGGAACCCGGTAGAGGATACTGGGTTATGGCAAAGAACGATTGTGTGTGGACCTTTTTGAGGTGGTGAGCAATACCCGCGATAAGGCAGATTGGCAGATTGGCAGATTATAAATACACCCATGCACATAGCTTCTTCTCCACGCATTCCAGAACCATGTACAGGCAGAATCCAAGCAGTGCCATAGCCAGCATCGAGGCATACAGACCTGGATAATCCATCCTGCTCCATGAGTACATAATCAGGTAGCCCAGCCCCCTCTGAGTCGCGAAGGATTCCACGAAGAAGAGCACTGCAATGGATGTGCCCACACTTATCCGCATTGCCGTGAGTATCTTCGGCAGGCATGCGGGTAGAAGCACATGCCTGTAGATGTCCCTCGGGCTTGCGCCGAGTGATAGGAGTGAGAAGATGTAGTTCCTGCTTATATTCCGTGCCGCGTCACGTGTGGTCACGAGGATTTGAAAGAAGACTATAATTGCTATCAGTGTTATCTTGGAGAGGTCACCGATACCGAAGATGAGAATAATCAGAGGCAGGAGCACGATATGTGGAATTGGATACAGGAGATAGATAAAAGGAGCCACGAATTTATCTATGCGGTTGGTATGACTCAATAACCCGAGAGGCACGGCAAGTGAGGCTGCAAGTGCAATCCCATAGATTACCCTGAGTGCACTGATGAGGAGATGGACTCCCAAATTCGACCTCATACCTCCTGTAAATGCATATAATACCTCTCCCGGCGACGGGAGTACGGGTGAGTGGAGCACGAGGTGTCCAAGATGCCATATCAGGAGCAAGAGCAAACCAGCAATTATATAGCTCCATGTTCTATGCTCCTCCTCACCTCGCGGCATTTAGCGAAGAACGCCTCCTTATTTCTATAATTCTCATCCCCCACATTATAATTCTCCACTACCTTCATCACATGACCCGGTCTCTGGGAGAGGATGATTATCTCCCTGCCCAGAAATACCGCCTCCTCTATACTGTGCGTTACCAGTACCATGGTCATCCTCCTCCTCTTCCAGAGTGTGAGCAGTGAATTCTGCAATGCCTCCCTTGTCAGAGCGTCCAGCGAAGATAGCGGCTCGTCCATCAGCAAGACCTCAGGTCTTAAAGCCAGTGCCCTTGCAAATCCCACACGCTGCTGCATCCCCCCCGATAGCTGCTTTGGATAGTGATTCACAAAATCACTCAATCCTAACTCCTCCAGGAGTGTGAGCACTATCTCCCTGCGCTCTCGCTTCGGTATCCCGCGCAGTTGTAGACCCAGAGCCACATTCTCATAGACCGTCTTCCACGGAAATAGCCCGTAATCCTGGAGAATCAATGCCACACCTCCTCCACCGGCATCAACCACTATCTGCCCCTTCGTCGGCTTCAGAATACCTGCAAGGATGAATAGGAGTGTGGTCTTGCCGCAGCCGGAGGGACCGATGATAGAACAGCTCGCACCACCGGGTATCACGAAATTGACATCACGCAATGCCTCTGTACCATCCGGGTAGGTCATACCCAGACCCTTCACTTCTATCATCTCGTCTCAATCTCTGTCTCAATCTCAGTCTCAATCTCTGCCTCTGCCCCTGCCCCTGTCCCTGTACCTGACCCTCTCGTCCCTCCCCGCGCCATCTCATTTCAGCTCATTCACCCTCCCAGATGGTATCATCGTACGAAACAGCTCTACTGAGCAAGTCCTTCCTTTGCAGCCACCGGATAACCGATTCGAAGTCTGCCTCGGGATATGTCCGTGGCTGTAGATATGTAGCCATCGTGTAGTTCGAGGCTATCTGCTTTGGGATGTGCGTCTTCTCCACCATGAGTGCCCGATATCGCTCGGGATTCGTGTTTATCCGCCTCACTGCCTCACCATATGCATCCAGGAACCTGTGTACACTCCCTGGATTCTTATCTATGAAATCAGCCCGGAATACTATCACAGTCTGCGATATCGTTTGATTCAGCATGGAATCGGAGATTACAAGTCTGGCACCCTGGTGCAGTGCGTAGCTCGCCAATGGCTCCGGTAGCGTAGCAGCATCTATTTTACCGCTCATTAACATCTGCAATCGGAGCGGGACCTTCTTCACCTCCGTCTTCTTCACCTTCACATCCCCTATCAGATTATCGGTGATGTATTCTATGATGGTGTTCCTCGAGATTGCTACCGTTTTGCCTTCCAGGTCGGATACAGAGCTTATATCAGAGATAGGGGAGGCGATGATTGCGAACCGCATCTTATCCGGTGTCTCCTGGAGCTCGAGTGAGACGATTTTGATGTCATAACCCGCGTCTCGTAATAGAATTACACCCACAGGGTCATTCTCCGCAGCGTCTATACTGCCTGAGATCAATGCACTGTCACGCTCCATGGCACTCATGAATGGAACTATCTCCACATTCAGTCCGTAACTGTCGAAGATCCCCTCCGCTGCGGCGACGTAATATGGCAATGTCGCCTCATCTGGCATCAATCCTATCCTTATCACCGTTCTATTCCCCGCCAATCCCTGCTTCGGTGCTGGTGTGATACAGCCGGAGCTCGCTACTATCACTCCTATCGCCACTATCGCCGCTGCCTGAATCAGCAAACCAGCCAGTCCTGTTATACCCCCATCTTCATTCTCATCCTTATACATAGGCGTACTTCACGAAATCCTCTGCCTTCTCATTGAATTTTGTCCGTACCTCAGGTGGTGTGGTAGGTCTAACGGTCCTAATGGCATCAAGCAGGTGCTTCTTCTTTATCACCACGTTCTTCACCGCATCCTTCGCATGCTCCTCCTCTACACCTGAGCTGATGAACTCCCTTAAGGCGTTCATCACACCCTCTCTCACTATCGCCGCTATGTCCGCTCCAACATAACCTTCAGTCGCATCTGCAAGCTCATCAAGGTTAACATCACTGGCTATCGGCTTACCTCTGAGGTGGACCTCAAATATCCTCCTGCGCCCCTCCCTGTCCGGTGGCTGGATGTATATCAGCCGGTCAAGTCGTCCAGGGCGAAGTAAAGCGGGGTCAACCATGTCCGGGCGGTTCGTAGCTCCTATTATAATCACATCCTTCAACTCCTCCAGACCGTCCATCTCGGTCAGCATCTGCGAGACCACTCGCTCCGTCACGTGCGAATCATAGCCACCTCCACGGACCGGTGCGATGGAATCGATCTCATCGAGGAATATGATACAGGGAGCAGCCTGTTTCGCCTTCCTGAATATCTCACGAACTGCTCTTTCACTCTCACCCACCCATTTGGAGAGCAGTTCAGGTCCCTTTATGGATATGAAATTCGCCTCACTCTCGTTCGCCACAGCCTTTGCCAGCATCGTCTTACCCGTACCCGGTGGACCGAAGAGGAGTATCCCCTTTGGTGGCTTGGATTTCAGATGTGAGAATGCATCAGGATATCTGAGTGGCCATTCCACAACCTCCTTCAACTCCTGTTTCACTCGGTCCAGGTCTCCAATGTCATCCCATCTCACATTCGGCACCTCAATGAAGACCTCACGGAGCGCCGAAGGTTCGGTGTTCTTCAGTGCCTCCTTGAAATCCTCCTTCCTCACTCGCAGCTTATCCATCACTTCCGGTGGTATCTCCTTCTCCATATCTATCTCAGGGAGGATTCGCCGGAGTGCATGCATCGCCGCTTCCTTGCATAGTGTGGCAAGGTCTGCGCCGACGAAGCCGTGTGTGAGGTTGGCAAGCTCTTTCAGGTCCACATCTTCTGCAAGGGGCATACCACGCGTGTGTACCTGCAATATCTCCTCCCTGCCGTTCCTGTTCGGTATCCCTATCTCTATCTCACGGTCGAATCGCCCACCGCGCCGTAGAGCCTCATCCAGTGCATTCGGTCTGTTCGTAGCACCAATAACCACCACCTGCCCACGCGATTTCAGTCCATCCATAAGCGCGAGCAGCTGCGCCACCACCCGCCTCTCCACCTCCCCGGTTGTCTCGCCTCGTTTCGGCGCGATGGAATCGAGCTCGTCGATGAAGATGATAGAAGGTGCCGTCTTCTCTGCCTCCTCGAATATGTCACGCAGATGCTTCTCACTCTCTCCATAGAACTTACTCATTATCTCAGGACCCGAGATGGAATAGAAGTTCGCATCCGTCTCATTTGCCACAGCCTTTGCTATCAATGTCTTCCCGGTGCCTGGGGGACCGTGAAGGAGAACGCCCTTGGGTGGCTCAATACCCAGCCGCTCGAAGAGCTCGGGATGTCGCAGCGGCAGTTCTATCATCTCCCTTATCATCTCTATCTCCCGCTGTAAGCCACCGATGTCCTCATATGTCACATGTGGCACCCCAACACGCTCCTCACGTGCCTTACGCAGCACTATCTCAGTATCCAGATTCGGGACCACCGTGCCCTGTGGCACGGTATTGGTGATCACGAAAGTGATGGGATTGCCAAGCATCTCAACCCTGATAAGCTGCCCTTTTGTTATTGGTCGCCCCTTCAGTATCCTCGCCAGGTAGCGCTCACCACCTGCGATCCTCACGGGCTGTGTGGGCTCGAGCGTAACCCTCTTCGCCTCTTTCACCTTCGTCTTCCGTACACGTACGCGGTCATCAATGGCAACGCCCGCGTTACTCCTTATATTACCATCAATTCGAATGATTGACTTGCCACTATCGGGTGCATAGCCAGGCCAGACGATGGCAGTTGCGACATTCTTACCTTCTATCTCCACCACATCGCCACTTACCACGCCAAGCTTACGCATGGTCTCTGTATCTATCCTCGCTATGCCCCGCCCGGCATCACGATGGTATGCTTCCGCCACACGGAGCACCACCGCTTCATCTCCCTCTTTCTCTTCCTTACCTTTACCTTTATCCCTATCCTCTCCCTCACTCACACTCATCTCTACACCTCTTCTACCTCTTGTTATCCTGTGATTAAGTTATCCCGTGATTAATGATTAATAATACATACGGAGAAAGAGAAGAATTTTAAGGATAAACCTTATCCTGCTATCATCTCTATCACTTCATCCTTTAATCATCTGTATCTCGTATCAACTCAACTCAGCTCAGCTTGGCTCATCTCAGGTCGACCCTTATCGTTCTGCCGCTCATCACCGCTTCCTCAGGCACATGTACCTCCTTCTCCATCTCCCAAACAGGAGTCCCGTTCTCCATGTGCCCTGCTCTCAATTTATACGTGGATGCGAAGACGTCGAAATTCGTGCCACCTGCCACAGGTCCCTCTGTTGAATAAGGCACGATGAAGGAATAACTCCCATTTGAGGTCTCTCGTTTCGAATACACGAATTCCCTGCCCTGATTTGTGGTCACATTGGTTGCGATTTCAACGATCGAGCCATTTGGCGCTGTACCTTCTATCCTTGCACCCTTCACGTATTCGAATATCTTAACGTAACTCACAGGGTTTATGTACTCCGGTGTCCAAGCCTTCATATCCGGCTGCTGCCCGATATTGACGCCGTAAAGGGATACCTTTAATAGTCCGGCTCTACGTGTGATGATGAAGATGTTCTTCTTCTTCTCATCCCTTATCACCCAGCTATTCTCATCCCTCTTCCTGACCTCGGTATCATCGGAGAGTGCAAGAGGAGTGGAATTTAAACTGTTCTTCACTATCACCGGTATGGAGCCATTGTCCAGAGTCTCTTCTATCCCCATTCCGGCAGGCAGGCTGAACAATTGCCCGTGAAGAATTCGCGCCTCCGACTCGGTAGCGTTGTAACTACCCGAGTACGAACGCCAGTAGCCTCCACCGGTTGTGATATTCATAATGACCAGCGGGAGTATAAAAGTGGGTGATTCATGCACCAGCCGATAATGGTCCAATCCCGGGATATCTTCACCTTCCACGTTCACACTCCTGCCATCAAAGATGTGCAGGCGGGCTTCCATGGTGTGATAATAGTATGGAAGTGAGGAGAAGCGCTGCGGGTCACCTGCCCATACGGTCATCGCTGCGTATTTATTATAAAATGAACTCCATGCATCTGCCATCATAAAATCACTCACCACATATCGAACGCCCAGCGCGTCTGCGACCTCATTCGCTCTCGCTTCGTCTGTCGTGACGAAGAATACGCAAGCACCGGGTTTATCGCCCTGATGGGGTCCACCTATACCCTGCTGGAACGGATTTGCAACCGGGATACGATGTGCTATCCTGGTTATCCAGTGCCCGTAGTCCCACCAGCTTATCACGCCGTATGCCGAAGGCGGATACGCATAATCGTCCAGCCTTCCTGTGGTTTCATTTACAGAGGGCATCCTGTACAGGTCGTAGTACCCGACACCCGGCTCTGGGGTGTTCCTTCGCATCCAGCTGAGAGACTCATACCAGTTATAATCAGGACCTCCAACTGATTTCGCACCTGCTAAAGATGCGGTTAGTGGTGGATAAATCAGGACCAAACCAATGATGAACGATGTAATAATAATCTCGGCGCGAAGATAGCCGGTTATCTTCCCGTATCGAGCCTGTGTGTCCCCATCGCTTGCTTTCGCCTTCGCCTTCGTCTTCGCCTTCATCTTCTGATGTACGTCCACGACTGCACCTCCCTTCCTCTTTACTTTCGCACTCCTCGATACCGGCTTCGGCTCAGCCCTGAACGCAACGAACTCGATTACTTTCCATGATGCGAACCCGCTGAGCAGTGCAACATTCACCGCATAATAATAGGCGAACCTGTTCTGCCCAAAGCATGCCCAGAGCATTACCCCGCTCCACACCAGGAACAGCACCTCTTCAGCACGGAAGCGTCTCGCTATACTGTAAATGAGCAATGCGAATCCCCCGAGAGCAACGAAGAAGTTGGTGGTGAAATACGCCCACGCTTCACCATCTGTGATTCTTCCGGTGTAGGGGGAGAAGATATGCATGGGATGTATCTCTGCCACGGTGAGCATGGATTCGGTCGGGATGAATATACGGAATTGCGAGGTCAATGTGGAGTACAAAGGATGAGCAACCGCATTCAGGAGTACGAGTGAAACCACACTTACTGTCAGGATTACAACAGGATATCCATAGGGTTCTATCTCCTTGTAGCGCATTGTGAATGAGAGGACCCCAAGGATAACGAACACGAGCAGTCCAAGCAGAAGAGAGAGCACCATAATCCCGGTGGGCGAATTAAAGATGGGTACAGGCGCTACCATAGCCAGGGGAATGATAAACAGAGGTACCGCCATTATGCACAGATAATCCGTACTCTCTCCTCTCAGGTGGTCAATGGTGTACTGGACAGCGGCATAGATGAGGAGTATGAATACGAAGAGAGGAGCACCCTTCCACATGAGGTAAAAGATACCGAGTGAGAAGCCAGGCAGGAAGAGGTAAACAGCCTGCCTCTTTAATGGCGCCCAGTCATGGGATATGAACAGGGAATGAAAGGTTATCTCCCTCTCCTTCATTCTCTTTAGTGCAACAATGAAGAAGAGCATTGCGATTGTACTGAACAGCGTCTCCGCAACGTGATGGTCCGTGAATCCTAACAGGGAACGTGATAAGAACTGTCCCGGGAGAACGGCAATCAGTGCTGCGGAAAGAAGCCCCGCATTCCGGTTCCACAGCTCTTTACCGATGAGATATACAGGTATGACGGTGATAGCGCCCAGTACTGCGGGATACCAGGCTCCTATCACCTCTATCCCGTGCTGTCCAAGGGTGGCATAGGGGTTACCCAGTCCTATTATCCATATAATAACTGCAAGCAGATAATCGAACAGGGGTGCAAAAGGCACCGTTGTACCATGTGGATAATGGGTGAGGGCATCGAAGTAGATGCGATGCGGGAAGTGGTGCAGCGTATTCTCAACGAGCCGCATGTTATACCATGGGTCATTACCACCAAATCGGACGAAGGTGCTCGAGAAGACACTTTTATAGGGGAGTGCCACGCGGATATAAAGGGAGAGGGCAAAGAGAAAAGCCAGTATAGCACCATAAAGTAATGATACACGGTTGATCCTCTCCGTATTTATGATATTTAGCCGCATCTCCGTCCCTGTTTCATTTTCATGATAAGAAATCGGATGGCTCTGGCATCTCCGGTTTCAGCCCCTTCCTCTCCCTCACTTCCAGCACCTTCTCTGTGAAGATAGCCTGCGGGATAAGCTTGAACCCGGCGAACTCGGTGCTCCACAGTGCTCTACCCTCTGTGGCCGACCTTATATCACTGGCAAAGCCGAACATCTCCGCGACCGGTGCCTCCGCACGCACGGATACCATCTCACCCTCGGTCTGCATATCCTGTATCTGCCCTCTTCTACTCTGTAACTCCCTCGTTACACTGCCAAGCAGATTCTGAGGTACGCTTATGAAGACCTCCATCATGGGTTCGAGGAAGGTAGCTTTGGCGAGTAGCATGGCGCCGAGCAGAGCGTTCCTCACTGCGGGAATCACCTGCGCCGGACCACGATGTATCGAGTCCTCATGCAGTTTCACGTCCACCAGCTTCACCTTCACCCCTCTACACTTCTCATGCGCCAGTGGTCCGTTCATCATCACATCCCTGAAGCCGTCCTGGATCAACTCCATCGTCTCCCTCAGATATTGTATCCCCTTCGTCATATCGATGAGCACATTCCCCTCGATGATATCAACCACATTCTTCGCCTCCTCCTTGTCCATACCCGCCTCAATCAACTTATCGCGCAGCCATACCCTGTCTTTGCCCACTGTTATACCCTCTGCCTTTATCTTCTCCACTATCTCCGGCTCAAGCGGTTCCACCTCGAAATAGAACTTGTTGTGCCTGTTCGGTGATTTACCCTCCACTGGTCCGGCATGCACCTGCACCGTCTCACGGTAGACCACAATGGGCTGTGATACGATTATCGGAATGTTCTCATCACGATTGATGCGATTGGTGATTATCTCGAGATGCAGTTCTCCCATTCCAGAGACCAGATGCTCACCGGTCTCCTCATTTATCTCCACCCTTATCATAGGGTCCTCCTTCGCTATCTTCCTCAGCACCTCTATCAACCGTGGTAGATCCTTTGTGCTCTTCGCTTCCACCGCGACCGTGACAACAGGCTCGCTATAGTGCTTTATGCTCTCAAAAGGTTCCATCTCCACTGTGGACAGTGTAGAGCCGACCACGGCATCCTTTATACCCACCAGTGCAGCAATATTACCCGCGGGAACACTATCCACCTCCAATCGCTCCTGCCCCATGTATATACCCACCTGCTGAACGCGATTCTTCTTATAAGTGCCGGAGACGAAGAGCTCCTTTCCCTTCTCTATACTACCGCTGAATAATCGCCCGGTGGCTACTTCGCCTGCATGCGGGTCCACCGCGATACTGGTGACCATGAAAGCCACTTCACCATCCTTATCGCAGTGCATCATGCTCTGCCCTATCGGTGAGGTTTCATCACCATGCCAGATGACGGGCACACGATACTTCTGCGCCTCCTCAGGGTCAGGCAGGTGCTCTGTTACCATATCAAGGACAGCCACATAAGCGGGGCATTTCAGTGCCAGCTCCTTCATATTACCCGCTCTGCAATATTCAAACACCTCCTTGAAACCAATCCCGGTCTTCTTCATTGTAGGAACGCTGATAGCCCAGTTATACAGTGCGGAGCCGAAAGATACATTCCCCTTCGCCGCATCCAGCTTCCAGTCTTCGTATCTATCCCTGTTCATCCCCTTGATCAGCTTGTTTATCTTGTCTATTATCTTAGCCAGCCGGAGCTGCATCTCCTTCGCATCCACCTTCAACTCGTTTATCATCCGGTCAACCTTGTTAATGAAGAGAACCGGCTTCACGTGCTCCTTCATCGCCTGCCTCAGCACCGTCTCCGTCTGTGGCATGGCACCTTCAACCGCATCAACCACCACCACCGCACCGTCAACCGCTCGCAGCGCCCTCGTCACATCACCGCCGAAATCGACATGCCCTGGCGTATCAATGAGGTTGATGAGGTAATCATCACCCTTGTAATTATACACCATGGAGACATTAGCAGCGAATATGGTTATCCCCCTCTCCTGCTCCAGGTAATAGGAATCAGTGAAGAGCTGCTCACCCGCCAGTTCCTTTGATATTATGCCCGCACCTGCGAGGAGGTTATCGGTCAGCGTGGTCTTACCGTGGTCTATATGGGCAATGATGCCGATGTTCCTTATCCGCGTGGTCTTGTCCATCAGTGTCTTTACCTTATCTATTACCTTCCTTCCTCTTGTCGCCATTCTCTCTTTTCCACCTTCTCCTGTTTCCTTTATTCTTAATCTATGCTATGTTATTATGCATGCATGTACCTACCGTATCCTTAGTCCTGGTAACCTTTAAAATATTGGTAGTAGAAATATAAAGTAAGATGCAGAGAAAGCCCGGGTGGTGTAGTGGCCTATCATTGAGCCCTGTCGAGGCTCGGACTCGGGTTCAAATCCCGACCTGGGCGTAACGGAACATCAACCTGAGCGGGATATGAGAGTGAAATCCAGGCTCAGCGCATGATGCATCTCTTCGGCTGCGAGGCTATCACTTCATCCATATAGCATTCCTCACACAGTTTCCTGCCCTTGAACTCATAGGCGTCTCCTGAGATACGCTTCCCGCACCTTGCGCACCTCTCTTCTCCTTCTCCCTCTCCCTCTTCCTCTCCCTCTTCCGCCTCACCGTCTGTCTTCCCCTCTGTCTCCCCCTCCACCCCTGCCTCCAGGATTCTATCTATTATCCGCCTCGCATCTGCTTCGAATTCACGCTTCACTCCCTGTTTAGATGGTATTATACCGGCGAAGGGGCATTCATGCGGTCTCGCATTATTCTCAGGGCACACACCGAGCGTGAAGCCACGGCACCATATACGGGAGAATATCGCGGGATATTCACGCACGCATAGTTTATACATGCGCTTTGCAAGCTCTCTTATCTCAGGTGATGCCCTGATACAGAGGCGGAGCATGAAGAAGTTAATCAAGCTGCGGACGTTCATTGTGACCACATAATGGGTGTGGAGAGCGAGGGGTAAGACATATCGTGCATCTTCACGTGCAATTCCAAGCTCTCTGAGCCTGGTGTAAGCCTCATTCGCGCTCTTCATCGCTTCTCTGTAAATCGCCTCCGCCCTCTCGTTACCCCTCAGACCCTCAGGGAGATGATACGTAAACCCGCGCTCCTCATTATATCTCGTACTCCTCGCGGTGTGTGAGGCGATTCGGTGCTCCAGCAGTTCTCGGCTGACCGCAACACTTATACCCGAGATATCGAACGTGAAGAGGATGTGTTCAAGTACAGAGGAGTAGTCATTATCGGTAATCATCTTCACTATCTCTTCTGCTCCTCTTGTGAGTGATAGCCCGCTCATCTTCACGGCATCGGAAACCAAATCCAGACCCTCTTCTGTCACTCTGAGCAGTTTCACTTCCATTGTTGATGGATAAGGATGGATATAATAAGTATCCATATTCAATTCAATACGAAGAAATATGAACAGAGGGGGGATAAAAGGAAAAAGGAAAAAAGATTTAAAAATCACGGTTTTAAATAAGAACCATGAAAATCAAATTCAACGGCGAAGCGAGGGAGGTTGAGAGTAAGAGGTTAGGAGACATAATAGAAATAGAGGAGCAGAAGAGTCCGGGGACATACCGGGAGGGCTGTATAGTAGCAGTAATAACAGAGAAGGAGGAGAAGGAGCTGAAGAACGAGTTCGCAGTGGAGACAGAGCAGGGGGAAGCGAGGATACGAATACTCAGTGAGGGTGCGGGTGAGGGTGCGGGTGCGGGGAGTGATGCCCTGGCTCTGTTTCTCAGTAATTACAGGAGGATTGCAAACGGTGTGGTGGCATGGAAGACCGAGGATGTAATCGCTATTGGACCGATAGAGACGGGGTTAAGTGTGGACAGGGCTGAACACAGTTATAATAAATGGGACGTCTTCATCGGGCTCGGTGGCTTCGACCCGAAGATGGGCTACCTCATGATAAGCAAGCGCGAGCACAGGGCTGCTTATGGTACTGCCGAGGATGCTGTTATAGGGCGATTGACACGGGGGAGGAGCATAATCTCAGGGCTGGATACCGGCGATAAGATAGGGGAGATACACCCGATAGTGACGAAGAAGGAGCGAGTGGGTTTCGTCACCACCGATATGGGGACTGAGATAGAGGAGGGGCAGGAGATCTTCACCTACGCGAAGGTAAGGCTATTCAGAGAAGCTCCGATGTCGAGTGAGCATTTCTTCTCACTCACCTATCGTGGTGTTCTCCATGTGGATGACTACTCAAATACGTATGTGGCATCAGAGAGCCTGAAAGGGCTCAGTTTACCCGCCGAGAATCCTGCTTACAGGTCAAAGTATCTGCTATCAGCCCGGAACGCGGGTACAGAGCGTGGTAAGGTATTTCTATACAAGGATAGCCGATTGCCTAATCCTGCACATAATGTATTTGGTGAGATAGTTCAGGGTGGTGAATTGATAGAATATGCGCATCAGGGTGATACAGTCCTTATAAGGACAGAACCGAGGTGGATGATGGTGGTGGGCAAGACGCAGCGAGAAGCGGAGGAGTTCTTTGCTCAGGAAGGGATTGAGCAGGTGAGGGAGGGGAACACCAGCGATGAAGCGGTCGTGGTGGACCAGAAGCCGGAACTGACCATGGAGATCATTGATAGAGGGACGGTGCGAACCGTTGGTGTGGATGCGAGTGATGTGTACGAGGTGGAATTGTACTATGATAAGGCGCCGAAGACGGTATGGTATTTCAAGAAGCTTACAGGGTTGATTAATCGTCCAATAGGGCATTTGAAGGTGTATTTTGCTATGCCTGGGGCAATGGTCCTGTTTGAAGGCGATGCAGAAGAGGCAGGGACACTGGTGCCGGAGAATATTCCAAAGGACCGTGTAGAGAGGGGTATCCTGGGTGTAACGAACATGTCAAGGACAAACCGTGGTCTCATGGGTATCCGGCTGAGTGACAGTGATACATACGGACCAACAGGCGAGACCTTCGATGGTGCCAACCTCGTACTCGCCTTCTCGCCACTCACACCCACCACTATTGAGCGCCTGAGCAGGCTAAAAGAGGGCGATGTCATCTACGTGAAGGAGAAGGAGTAGGCGCAGGCGTAGGGGTAGGCGTAGGCGTACCGCCGCCCACCAGTATCTTCTTCACACGTATGTGGGGAGCATATTCAGAGACCGGGACTTCCTGCCCATCTTTGCCACAGAACCCGATAGAGCCTCTCCCCTTCATCTTACCCACTGCATCTATGTTCTTCAGCACTTCCAGGGTTCGACCAGAGAGCGATACGTTCTTCAACCGCTTTGTGAGCTCGCCCTTCTCTATCAAGAACGCTTCCTCCGCACTGAACTGGAATTCACCCCTTACCGTGTCCACCTGACCACCCCGCATCCCCTTCGCGTATATACCACGTGCGATATCTGCTCGCATCTCTTCAAAATCGCTATCTCCGGGCTCGATGACTGTGTTGCTCATCCTCACCAGTGGCACCTCCGAGTAGCTCGCTGCACGTGCATTCGAGGTGGGTACAGCATCTGCATCGAGCCTGCCCGCGGTCTCACGCGTATGGAGGAAAGAGACGAGTACGCCTTCTCTTACCACTTCCGTTCGCCTTCCACGTACACCCTCATCATCATACCTGTAATACCCGTGTGAGTTCTCGATGGTCGGGTCGTCGGCAACAGTAAGTCCCTCGTAGGCTATCTCCTCGCCCAGTCTGTCACGGAGTATTGACTCGCCATAGAGCACGTGGTCCGCCTCCGCGGCATGTCCGAGGGCTTCATGCATGAACACACCCGTGAGTTTCGGGTCCATGATCACGGTGAAGACACCCGCAGGTGGCAGTTCAGCGTCGAGCAGCCGGAGTGCTTTATCTGCAGCCTTTAAGCTCATAACTTCTGGGTCACCCTCCCCCTTCAGTACTTCAAAACCGCCCACTGCACCCGTGCTCTCCCTGCCCTCCTGTAAGAGACTACCACGCTTTGCCACTGCATGGACACGCATGAATACCGCGGGTGTCTCCTCCACGATGTATGTGCCCTCCGTGTTTGCATACACACGCTCCTCGTAACCATCGAGGTATGATATAGAAACGCTCTTTATGAGTGGGGAATGTTCCTTCGCTGCACGGTAAGCATCCTTTATCATCTTCTTCTTCTCTTCTATACTCACATCAGCGGGATTTAGCTCTGGATTTAGCCTGAAGTGCTCATTCTCTACCGGTACCTCCGCCAGTGTTATCGTTATCGTCTCAGAACCGAGCACAGGAGAGTGTGAGAGTGCCCGAGCAATCTTGAGAGCGTCCTCGAAGGTCTCCGTCAGCTTCGACCTGGATAATTCATTGGAAGAGGAGAAACCCCATGAGTTACCATAGAGCACACGAACGCCCATTCCATGGTCAGTCCCATAACTCATCTCCCGAAACACGCCATCCTGCACCTCGATAGCGGTTACATGCGCTCGTTCTATCCGAATATCCGCGTATCTCGCACCTTCAGAGAGCACGAGGTCGAATGCCCTGGTTATCTCCTCTCTCATCATTGAATCACAAGATAGATAAGTGAAGTTTTTTATGATATTTCTTACAACAGAAGATATGAAGAGGAAAGAGAGGAGAGGAGGGACCGTAGCTCAGCCCGGGAGAGCGCTCGGCTGAAGACCGAGTTGTCCCGAGTTCAAATCTCGGCGGTCCCATCACTTATCTTCCCTTCTGGCTCTGAGTCTGGCATTCTGGCATATCAGTGGTGAAGTGGTGAGTGAAGTGTGTGGAGCAAGAAGCAAGAAACAGAAACAAGAAATAGATAAAATTTATAACCTTTAATATCAGTATGATTTATCAGTATTAAATGGAACACCATACAAGGAGAGAGATATTACCCTTCACTGCAATTGTGGGGCAGGAGCGGATGAAGCGAGCCCTCATATTGAATGCCATTAATCCACGTATAGGGGGGGTGCTGATCCGGGGTGAGAAGGGAACGGCGAAGTCCACCGCGGTACGTGCACTCGCGGAACTCCTGCCTGAGATAGAGGTGGTAAAGGGCTGTCCATTCAACTGCAATCCCAGGGACGAGCGAGAGATGTGCGACCTGTGCTACGAGCGTAGCATGAGAGGCGATAACATCGAGGTATTGAGGCGACGGATGTGGGTGGTGGAACTGCCGCTTGGCGCGACTGAGGACCGCGTGGTTGGTTCAATAGATGTGGAGAAGGCGATAAGAGAGGGGATAAAGGCGTTAGAGCCCGGCATACTGGCAGCTGCGAATCGGGGTATCCTATATATCGATGAGGTGAACCTCCTGGATGACCATGTTGCTGATGTCATTCTGGATTCAGCAGCGATGGGGATGAATGTGGTGGAGCGTGAGGGTGTATCGGTCTCGCATCCTGCCAGGTTCATCCTCGTGGGCACGATGAATCCAGAGGAGGGTGAGCTCAGACCGCAGTTACTGGACCGCTTCGGGCTGCAGGTGAATGTGGAGAGCATAGATGATGTGGCGAAGCGAGTGGAGATAGTGAAGCAGGTAGAGAGTTTTGAAATAGACCCAGAGGGATTCAGGGAGCGATACAGTGCGAGCCAGGCTGATTTGAGGGCTAAGATCATGCATGCGAAGGAGATACTGAACGAGGTGGAGATGCCGGCGGAGTTATTGAAACTCGCAGCTGAGACATGTGTTAAACTCGGTGTACGAACGCACAGGGCGGAGATAGTGATAAACAGGGTGGCGAAGGCGATAGCAGCATTTGATGGGCGGAAGAGGGTCACGCGTGATGACGTAAAGGAGGCGATGGAACTCGCTCTCCCGCATCGTATGCGCAGAAGACCGTTCGAAGCACCTACGCTGGACTTGAAGAGACTCGATGAGCTGATGGATGAGGTGGAGCAGGCTATGAAGCACGAGGGTGCGCAGGAGGGGCATGCAGGAGGAGCCGGGGCTGGGGCTGGGGATGGAGATGTAGATGGAGATGGAGCTGGGGAGCATGATGAAGCTGGAGGCAGAGGTGGGGAGAGCGGAACCGGGAGTAGCAGTGAGAGTGAGCGCGGCGGTGGGGGTGAGGTGACCGTATTTGAGATAGGAGACCCGATAGAGGTCAGTAAGGTGCGTGAATGGGAGCGAGAGAGTAAAGACAGGCTGTACCGTAGTCGTAGTGTAAGAGGCAGAAGAATCAGCTCTCTATCCTCTGTTAGGGGTAGATATTACCGCTATAGATATCCGGCTGGAGAGGGAGTGATAAGGGATAGGGATATAGCACTCGATGCTACAATCCGTGCTGCGGCATCTCATCAGCGTCACAATGGGTGTAAATGTAAAAGAAGCAGTGAGAGCAGGAGTGGGAGTGCGAGTACGAGTGCCCGGGGAGGTGAGCGTGAGCTGGCGATAGAGATAAAAGCGAGCGATATCAGGGAGAAGATTCGGGTGTGTAAGGTATCAACCGCGACGATGTTCGTGGTGGATGCTTCGGGCTCAATGGGTGCGGAGCGGCGAATGGCAAGTGCGAAAGGCGCGGTCTTCTCTCTGCTGATGGATGCTTACCAGCAGCGAGATAAGGTGGGCATGGTGGCATTCAGAGGCACCGGTGCAGACGTCCTGCTTCCATTATGTGCGAGTGTGGATCTGGCATATAAGAGCCTGGAGGAGCTCCCAACGGGAGGGCGGACGCCATTAGCAGCGGGTCTTGAGCTCGGTATAAACACCCTGATAGCGGAGCGTGCGAGGAATGAGGATGTGATACCTGTGCTGGTACTAATATCAGATGGCAGGGCGAATGTCAGTGCCGGTGCCGGTGCCGGCGGTGGAGGTGGAGGTGGAGAAGCATCGGAGCATGGAGCTACGGAGATAAGGGATGAGCTGCTGGCTGTGGCTGAGTATGCACGTGCTAAGGGTGTATATACCATAGTGATAGACACGGAGGTGGTGAGCAACTCATTCATCCACATGCAGCTCGGGTACTGTCGTGAGATAGCTGCGTATTCTGGGGGTAGATATTACCCCATTGCCGACCTGACACCGGGGAAGGTGCAGGAGGTAGTGAGTAAGGAACTGGAAGGGAGACGAACCCTCAACCCCTCGCCCGGTGCGCGCTGATGGAGCGGGGGAGTGGATGAGGGGAGTGGGGGAGATGGAGGTGGGGCTATGCACAGATAAACAAATTATTAACACGATGTAAGATAATAATATTTTATAGAGTGCGCAGGAATAGACGTGCGAGATGCAACACATCCGCTATTTCTGTTTATCAGATCTGAAATAATAGTTTAAAATATGGGTAACCTGATTGACAAACCATGTACAGTGCAGTGCACCCCATCAGGACCTTCATTAGCATTTTAAATATCGATTCAACCGAGGAAAAGGTTTTTATGCATCGAGAGCCAACATATAAGTAGCCTGTTATGGAAACCATGATAGGCGTAAAAAAACCAAAAAGCTTTTATAGCTATATGCCTCTTGTATATGTATGTGTAGAGGTATGTGAGATATGAAGGAATTAGGAGGTGAAAAGGAGAGAAGAAATGAAGACGAATAGATTGGTTCTGCTGGCAGTTGCAGTGATTGCAATCGGTGTCTTCGCACTCCCGAGTACGGTTTCATTGTTCAGTGGTCAGCACGTGTGGTACAATATCAGTGGT
>JAODGR010000082.1 GCA_025464275.1 Methanosarcinales archaeon
TTAAAACTTTAAAAACTGAATGGATAGAGAAGTGCAGGAGTACGAGTACCTACATCACCCTGCATCAACTCAACATTACCCCTCACCTTAGACGGTGAATCTACGCACGTTCATGTACTTCTCCTCCAGCCTCCTCACCCTCTCACCCCTTAGATAATCCTCCACACTCTTCACCGGAATGCCCATCTTCTCCGCTATGTGCAAATCTCGATACCCCCTTGCATGCAGGTCCTTTATCTCTTTTAGCTGCTCCGGAGTGAGTTTCACCTCATCGCGCTCGTTCACACCATGCATTCTTGTATCGCTGATTCTCATTCTTATTCCTCCTCTGCCACCCTTTACCCTGGCTGCATCACGCTGAATCTTATCCAGAGCTCTCAGAGCTGCTCTTCTCACTTCCTGGTCGTCATCCATCCGCGCTTGAAATAGCGCCTCCGCAGCTCTTACATCTCTTATCTCACTGAGAATCTCCGCACACGTCTTCCGGAGATGTGCATCCTTCTCCCTCAATCCACGGATGAGTACATCTATTGCAGGCACACCGATCATGGCAAGCGCTTCTGCCGCAGCTTTTCGTACATTACCATTTCGGTCTTTTAGTGCCTGGAACAGTGGCAGAACCGCTTCCGGGTCTCCTATCCTCCCCAGTGCCCATGCGGCACTCATCCGTACATTCTCGGCATCATCACTCAGCGCATGGATAAGGGGTTCAACAGCCCTCCTGTCCCTTATACCACCGAGGATCTCCACTATACTCCACTTCACATCCCTGTCTCCTATATTGCGCAGCGTCTTTAGCAGTGGCTCCACCGCAGGCTCACCTATGTTGTGGAGTGCCTCCGCAGCGCTCCATCTCACATCCAGATTATCATCACTCAGTGCATGTATGAGTGGTTCAATAGCACTTGCATCTCTTATCATCCCCAGTGCCTCCGCAGCACCCAGGCGTACATGAGCCGATCTGTCACTCAGTGCCTGTATGAGGCGTTCGAGTGCTGGCTTGCCTATCATGCCGAGGGCATGAGCTGCAGCCTTACGAACCCCTCTCTTTTCATCCTTCAGGCTGCTGATGAGGGCATCAATCGTTCTTGCTCCTGTATCACCTATCATACCGAGTGCGCGAGCAGCAGCGGTGCGGACATCCTCGTCTTCGTCCTCCAATCTCGCAATCAATGGCTCCACCGCTCTTACATCTCCGAGCTCACCGAGTGAATTCGCAGCATGCACCCGCACATTCCAGTCAGGGTCGTTCAATGCCTGAACCAGGGAGTAATAAGTCTCACCGCCACCATACTCTCCTTCACCCTCCGCCCTCTTCTGCTCGGTCCTCTTCATCACCAGTTCACGGATATGCCTTGCAAGGTTGTCGAATAGCACGTCTGGACTGCCTTCTTTCTTGATATAACGGTTTGCACCCCTGTTCAGCGCTTCTATTGCCACACGCTCCTCACCTTTACCGGTGAAGATGATGAAAGGGATATCATTACCCCGTTTCCTCAGCTCATCCAGGAACTCCAGACCATTCATTCCCGGCATCTTGTAATCAGAGATGACGATATCAAAGTCACCATTCTCCAGCTTCTCCAGCGCCTGTTCCGCGGATAACGCCTGATGAACCTCAAAATCGTTCTGACCTTTCCGCTCAAGGAAGAATTTCGTCACCTCCAGTGCACCTCTCTCATCTTCCACATGCAATATCTTTATCGGTTTTTTACCACTGCCCGCATTGCCCGCACTACTCGCCATGATGACCACCCGTTTCCGCTCCACTCAGCATCTTCACTTCATGTAAAGCCGTCTTTCCCAGTATGAGCAGCTCTTCCACGCTTGTATCGCCAAATTCCTCCACCGCGCTCCGTAACACGCCACTCATCTCGTCTTCCTCTTCCTCATCATCTTTCAGGCTGTATATCAGCTCGTCTATATCTTTCTCGCTCTCACTCTCGCTCTCGCTATCGCTATCCTCATCGGCATCGGCATTCTCCCCCTCTCCCTGCCCCCTCTCTCTACCTCCACTCCTATCTTCTCCTATCATGTCATCCACTACCTCCTCCACTGCCTCTTCTTCACCCTTCTGGAGCCACCATTCCTCCACTCTCGCTTTCTCCTTCTCTGAATCGGCGAATATCGATTCGATATCCATTACCCTCTCCGCTCCGCGTTCCGATTCACCTTCCTCTTCCTCCTCGCCACGCGATTCCTTCCTCTTCACTATACCGAGCCCGAGCTTATCCAGAACACCCATCTCTATTTTATCCTCCTATGCTTCATGTTGCACCCATCTCCACGGAGAAGATGTTACTGGCTATCATGGGTATCGCAAACAGAACGAATGCAGATAGGAAGAACGTGATGGAAGCGTAGAAACAGAGTGTGTACCTGCTACCTCCGGCTGCGAACTTTGCAGCAAAAGCATCTGCGAACGTCATTACGAGCACGATGAGGGTGACATATTTAGCGATGAAGCCCATGTCAATGCCGCTGGTGATATTAAAGAAGCCCATACCCGGTGGCAGGTTCACGGCAGCGCCACCCACCTCACCTGAATGTGCCGCCATCATCTTCGCTATTGCTTCATTGAACGAGAACATTACCTGGTAGATGAATACGAGGACGCCACACATCGTGGCATGCAGCGGGATAAGGAGGTTCACGAACCCGCTGGAGACGAGTTTCCGTTTCGCTCTCAGCAGGGCGATGCCGAGTGCCGACTGTGAGACGATAGCACCTATCTTCGCAGGGTCACCTCCGAGCTCTATGGCATCCAGGAAAACACGTACCGACCTGTTCACCAGCTCGGAACCGGTCTCACCGATGAAGTAATGCCAGCTTATCCGCGGATTTATACCGTTAACCAGTCTCTTATGCAGCCTCTCCACTTGCTTACCCAGCGAGCCCACCGACTTCTTATCCAGATGCTCCATCGCCTGTGTAAGGGTGCTCCCCATGATCCCAGCCGTGGAGCCGAGTGCTTTCAGGAATGAAGGGAGGTCCATATCCCTCTTCTCTATCTTCCTCCTGTCTATCATTGCAAACACGCCTATCGGCACCATGGATAGAGAAACGAAGAGGAATATGAGCCACATCTTCACACCTGCTACCAGAAAGATGATGGAGAGGAGGATACAGGCTGGGAGGATGAACATGCTCAAGCGCTCAGCCAGCATCTGTTCCTTCGATTTCACGTCCAGCGAATGCACCATCTTCTCATAAGGAGCCACGCGATAGATGACATAGACACCAAAGAAAGCAACGAAGCAGAACAGCGTCCCTGATAAGATAGCCATGGTTAAGATGTTACCCATCTGGAATAGCATAGTGCTTATGAGGAATACAGCGATGATCAGCATCACCGATACGAGCAATGCGGAATAGCCATCAGTCCATTTCTTCAGAGTCTCCACATCGCTCTGGTACTTGTTTGTGTATATCTCAATCATCTTCTCCATCTCGCTCCTCAGGAACTTCGACTCCTCCTCTCCTGTGGCTAATGCATTTGAGAACCTGAGCAGGAAATCTTTAAGAGCGGGGTGGTGTGCCTCCTCGGAGACCAGCCGGCACGCGGTGGCATAATCATAGCCGTAATTCTTCGCTAACAGGTGTATCTTATCCAGCAGTCTTGCGGTAATCCCGTCCTCCTGCCCAGCCAGTGCGAATATTGCATCCCTGCTTATATCGGCGGTGGCGATGGAAGACATATAAGTGAGGATATTCAGGAGGTCGAGCATCATTGCCTGGTCTTCTTTTATCTGCGCGCCTATGCCTGTGCTTCTCTTCTCCCTCCTCACCCTGACTCCGTCTGCACCTGTGCCTGTACCTGTGCCTGTGCCTGTGCCGGTACTGGCGGGTTTCATCCTCAGGATATCACCCCCTCACCTTCCATCTTCGATATCAATGCGAATAATTCATAGAAACCGGTAACCCCGGATTCGTGTATCTTCTTCAGTATCCTTGCTCGCCTCTCCAGCTCCTTGTATATCCTCCGCACCTTATTCTGCGGTATACCCTTCTTCACCGCTATCTTCTGCTCCAGGAGGTAGGAGTTCATATTGCCTGTGAATTCAAATGTGTCGGTTGCAGGGTTCCACTTGAACACCTCGATATACGAGAACGACTGCGTGGCGGGGTCATATCCAACCAGTTCTGTCACACTCGTCACCCGTCTCTTCAGTTTGCCACTCTTATCTCGCACGGCATTCTGGATGATTACCAGGTTCAGGTTGTCCACGTAGGTCTTCGGTACATTTATCGGGTCACCGGTCAATCTCTGGATGAGCTTCTCAACCGAAGCGGCATGGAAGGTGGACATAGCGGGATGCCCGGTCTGCATTGCCTGGAATACGATATTGCCCTCCACACCCCTTATCTCACCCACGATTATCTCATTTGGGCGCTGCCGCAATGCCGCTTTCAGGAGGTCGAACATCTCCACGCTCGAACTCTCCCCGCCTTTACCCTGGGCTGACCTCGTGACCTCCCGTGTCCAGTTCTTATGAGGTACCTGAAGCTCTGGTGTATCCTCGATGGAGACGATCTTCGCATTCGGCGGTATGAAGGTGGTGATAGCATTCATGGTGGTCGTTTTCCCCGATGCAGTCTCTCCTGCAATGAAGCAGTTCATCCCCTCATGGAGACAGATCCAGAAATAGGCAGCCATCAGGTAATCGAAGGTTCCGAATTCGATCAGCTGGAGCACGCTGAGCGGGGTCTCACTGAATTTCCTTATCGTGAAGTTCGAGCCTTTCTTCGATATGTCATCCCCATATACAATGTTTATCCTGGAGCCATCCGGGAGGGTGGCATCCATGATGGGATTGCGGTAGGATATGGGCTTCCCTATCTTCTCCGAGAGCTTTATGACGAAATCATCCAGGTCCTCCTTGCTCTCAAACTTCACCGGCGCCTTCAGCGATTCGAATATCTTATGCTCCACGAATATGTATCCCAGCCCTGAGCAGGATATATCCTCGATGTTCGGGTCTCTGATGAATGGTTCCAGAATACCCATACCCACTTTGTCCCTGATCATCAGATATTTTATCGCCTTCAACTCCAGAGGAGTAACAGCAACCTTCTTCGTGTGCCCGTTACCATTCCAGAGCCTGGGGAGGAACTTCAGCAATAAATTCAAATTGCTGCCGCCGTTACCTCCTTTACCTTTACCATCGACTCCGCCATTGCCAGTGCCAGTGCCATTACCATTACCATTGCGAGTGCCTCTAAAGCCGTTACCGTTACCCTCCGGTATTATCTCGCATACCTCATCTATACACTTCTCGAGGATGTACCGCCTCTCTTCCGGTGTGTTCGGCCTCTCGTATTTATCCACCAGACTCGCTATCCTCCGCTCCACTTCTGCCATCAATCTGTCCAGGTTTGCGAAGACCGAGGGCTCAATGGGGATGTAGAAATTCCGTACATCTTCTTTATCCGGGCTGATGTGAATCGCTATATCCTTATTCACCGGATATATCAGGTTGGGATTCTTCAGGTTCTTCAGTTTCTTTGATAACCTGGGATAGAACTTGGGTGTGCCATATTTGTCGATGGGCAACATGTGGAGATATACGAGGACGTGCCTGCTCTCCTCCACGTACTTCTTCGCTTCCGCGGGTAATAGCTGATACAGCCCGCATCTCTTCAGGTCTTCATCTTTTATATTCAGATTTATCGGATTATGCTCAAAAGGGAGTTCTATATTTGGCATCTCTCCTCTATCCTCTCTCCACCCTCTTTTTCTTTACTTACACTTACAGCTTCGCCTTAGAGACCGGGATTATCCGCAGTCCAAACTGCGGCTCCACCTCGAACGCGATCACGTTACCGGTGGTCTTCTGCGCACCTCTTATCTTTGCTACCTCCATCGTCTTTACCAGCTTCTCGCCCACCTCCTCCTTCTTCAAGCTGAGGTGCGCGTCACAGATTGACCGCACGCGGGTCAGGAGTTCCTCATTGAATGCGAAGGTATGGACGGTGATCAGGATGGTCTTGCCCGAGTCACAGAGGTTCTTACACTCGGTGAAGAAGCTGAGGATATCCGATTCATCCGCGTCGGTTACGAACACGGTGAGGGAATCGAGGACTATCACCTCCTCATGCTTCACCTTTACATCAGCAACGATGTAATCGAGGAATGGTATATCAGCCGCCCATTCTATACCCTCTACATGGATGGGATAGATTTTTAGGTTACCCAGTATGAAATAATCGGATACATCGAGCGATAGGCTCTCCATCTGCTTCAACAGGCTTTTAATTGTATTCTCCGTGGTATAGAGTGCGAAGGTAAAGCCCTGCTGTAGCCCGCCCCACGTCAGTTGCTGTGTCAACACGCTCTTACCTGTATCGTTTGCACCTTCAATGAGCGTGAGAGAACCTGAGGGTATGCCACCTCCCATCTTCTTGTCTATCTCAGTATTACCGGAGGTGAGTATCTCTTTGTTATCATAGACCGAAGTAATGCTTATCTCATCTTCATTATCAGTTTCCACAGCCATACGAGCTCCTATAAATTAAGGTGCGGGAAAATGAGGAAAAAACTTTTGCTACTTCTATCTTTTCTATCAATGAACACCAATTAAAACAGCCAGTATTGCAAGTATTCTTTATTTATTCTTCAACTCCAATTCCAGTTACAATTCAACGTATAAGATATGAGAGTACATCCTCTATCTTTGAAACCTCCTCCACGGTCATCTTACCTTTCATGTATTCACCGAGGTCTATCTCCTTCGGCTCGTAATAAGTGGTGGAGAAGGAGAAGCCAAACAGATGGTGCTCTTTCGTCCTCCGTTCGTAATATGTGAGCTTCTTCTGACCCTGTGGCACCAGGAATAGCCGCATACCACTGCACTCCGCGGCGATTGCCTTCTCGAATATCGCAGCTACGTGCCCGATATACCCGCCCTCCTCTATGCTGCCGGTGATGACCGCATCCTGTCTCACCTCTTTACCCTCCAGTGCCGCAATCACCGCGGTGGTAATGGCGGCACCGGCAGAAGGTCCGCCTATCACACTGCCATTTATATCGAAGTATATGATGACATCTTTACCTGAGAGGTTCATACTGGTGTAATGCTCAGCCACTTCCACCGCCTCTCGCACGGAGTGCTGCGTCGTTGGCTCGACAAAGGGATTCGTGTTAATCAGTACGCTCCCGCTCCCCTCTTTTATCTTCACATACACCTTGCCCATCACACCGGTATTGGTGTTACTTCTTACAGCAACGATATTGGCACAGCCTACCCCGCTCGAAGGTGGTATGCGTGTGAGTGCTCTTTCATGAGTGAGTCGAGCGATGATATCGCTTTGCTCCTCTATTATCCTCTGCTGCTGGTGATAGACATGAGCGAAGATGCAGTTGGAGAGGATCAGGAGTAAGAAAAGCAGCCCGATTAATGTATTCTTATGCTTTATCTTCGTCTTCAGCTTCCTCATCTTCTCCTACCGCTATCAGTTACTATCTTCATCACCTCTTCTATCTCCTGCACTCTGCTCAGCACAGTGATGCCATGCATCCGCCTCAGCACGTTCACATTTGCCACGTCTTCCTTCCGTATCCTTAACTTGAGGCTGCGTCCATCCGGCAATTTAGTTACTATCTCACCCTCCTTCTGGTCCACGGGGAAGATGTATACGGGCACATTCACCTTCATCGCCTGTGCTGCGGCATTGGTAACGAGGGTATCGGCGATGCAGTGTGCGATTTTGGCTACCGTGTTGGCAGTGGCGGGGGCAATCAGTAGGAAATCGTACCTGCCCAGCTGGATTCGCCCGGCTAAGAATGGTGCATTTGGTCCCTTCTCCACACTCACCCGTGGGAAACTCTCTTTTACCTCCTCAAATAGCTTGTAGAACTTCAATACCGTTGCACCCTCCCTGGAGATGTAGACATGTACTACGGGGTTATACTTCACGGTGAGTTCCTTCATGAAATCCACGCATTCCTCCATCCGGTCACCAGAACCCGTGATGCACCAGGCGATCATGGTACCGGTATGCTCATTATTCTTCTCCTTCGCTCGCATCTCACATCACTCCATCCTCACCCAGCTCACTCCATTCTCATCCTCACTCACCCTCAGCACATACTCCATATAATCCTTCACATCCTCTATATGTGTGATGAGGAGAATCTGCCTGAACTTCTTCGATAGCTCGTTCAGTGCGGTTATAATATTCCTCTTCCGGAAGATATCCTGAGAGCCGAAGATCTCGTCGAGGATGATGAAATGGGTTTGCACCGCGCTCCTCTCTGATACGACCTCGGAGATTGCCAGTCGGAGGCACAGGTTCGCCAGGTCCTCCTCACCACCGGAGAATCTGTTCAGCTCATACGCTGTACCCTCCTCATAGATGAAGACGTCGTAATTCTCATCCAGTTCGAGCTTGCTGTACTTACCATCAGTCAGCCGCCGGAGGAGCTCGGAAGCGTAATCCGCAAGCATTGGACGGATCATACCCACCATGTAGACCTTGAAGTCGTTCATTATCTTCTCCAGCAGATTTAAGTATAATATATCCTCCTCTTCCTCTTCTTTCTCCCTGATTAGCCGCTCCTGCTCCTCTATATCGGCTTGTACACGCTCATGCTCCCTGCACAGGCTCTCAAACTCGTGCTTCTTACCCATGAGTGCCAGCTTCACCGCGTTCAAACTCTCACTCTCGCGTTCATACCTCGCTTTCAACTCCACATACGCCATTTTATCAAATGCCAGTGCCTCTATCTGCTTCTGCAACGCGGCTATCTCACTGCCTATCTTGCGCTCCTCATCACTCAGCTCCCTGATGATGGTTCTCACCTCATCTATTCTCCTTATCTCCGCTTTTAAGCCGATTATCTCACGATATACACGCTCAAGCTCGTTTAATTGCCCTATAACAGCACTGTATTCCTTCTCATCGAACTCTACATCAGCAACAGGCTTCAAATCGCTCCTCAACTGCTCCAGCTCTCTCCGCCACCGTATCAGCTCACGCTTCTCTCCTGCTATTCTCACTTCCAGTTCCTTCTTGGCTCTAACAAGCTTATCAAGCTCGTTTATCTTCGCTGTTACCTCCTTATAATGCTTATCATCGAATTTAACATCTTCTAATGGCTTCAAATCGTTTAAAAGTCTCCTCAATTCATCACGCCAGGCATTCAATTCCCGCTCTTCCTGCTCTATCTTCGTATCCAGTTCCCTCCGCCGGTTCACACACTTCTCCAGTTCGTTTAATTGCTTCTTAAGTACCTCTTCAGCCTTCTTCTTCGCTTCCAGCTCCTGTTTCCTGCTCTTGTACTCTCTGAACACTGTATATAGCTTCTGCTTCATACTGCTCAGCTCTTCATTCTGTTTCCTCATCAATACCCCGTAATGCGTGCCCAATTGACGCTCACACATCGGGCACACACCCTCAGGACCCAGTGCTCTTATCTGCTCTATCTTCTCCTTACTCGCCTCCATATCACGTTTGATCTGTAAGGTCATCGTTTTATAAACGCCAATTTCAGAGTGCAGACGCTCTTCTGCTCGCCTCAGCTCCTCTATTCTCTCTCTCACCTCGGTCAGTCGTGCTTCATCAGCTTCAAACCTGCGCCTCTCATTCTTCAGACGCAGAATCTCCTCCTCTCTATTCTTTATCTCCTGCAATGCACGCTCTTTACCCCTCATCAGCTCCTCTTTATGCCGGTAGCGCTCCCTTAGCTCCTCCAGCTCCTCTCTGATACGCACCTGTGCATCGAGTGATTCCTCGACACCTTTAAAAGCAGCTGTTCGGGCATTCAAATCCTTTATCAGAGCGGTTCGCTGATTTATCTCCTGTATCGTCCTCTCCTGCCGCCTGAGCAGCTCCATCTTATGCCGGTAGCGCTCCCTTAGCTCCTCCAGCTCCTCTTTACGCGCTTTACACTCAAAATAGCGGTTCTCATCTGCCTGGATAGCAAAAAGCCGCTTCTGTTTTACGAGCAATGCAGCAAGTTCATTCTCCTTCTCCTCTCTCCTCTTTCGCGTGTTCTCCAGGTCGCTTCTCAGCGCGCCAAGCGTATTGCTCAGCTCCACATATCTATCATATCTCCTCGTTGCGAGTTCCAGCTCCTGCTTCGTAGCCTGTACCACACGCTCTTTCGCTTCTTTCTCCGCTTCTATCTCGCTTATATGCAGTGAAATAGCCTCTTTACTCTTATCCAGCTCTGCCATCCTCGCTCTGAGCACGTCTATCTTCTTCCTGCCTTCTTTATCCACAATTGCAGCCTTTATACCTTCTATCTTCTTCTCCTTCCCCCGCCTGTCCTCCCTTATCGCGTGGATGCTACCCTCTATACGCTCTATGCCAAGCATACGCAACATGAGCTTCTTCCGCTCACCAGCCTTCATACTGGATAGCGCATTCAATTCCTTCTGCCTGGCGAAGACGGAAGTGAAGAATGACTGGTGGTCCATCCCTATTCGCTCCACCAGTACCGCTGTAACCTCCTCTGCATTGCTGGTAATCCGTTTTCCATTGATGAAGAGTTCAGCCCTTGGCACCAGGTTCTTGCCTGACATCTCTCTCACCACCCGGTAGGTATCACCCTCCAGCTCGAACTCCAGTCCTGCGTGACATACCTCATGCTGTGATGCTCCTCTGCGTTTTATCAGCTCTTTGGTTGTTCGTGCCGCGTGATGCCCGAAAAGAGCCCAGCCTATCGCCTCCACCAGTGTCGTCTTCCCTACACCGTTCAATCCTATGATGCCTATCACGCCGTCAGGGAATTCTATACTTGCATTCTTGTATTTCCGATAATTCCGGAGTGTGAGCATCTTCAGCAGCATCCAGCATCTATCCTCTTATCCCTTCCCCTGCTCTGTTCTGTCCCTCTCTCTTTTTCTTTTTATTTATCTCAAGACTTAATTTAGATTTGTTATCGCCATGGCTGGAAAAGGGATAGAGGTTGAGTTGAAGCCGGAGAGGGTGAAGATACTGGATACCACGCTGCGCGATGGAGAGCAAACGCCGGGTGTATCATTAACACCGGAGCAGAAGCTGATGATTGCCCGGCAGCTTGACCTCCTGGGTGTGGATATCATCGAGGCTGGGACGCCTATTGTATCGGAAGGTGAGCGAAGAGCCATTAAATTAATAACAGGAGAGGGTTTAAGAGCGGAAATAAGCTCCTTCGCTCGACTATTACGTAATGACATCGATGCTGCAATTGATTGCGATGTGGATACCGTGAATCTGGTCGCACCTGTCTCTGATGACCACATAAAGAAGAAGTTGAAGATAGACCGGGAGACGCTGAGAGCGAGGACGATGGAAGCTGCGGAATATGTGAAAGGGCACGGCTTGAAGGTGGAGATAAGCGCGGAAGATGCTTCAAGAGCAGATATGGCATTTCTAAAATCGCTATTTACCGAGCTATCAGGCGTAGTTGACCGGCTGTGTTTCTGTGATACTGTGGGCGTGCTGTACCCTGAGCGAACGAAGGAGATATTTGCTTCCCTCTCCGTGCTGGATACCACCCTCTCTGCTCACTGCCATAATGACTTCGGATTGGCGACTGCAAACTCGATTGCTGCGGTACTCGCGGGTGCACAGGTCGTACATGTCACGGTGAACGGTCTAGGCGAGCGCGCGGGCAATGCCTCTCTGGAAGAGGTGACCATCGCACTTGAACGGCTCTACGGCGTGAAGAGCGGGATAGTGAAGGAGAAGCTGTATGAGACCTCGCGATTGGTACGCAACCTGACAAAGATGCCCGTTGCACCAAATAAACCGCTCATGGGTGACAATGTCTTCACCCATGAATCAGGGATGCATATCCACGGGACACTGGCAGATACCAGTTTATACGAGCCCATGGACCCGGGTCTGATAGGCAGGAAGAGGCGGTTCGCATTTGGTAAGCATACAGGCAAGGCGGCGGTGAAGATGGCACTCGAGGAGATGGGCGTCACGGCTGACGACACACAGCTGATGACCATTCTATCGAAGGTGAAAGAGCTCGGCGATAAGGGTAAATTGGTCACCGATTCGGACTTCCAGGCGATTGTGGATGATGTACTGCATATAGAGCGAAGGGAGCGGATAAAACTCCTCGACCTATCGGTCGTATCAGGCAAGAATGTATACCCCACAGCGTCTATAAGATTGGAGATAGACGGAGAGGATGTGGTGGAGGCGGGAGTGGGTGTGGGACCGGTGGATGCCGCGATAAATGCACTCCGGAAGGCGATGAGAGGTTCAGAGATGAATGACCTCCGGCTTGAGGAGTACCATGTGGATGCCATCACGGGTGGTACGGATGCACTGGTGAATGTAGTGGTGAAGATGAGCAGGGGAGACAGGGTGATAACGGCGAGTGGTGTGAGTGAGGATATAGTGCTGGCGTCAATGCATGCCATGATAAACGGCGTCAACCGGTTATATAACAAGGAGTAAGGGAACGGTAAGGGAAGGGTAAGGTTAAGGGAGTAAGGTTAAGGGTAAGGGAGGGAATATGAGAAAGAGATGATGCTCAGGATAACTTTTCTGGGTACAGGAGGTTCAACACCCACACCAAACAGGAATCCATCGGCAATAGCAGTGAACAGGGAAGGTGAATTGATGCTCTTCGATTGTGGCGAGGGTACACAGCGGCAGATGATGCGGGCAAAGACAGGTATGACCGTGAGTTCCATCTTCATCACCCATTTCCACGCGGATCACGTGCTCGGTATCCCCGGTCTATTGCAGACGATGGCATTACAGGGCAGAAAAGAGCCCCTGAAGATATATGGACCGAGGTACGTGGACAGGTTCCTCTATCACCTCCTCTCTCTCGGCTATGCAGGCAAGGGATTTGAGGTGAAGGCGATAGAATTGAAGCCCGGTGATGAGGTCGTGAAAGAGAAATACAGGATTAAAGCGATTAAAACGGTGCACAATGTCGAGAGCATAGGCTACGTGCTGGAAGAGGATATGAGACCCGGGAAATTCAATCGTGAGAGGGCAATAGAACTCGGTATCAAGCCAGGACCTCTATTCTCCAGATTACAATCAGGGCACACCGTCACCGTTAACGGGCGCGAGATACGACCTGAGGAGGTTCTGGGACCACCGAGACCGGGGAGGAAGATCGTGTATACCGGTGATACAAGACCGTGCGAGAGTGTGGTGGAAGCGAGTAGAGGGGCTGACCTGCTGATACACGATGGCTCCATGTCTGAGGAGGTGAAGCAATACGCGGTAGAGTACATGCATTCAACGGCGTTAGAAGCTGCGGAAGTGGCGAAGAAAGCGGGTGTAAGGAAGTTGATCCTCACTCATATCAGTGCACGCTACTCCGACCTCGGGAGTGCGAAGAAGCTGGAGGAAGAAGCGAGACGCGTATTCGAGAATGTGGAAGTTGCAAGGGAGTTGATGACGCTGGAAGTGAAATACAGGGATAAAATCACTCAGAATATAATACAAATACAGAATAAACAGAAACAGAAATAGAAATAGAAATAAAGAGCTAAAAGAAGCCTGCATCTGCATGAGAAGATGAGATTGCGATCCGACTGTATTGCCTGTCTGGTGGAGAGGACGAAATACGAATGCGATATGATTTTCAAGCACGATGACGAGAAGATAGGAGCAATGGAGGAGGTCCTCCTCTTTCTCCTTTCACATCTGAAGGAGGAGGGAAGAACACCTGCATTCTTCGGTACAGAGCGAGAGAGGATATTGAAGAGACGGAGTGGATTGATGGACCCTCATGAGGCTGTGAAGAGGCGGAGTAACGAAGTGGCAAAAGAGCTGCTTCACGTCGCCATCCACTACTATGCATCACTTCATCATGATGGTGATAGCGGAGATAGTGGAGGTGGTGGAGGTGGTGAGGACAGAGGGGATGGAGATGAGGCTCTCAGCGATATAGAAGCAGAAGCACTGGTGCGAATAGCTGCCGCTGCGAATTCCATGGAATACGGCGTGAAAGGTTATTCATACGACGATGCGGCATTTAAAGCGGATTTCGTGCGTATACTGAATGAGAAGTTGAACTGGGATAGGGATAGGGTTATAACCACGCTAAGGGAGCGAGATAGAATTCTGTATCTCACGGACAACGCGGGTGAGGTCTTCTTTGACGCGTTTGTGGTGATGAAACTGAGAGAGATGGGCAAGGAGGTGGTGGTATCACCGAAGAGCGGTGCAGTGATAAATGATGCCACGGTGAATGACTGGAGGGAGGCGGCAGATTATCTCGCCCTACCTGTGGATGTGAGAATGGTGCCGAGCGGTGCAGCTATTGGAGTATCGCTGGAGGATGCAAATCCAGAATTCATTCGCATATTCAATGATGAGGATTATCTGGTGATAGCGAAGGGTATGGGCAATTACGAATCGATATCGGAGTTCGAGAGCGAGCTAAAGCAGCGTGTGCTATATATACTGAGGGCGAAGTGCATACCCGTAGCGGAGAGCATAGGAGTGAAGAGGGGCGAACTCGTGGCTAAAATATCAGGTTAGCAATCAATCACAGCACAGCTCATGGTCATCTAAAGGAGGCTGAAGCACACCCCTCTCCGTAATCACACCTGAGATTAACTGGAAGGGTGTGAAATCGAATGCAGGGTTGTACACTCTCACATCCCGCGGGGCTATCTGAACACCACCACAGTATATCAGTTCATCTGGACTCCTCATCTCTATCTCCACATCCTTATAACTCCGTCTCAGGTCGAAAGAGGAGGTGGGAGCAGCCACATAGAACGGTATCCCGTGCTCCTTCGCCAATACCGCATGCATATACGTACCTATCTTGTTTATCACTCCCTCCCTGACCACCCTGTCTGCACCTACAAGCACCTTGTCCACTCTACCCGCCTGCATCACCGCACCGCTCATACTATCTGTGATGAGCGTAACGGGTATCTCATCCTGCATCAGTTCCCAGGTGGTCAGCCGAGAGCCCTGATTAAGCGGTCTCGTCTCACAGGCTATCACCTCTATCCTCTTACCACGCATCATCGCCGTCCTTATCACACCAAGAGCAGTACCCCAGTCGACACATGCGAGTCTACCGGCATTGCAATGCGTGAGTACGACATCACCATCCTCCAGGAGCTCACTCCCGTATTCCCCTATCTTCCTGTTTTGTCTGATATCCTCCTCAATCATCCGGGTTGCCTCATCGAGTGCGTATTTTCTCATCTCTTCCGCGTTCTTACCGCGTTTTGCCGCGCTAAAAGCCCTGTTAACGCCGTAAGATAGATTAACAGCCGTTGGTCTCGCGTTCGCCAGTTGCATCACCGCATTCTCAATCGCAGATTCATCCGCGTTCTTACAAGCCAGTACGACACCAAGTGCACCAGCAACGCCAAGAGCGGGAGCACCTCGCACTTTCAATTCCCTTATCGCTTCTATTAGCTCCTCAACTCGCTCGCATACCACGATTCTGTACTCCTGTGGCAGTCGCGTCTGGTCTATCAGCCGTACTGCCTCACTCTCATCGTCCCATTCGATGGTCCTCGTTCCAGCTCCACCTCCCCCAATCCCAATATAGCTACATTAGACATTAGATTAGATAATAAAGTGAATCTGTTCAGGTTTAAGGTGCACAGGCAGAGGAGGAGGTAGGAGGTGGGGGAATTGGAAGTCCGGACTGTACTCGTGGAGCCGAAGAGCGAGACGAATGTGGGAGCAGTGGCACGGGTATTGAAGAATTTCGGATTCCATGACCTTTATCTGGTGAATCCACCACATATAGGCATCAAAGCCTTATCCGTCGCATCACATGCCCATGATCTACTGACCAGGGCACGAATAGTGAGTTCGATAGAGGAAGCGGTGAGTGATGCATGTATTGTGGCGGGTACCACTGCGAAACGAGGTATCTCAGCATCTAAACACCTTAGAATGCCTGCTCTATCGCCGTACGAGCTGAAAGAGAAGACGAAGGATAAGGGAGGTATCTTAGCACTCCTGTTTGGCAGGGAGGATATAGGGCTGTTAAACGAGGAGTTAAAACGATGTGATATTGTGGTCAGCATCCCAACGGCACCAGACTATCCTGTAATGAACCTCTCTCACGCCGTTGCGGTCCTCCTCTATGAATTGAGCAATGGTAATAGTAACAGTAGCAGTAGCAGTGGCAGTAGCGGGGGTGTATCTTCATCATCATTGCCGAGCTCAAAGCGGCTGAAGCTGGCGAGTGTAGAGGATAAGGAGCGGTTGTTCAACCATATTCGAACTTTCCTGGATGAGATTGAGTACAGGGAGCATAAGAAAGAGAAGACCATGGTGATGCTACGAAGACTGTTTGGCAGGGCAGGACTCACGGCGCGGGAGGTACAGAGGCTGAGGGGGATTTTGAGGAAGGCAGAATGGAAGATTAAAGCCGACCATAGAAGATAGCATGTAAGGTTAAAAGGATAAAGATAAAGTAAAGGATAGAAAATTTAATTAAATTACAAGATTGAGATGGCTAAAGCAAAGCGGGGATATATGGAGATAGTGGGCGAATTCCCGGATGAGCTACGGAAGCCACTGCTCCGACTGGTAGATGCTATAATGGAGCGCGTAAGGGCGGAGTTTGCGGTCAGGCGGGAGGATTTTGAAGAATTAAGAAACGCAATTGCAGAGTTAGTACAGGCACAGAAACGGACTGAGGAACGCGTTGGCAGTCTGGAGGACGCAGTAGCGAGACTGGCAGAGGC
>JAODGR010000064.1:0-727 GCA_025464275.1 Methanosarcinales archaeon
ACAGGACTTCTATTCCTATAACTCTCTCATCTTTATCCTTCTTTAGAATGATACCATCTCCCACCTCCTCGCATATACACTCTCTCTCCGGGTCGTCAAACCAGATGTCCAATGTCTCCATTTCTTTGTTATGAATAATAATCAGCTTTTTCTCCATATCTCCTCTCCTTCCTTCACCCTGCTGGTTGTACAATAGATAAAAGTGAAAGCCGCTAATATCAATATTTCGCCAGCTCACGCAACAGCTCAATATTCTCCTCCATCGACTCTTTCAGCAATTTCTTCAGCTTCTTATCTTTCGTATGTTTTATTTCAATTTTACCCTCTTCTTTATCCATTCTCTCACCTCTCTTAATCCTATTCCTCCTTGCGCCACACGCAACAGGAAACCAATTACTTCTTCCTTTTCTACTTTAAATACATATCCGTTATCCCTTAATAATATATCAACCAGCTCAAAGGCAATCCTCTTATTCCCATCCACAAAAGGATGACCCTGGACAAAATCCCTTAAGATGAGAGATGCAGCGTCAAACAGGTCTGTATCCTCTTCTTTTATTACTTCACGCTTCACACGCGCAATCGTGAACTCAATCAAACCTTTATTTAAAATGCCAGTTGCACCTCCTGTATTTTCAATTATATCATCATGAATTCTTATCACATCCTCAGCTCCAAATGAGATTCTTATTATCATGCATAAAAGTAGGATTCTGGAAATCAAAAA
>JAODGR010000064.1:801-16719 GCA_025464275.1 Methanosarcinales archaeon
CGGTAAGCGCGAGCGATGAGCCAGCAGGTGCTGTGGTGATAACAGTGTATAGAATAAACCAAACAGACCCTGAGGCGACCCCTATACCGGTTAAAACATTCACCAGCAGTGGTCCGTTGTCTGTCATGGTGATAGGCGATGAACACAGTGACAGTGCAAAAATAATCAAAAAAGACGAGAATGGCACAACAGCCTATGATTTAAACTTTTGCACTCATCCATACCAATGGCATCATAGAATCGTCTTATTACTCCTTTAAAAGCACTACCAGTTGTAGATAGCATCACGATACCTTTTGTCCTGACTCTCAGGGAGCTTCTATACCCTACTGCAGGTATGGTACTTCTTTCTCCCTCGTCTTCTGTTTTATCGGGATAGAGAAGCAGAAGGTCGAACCCTTACCGGGTTCACTCCTCACCCATATCTCCCCATTATGCGCTTGAATCAGTCCCTTCGCAATCGCCAGTCCTAAGCCTGTACCACCCTGCCTCCTGCTCATTGAGGTATCTATCTGCGAGAAAGGCTGGAATAACTTATCCCTGTCCTCATCGGCGATCCCTATACCATAATCAGTCACACAAAACTGGACCTCGTTCCCGTTACTCACCTCCATGGTCTCCACCACCACATCAGCGCCATCATCTGAGAATTTTATCGCATTATTCACCAAATTGCTTATCGCCTGTCTCAACCTCGCACTATCACCCGTGATGAGCGGTAATTCCCCTAATTTCACCCGCAGGTTGATGCCCTTCTGCTTGATAAAAGGTTCCTGCATCTTTATTGCATCCCTTACCGCATCATTCAGGTCCATTTCCTGGAATGACATCTTTATTCGCCCCATCTCTATCCTGGAGATGTCCAGGATGTCATTGATCAAACTATCCAGCCTGGCTAAATTCCGCAGTATCAGCTCTACACTCTCCCTCTGCCGCTCGTTCAGTCTACCTTTATAACCCTCCAGTAGCATCTGCAACTGCGCTTTCATCGGTGTGAGCGGGGTTCTCAACTCGTGTGATGTGATGGACAGGAACTCGGTCTTCAGCCTTGTCAATTCCTGCAGGTCCCTCACCTTCAACTCCAGCTCCCGGTTCAGCTTCCTGACCTCCTCCTCTGCTCTCTTACGCGCCGTTATATCCCTGAAGATTGTTAATTTCGATATCCCGCCGTCTATATTCTTCAAAGGCGTCTCAATAAGGTCGTATATCCTGTCCATCCGGTGTGAATGCCATTCCCACCTCACTGTCTCCCCTTTCATCACCTCATGGAGTTTACACAGCGGACATGGCTCCTTCCTATTATGGAAAACCTCATAGCAGACATCTCCCACATGGTCACCAAATTCATCACGTAGCACTTTATTCATGAACTCCACCCTATAATCCCTGGATATCACATACACTCCGTCCACCATGCTCTCAAATATCAAATTCAGGTTGTCTCGCTCATCTTTTACCCGCATCTCCAGCTCCACTTCCTTCGTTATATCCCGGCTCACACGCACACTACCGATAGGCACACCGTTCTTGTCCCGCAGGAGTGATGCGGACATACTGATATGGATGGGTTTGCCATCCTTACGCACCACTATCGTGCGATAATTCCTTATCACACCCTCACGCGCCACTCGCTCCATTATCCGGTCTGCTTCCTGTGGGTCGAGGAAGAACTTCCTGTTTGACTTCCCTATCACCTCCTCAGCACGATAGCCCATGACACCCTCTGCACCCCTGTTCCAGTCCCTCACTATCCCGTTCATGTCCACAACGGTGATGGTATCCGCGGAGCTGTCTATTATGTTATTCAGATAATCCCTCGTGGAGAGCAGTTCGCGCTCCGTTCGCTTCAACTCGGTGATGTCCTTTGATATCACTGTTACCGCAGTTACCCGCCCGGTTTTAGGGTCTTTAACCGGGCTGAGGGTCTTCAAGAAGCTCCTGACTCCCTCCTCTCCCTCCTCATACTCATATTCGTGCTGCGTGGAGGCACCGGTCTCAAAGACGTACCTCACCTTCTCGGCAAACCTCCTTGACTCCTCGGGCGAATGGAAATCAGAGTATGAACGACCCAGATATTCACCCTTCGTGAGCCCCAGCCGTGATAGATGCCGGTCATTTATGAATAGATACCTGCAATCCCGATCTACGAGATAGATGGAATCCTCTGTGGACTGTACGAGCGAACGATACTTCTCCTCGTTCCTCCGTAACTCATCCTCCACTCGCTTCTTAGCCTCCAGCAGGAGATGAGTCTCATAAGCCCTCTTTACCGTGCTCAGCAACTCTTCCATGTTCAGTGGTTTCTCGATATAATAGGACGCCCCAGCTTTCAGCGCCTCAATTGCATTATCCTTCGATGCAAATGCCGTGATTATAATCACATTCAGCTCGGGATATATAGCCTTCATGCGCTTCAGAACTTCTATCCCGCTGGTATCCGGCAGTTTCAGGTCGAGCAGACAGACTGCATACCCCCCTTCTACTCCCGCTTCACTGAGAAGAGCCAGTGCCTCTCTACCACTGCCCGCGGTCTTCAGCGTGTATCCCTCTTCTGACAGGATATCCTCCAGCGTAATCCGCATCTCCGGGTCATCTTCCACGATGAGTATCGGTATCTCCTTCTCTACCCGCATCCGCTTCTCTCCTGTCATTTCATCTCATCTCACCTCATATCCGTACATGCAGCTGGGTCCACGGGCAATCTCACTCTGAATGTGCTCCCGGTTCCTTTCTCTCCTCCACTCTCCACCTCTATCCTCCCACCATGCGCTTCCACATACCTCTTACAGAGTGCGAGTCCCAGCCCGATCCCCCGACTCTTCGTGGTGAATAGAGGCTCGAATACCTTCTTCAGGTTCTCGCGCGGTATTCCCTCTCCTGTATCGCGCACACTTATCTCTATCCACTCCCCTCCCCCTACACCATCACCTCCACCCCCTCTCTCTGTCTTTATCTCCACACAGCCACCCTCTGGCATCGCTGATATCGCATTTGTGATGATATTGAAGCAAATGCGCTGTATCTGTGAGTTATCAGCCATGATCTGAGGTATATCCTCCTTCATATCCCTTATTACTTCTATGTTGGGTGGGAACTCGATGGATGAGACCACCTCTTCTATCACCTGATTAACATTGCATGGAGAGAGAATCGGTTTCTCCTCACGAGCGAAATCGAGCAGGTCTGAGATCAAGCGATTGGCATGTTTCACTTCTTTCTCCAGTATCTTCAGATGCCTGCCCACCTTCTCATCCCTGATACTCCCCAGCCTCGTACTCAGGAAATAAACCGCGTTGCTTATCACGCCCAGAGGCTGTCTGAGCTCGTGTGCCAGCCCGGCTGAGAATTCACCAATAGCTGCAAGGCGTTCTGACCGTGCAAACCGCTCCTCCATCTCCTTACGCTCTGTTATGTCTCTCACATCGCAGATCACCTCCACCACATCCCCCCTCTCATCAGACAGCGGGCTGAAGATGATATCGAAATACTTCCTCCCTCCCCCTCCTGACCCATGACTGGGCACCATCCTCTCCACACGAACGCTGACCCCCTTGCTGAACACTTCTGAGAGTGGGCAGTCGGGACATCGCCTGCTCCTCCCGTAGAATACCTCGTAGCACCTCCTCCCCACTACCTCCTCCCTCTTCTTGTTAAATGTACTCAGGTGTGTCCGGTTCACATCTTTTATCCTCAGCTCGGGATCCAGGATATAAACTGCTTCACCAATGGTATGCAGTATCCTCCTGAACCTGTCCCTCTCACTTGTTACACCCCTCTCCGCTTTCGCTCTTGCTTCACTTACCGCACCTATCACATAAGCAACCGCGAGGAATATCACCGCTCTCTGCATACACTCGAAGAATATCAGCAGGTCAAACCCAGGGAGTGAAGAAGTCGTGAATACATGGAGTAGACCGAAGAAGATAGCAATGTAAACCGCTTTCCTGTAATACCATAGCCCCGCGAGGATGATGGGCAGGTAGAAGAAATGGGTGTATACCACCTCCTTGTGGAGCACGAGGGTGGCATAACCATTGAGGAGAACGCAGCAAACTATCGTGATGAGTAATATATAGGTTTTATTTCCTTCTAACCCGCTCTTCTTTACCCTCATTCGGATTCCGAATCTGATTCCTTCCCAATCGCCTTCTCAACCGCTTCGAGCATTCTCCGTACCGTGAATGGCTTCTCTATGAAATCCACCACCTGTCTCGAGTTGAGTAACCCGATCTCCTCTGCTTCCTGTGAATGTATCGCGGTGAGGAAGATGATCTTCATGTTTGATAGCCTGTTATCACTCTCTATATAGTTCAGCAGGTCCTTCGTGCTCAAGCCCGGCATCATGATATCAAGGAGGAGCACATCAGGTACATCTCCTCTCTCCCTGAGTTTCATTAGGCATTCATAGCCATCCCTTGCACCTATCGTACGGTAATTGTTCGCATCCAGGATTTGAGTCACCGAGAGGAGGACATCTGGTTCGTCATCCACCACCATCACGGTCGCTCTCCAGGATGCCGGTGCCGTGGTCACTTCTTCCTCCCCTGTCTCTTTTCTATACCATACCATACACTACCCACTATCTTATACCCGAGTTGACGATACCAACCAGCTGTAAAGGTCCCTTTTTACCTATGATGAGGGAAGCGAAGAGAGGGATGGTGAATTCTGAATTGTCCCTCCTCTTCGCTACGAGCGAGCCACGCCAGCTCCCTCTCTCACGTATAACCCCCAGGACATCATCATTAACCCAGAAATCGGACCATGGACGCCCTACAACTTCTTCCTCGGCTTCATAGCCCCAGACCCTCAAGAATGCCGGATTCGCATATGTGAATTTACCCGAGGGGCTGGTCATGAATATGGGATGCGCGGATATCTCGATGACATTCGCCCTGAGTCGCCATTCCTCCTCGGCTTTTATCTTCGCAATACCACCTGCAATCGATTCTGAGATACCTTCAAGTAAATCCATATCACCCTCAGAGAGCTTTCTACCTCGTCTGGTGAAGATGAGGAGTGCACCATGAATCGCGCCTTTGGTCTTCAGCGGGATGGCATGCAGCTCCTGGAGCTCATACCCCTCCACCATCCGGGTCACTATCTCTCCGGGCTCCGGTCTTTCCCCTCCCTCATCGATACCCCTCCCTGAGTCATGGAAGCGGGTGAATGTAAACGCTTTCTTTCGCCTGATTGCCTCCCTGGCTAATATCCTCTCACACTCCTTCACCTCCTCACTCACACCGTGGCTGGAGTATGAGGAGTAACTGGCTAAAGCATCCTCAACCGGGTCATATATCAGTATATCTCCCATATCAAAGCCGATGACATCACGCAGATTCCTCAGTATCGTGGAGCACAGCTGGTCTATTGTATAGGACCTGTTAACCGCTTCTCCGAGCAGACGATGGAGTTCGGAGAGATTCCTTATCCGCTCCTCATTCTTTACTCGCTCGGTGACATCACGGATGATCGCGATGATGGAGGATGAGCCATCCGGGTTCTCCACCGGTCGCGCCTTTATATCCAGAATTCTACCCCTCACGTCCTCTACACGGGTCTCAACCTCCTCCACCCTGCCATCTATGAGCTCCTTAATCTCTGTGGGGTCATTCCGTGACCCGAAGAAGACGTAATGGAATTTATCTCCCACGCAATCTCCATATAGTGCAACTAAATAGCGATTCATGAAGAGGATATTGTAGTCGAAGTCGAGTATCAGGATACCCTCAGGCATGTCAGAGAGTATACGAGAGAATATCTTCTCTGTGTATGTCTTCTCATCCTCACTGAGGCGGAAGATGTGCTGCAGAGGCGCCTTACTCACGAACCATACCTTCGCTCGCCCTATCTGCTTGTAAGAGATACGCCCATCGGCACGCAGCTGATTGAGGTATTTTGAGAGTGTATGACGCTCGAGAGATACTCGCTTGGATATCTCATCCACAGTGGCACCGATATCGCCGATATCCTGAATGGCTTCGATGATTCGGGTGAATATCCCCTCCTCCGCTCTCATACTATAAAGTAGGGAGGTTTACATTTAAAAAACATATGCTCGGTATCCCTGTATGGTAACGAACGAACCAGACCCGCACCTATTCGCTCAGCCTCCTCAACTTCTCTATACACTCCTCCACGCTCATCTGCTCCTGCTCACCCGTCTCCAGGTCTCTCACTGTCACCCTCCCTGATTCCAGCTCGCGTCTGCCCACGAGCACTGCGAATGACGCCTGTATCGCATTGGCATATGCCAGCTGTTCGCTTATGCTCCGCTCCATCACATCCAGGTAGGTGGTGCAGTGCTCTCTCAATCTGGTTGTGATGCCTATCGCAGCTTCAATCACCGTGTAATCACCCCTACTCCTCTCTCGCACCGGCACTACCACCACCTTCGGCTCCTTCAATCCCTCACCGTTCTGAAATAGCTCTGCAATTCGGTCAAACCCGAATGCGAAGCCGGTTGAAGGTGTATCCTCTCTGCTACCGAACAATGCAGCCAGTCGATAGGTACCGCCACCACATATCTGCCGCTGTGCACCGAGTTTATGCTCATCTCCCGCTTCGTATAGCTCAAATACCATTCCTGTATAATAGTCCAGCCCGCGCGCTATTCCCGGATTCAGAATATATCCCACGTTATAATAATCGAGTATCTCCAGTAGCTGTTCCAGCTGCTCCAGGTGCTTACGCTTACGCTCCTCTGCACCACCATCACCGGCTATCATCCTGCGTACCTCTGCCATGGCTGAGTCACCCCTTGATTCAATAAGGTGTATGAAATCCTCTATCCTGCCACGCTCCACTCCACTGGTTCTCATCAACTCCCTCAACTCTTCCTTCGCTCCCTTATCCACCAGTCGCATCGCTCTGCTTAGGTGCTCACCGGTCATATTCGGTGCCGCGGCTCGTAATATCTCTCTCAGCAGCCCCACATGCCCCACATGCAGCTCCGCTCTTATGCCCAGTGCCTTCAGGATATGATATGCGAGTGCAATTATCTCTCCTTCCGCCTCCGGGCGGTCAGAGCCGATAATCTCCGCTCCAAACTGCCAGAATTCACGATACCGGGCACGCTGTGGCTCTTCATACCTGAAGCAGTTACCGAAATAATAGACCTTCGTCGGTCTGGGTGCCATCTTCAGTTCGTTCACATACAGCCTCGTCACCGGTGCGGTCAGCTCCGGTCTCAGTGCCAGATGCCTGCCACTTTTGTCCCTGAATTCATACATCTCCTCCAGAATAGCCTCGCCTGACTTGAGGGTGAACAGCTCTGCGAGTTCGAAGGTGGGTGTTTTTATCTCTTCATACCCCCATCGCTCCGCTATCGCGCGCATCCTCGCCTCTATCGCGCGCCTCTTCCTCATCTCCGCAGGCAGGAAATCCCGCGTCCCCTTCACCCTCTCTATCCGCATTGTTTGTATTTGTGTTGTATTTGTATTTTATTCCAGGTGCAGATACGGATGCACAGATAGCCCTCTTCACCTCTGACCAGTTCACATCCGTGGAGATACAGCCGCTTCTCGTGAGTACCACTCCTATCATCGGTATACCCCTTGAGGTCACATATCGCATCGCCTCATAGAGGTCATGCTGACATGCCACGCCCAGCGCAGCCTGTGGATTCCTGTACCTTATCGCTCGCTTTACAAACTCTCCGCCCGGTGCAATGCATATCTCAACACCCAGAGCATCACATAGCCTCTTAAGCTCTCCAATCCCGCACCTCCCGCATGCCTTGCATAAGATACCCTCCTGAGGTGAGGTCTTTGCCGGGCACTCAAGACTGCGAAGGCACTGAGGGAGGAAGAGAATCCTCCTGCTCAGGTCTGTACGCTCATATTCAGCCCGATATAGCGAGTTCATCAGTGCAATCCCTATCTCATCCACGATTATGTGGTTCACCCTGAGATAGCCAAGCAGTAGCTTCGCCGGGTGATAGAAGAGATTGAGCACGAGGAGAGTGAATCTCGGGAATAGCTCCCTCTTATACACTGCCAGGCAGCCCGCAATCAGAATCAGCACCAGAGAGAGCATAACCATGTATATAAAAACCGCCCCCACCCACAGATACACCATATCCATCGCCGAGCCAGAAGTGAGGGGCAAGGCTAAAGCTAAAACGATGCCGCTCGTCCCCAGCTTACACTTCGCTATTATCTCCTGTATATCCACTGAGGTATTCACGCATCCTGTGGTCTTTAACGGCACTCCCTGCGCGGGTATTCCCAGGAGCTTCACGTTTAACATCCCCTCATACAGGTTCGGGTAGCACGCCACTCCTATTATCGCTCTCACACGGTGCCTGTTAGAGATGAGGATTCGTTTCGTGAATGTACCTCCGGGTGAGATATACATCCTGATACCAAGTTCCTTGCAGACCGCACTCAGCCTGGCAATCTCGCATCTACCGCATCCCGTACATTTGATCCCATCCACCGGGCTGAGCTTCGCCGGACACTCGGGACTGCGAATGCACTGTGGTAGCAGTAATGCACGCTCCTCACGCTTCGTGGTAACAAATGCGGGATAGTTCACCGCATTCCCTATCTCCACCGATACACGGTCCACCAGTGTGGGGTCAACATGGAAGAAGGATAACACCCTGTGCAGTGGCTCATAGAGCAATGTTATCATAAACAGGGCGATATTGGGCAATATTATCCGGTGTGTGTGGAATACAATAATGCACAGGAGGAGGGCTACAATGATTAGAATGACAAAGACTAACGCTCCTATTACTATTATCCTGCCCAGTGCCTCAACCACCGGAATAGGTACAGGTAGGGGTATGGGAGGTGCAGGGTAGCCCATGTTATGTTATTCAGGAAGGGATTGAAGTACCTTTATAATCTCATCCACCATCTTCTTCCAGTCTGAGATTTTATTTATCGTGCCTTTCGCACCCGCTTTTATCCCTTCCCTCTCTATCCCCGTCTTCGCATACGCGGTGAAGAGATAGATATTGGCTTCCGGGTCAGCTCTTAATATCCGCCTCGTCGCCTCCACACCGTCCATCACGGGCATTCGGAGGTCCATAAGCACAAGATGTGGTCGCTTGCCATTGCCTGCCAGCTTGTTGTACAGCTCGACTCCAGCCCTGCCATCCGCGGCGGAGTACACATTGTACCTGTGCATACGCCCGCTCCTCGCCAGGAAGAGGGGTAACAATCTATGTATTGCTTCCTCATCATCCACCAGTAATATATTGTACTCCATCCTCACAATAGGGTCTATTCTTCACCATCCAGTCCACTACCCGCTTCTTCTATACCCTCTATCCTCTTCATCCTCGCCATCCCCCCCACCTCTACCTCCACCTCCACCCCTATCTCTACCTCCCCCAGTACATCGTTCACCAGCTTCTGAATCTCTCTGTTCTTATCCCGTATGGTCCGGAGCATCTCCCTCTGCCATTCATCTAGGTTATCTGCCTCCAGTAGAAGGTCAACATAGCCACCAATGATGGATACCGGTGTGAAGATTCTATGTGTGGTCTCTTTCAGGAACTCCTCTCTCAGCTGATACGCCTCTTCTATCTGCTTCCGCAACTTCCGCTCCAGATAAACCAGGAACGTTTGCGCCACTATCCTGACCAGTCCACCTTCCCTCATCAACTCACCGCATATCCTTGCTATCTCCTCCTCGCAGTACTCCTCCTTATCTTCCAGAGCAGCGGCTTTTATCTTCTTCGTTATCAGTTCTTTAGCTGTATCTATGCCAATACTCTGAGCAAATGCCATTATCAATTCATCCTTCTTCGTCTTCATCTCCTTCTTCACTGCCTCCAGGCAGGAGTAGAACCACAGAGGTGGTGTTATGAAACCCGCTGAACTGCCCTGGCTCCAGCCGGATCTCTCCGTATGTCTCCCAGCCCAGAATGGGCACATCAGGCAGTACGTGCCTCACCCTGCTCACACTCTCCCCGAACCTCTCACCGAGCATCAGTTGCCTCACCGCGCAGTCGAAGATGAGGGCACCCGCGAAATGGTGATACCCCGCTGCTGCTGCGTTATGCATTGCTATCAGTGCCGCTTCCTCCATAGTTCGCGTCTGCGCTTCTAAATTGCTACCGTCCATGATACGAAAGACCGCTCCTTCTGCAATACCGCAGGTGAAGTTGAGCGAACCATCCTCATTCATACCCGCGGGCCATCTTATCTTATACTCACCTTCATTCTCCGTCGCCAGACCAAGGGGGTAATTGGTGAGGAACCGCGCGACTTCAGCGGATGATCTGAGCTCTGTTACTTCTATGCCCCTCTTCCTGGCTGCTTCTGCCGTCTCTTCCTTCCATACCTCCCATGCTGGGCGGTTATTCACCTCGTAAAGTACATTACCCCTCGCCCTGGTAGCTCTCAAAGGTCGACTGAGGGGGACATGTCCATGCTTCACACCGGTGAACATGGGCTTCTTCGATGCAAGGAGGCATACACCAACTGCATCACTGCACACCTCATCACCGACGAATATGCATGTTCGCTCCATCCTGAAATCATCGCCCGCCATGCCACCCACAATCTTCAGTTCCCGCCCGAAGAGATACAGAGCGAGTAGGGTGACTTCCTCCCCAACGCCCGATAAGCCATCAACCAGAAGGATGACATTTAAGTAAGGATAGCTCTCCACTTTCCGCGGGAGATCCGCCACCACTTCACGCATCGCCGACTCAGGGTCGCCTCCCACACCCCTGGCGAGGGATGTGAATGCCTTGATATCATCAGAAGCAAGTAAGCCGACAGCCACGCTCCCCCGCTCCACCCCCTCCTCCGTGAATTCACCCGCGGAGGTTGCTCCTATCAGGGGTGCATTGGCAGTCGAGGTCCTCACCACATCGACCACCTCTTCGAGTTCATACACCGGGGAGGAATATACGAAGGAGAGAGTGACAGGAGCAGTTCCTAACTTCTCCCTTGCATGCTGTACTGCTTTTTCCGCAGCGTTTCTACCCTTACCCAAACTGGTAACCAGTTTTGTATCCATCAGTTATATATGCTCCCGATACTTAATTTCTGTGTGAACAATATTTAAATAAAAGTTTTGAATATGGAAACTTTTTTTGGAAACATTGGAAAGGAAAGTCAGAGGTGTGATGACCGGTGAAGGGATTTGCCTCGCGTGTCGGGAGGATTGAGATATCAGGTATAAGACGAGCATTTGAAGCAGCATCTCCATCCTCTGATTTCATCAATCTTGGACTCGGGGAGCCTGATTTTGATACACCAGCGCATATAAAAGCCGCCGCTGTTCAGGCACTCAACTCCGGATTCACCAGTTATACCTTCAATAAGGGTATACCAGAACTGCGTGAGGCGATAAGTGACAAGCTACTTCGTCAGAATCGCATCTCCGTCAGTCCAGATGAGATAATTGTCACCTCCGGCGCGAGTGAAGCGCTGCACATCGCACTGCAGGCTCTGGTGGAGAGGGGTGACGAAGTGCTGATCCCTGATCCGGGCTTTGTATCCTATCCGGCATTGACACGGTTAGCCGATGCGAGACCGGTTGGAATACCACTGAATGATGACTACACTCTCTCACTGGAAGGTCTGAATGAACGGATCACACCCCGGACGAAGGCATTGATCATGAACTCCCCATCTAATCCCACCGGTGCAGTAGAGTCAGAATCGAATATAAGGGCAATTACAGAGCTCGCTTCTGACCACCACATCACCATCATCTCTGATGAAGTCTATGAGCACCTTGTGTATGACGGCGCGGAACACATAAGCCCGGCCAGATTCTACGATGATGTCATCACGGTGAACGCGGTATCCAAGACGTATGCCATGACCGGCTTCAGGCTGGGCTATCTCGCTGCTGGTAAGGAATACATAGAGCAGATGCTGAAGGTACACCAGTATATCCAGGCATGTGCATCTTCAATATCACAGAAAGCGGCACTTGCTGCTATCTCCGGTCCTCAGAACTGCGTAGAGGAGATGAGGCACGAATTTAAGAGGAGACGCGACTTCATCGTCTCTGCACTCCATGCAATGGGTATCCACTTCCCTGTGCCAAGAGGCGCTTTTTATATCTTCCCCGCGGTGAAGGACGAGCATGAGTTCGTTGAGCAGCTCAGACGCAGGGGAGTGATAGTTACTCCCGGCTCCGCCTTCGGCGCACGCGGACTGAATCATGTGCGGATATCATATGCCGCTAATCTCAATGCCCTCAGACAGGCTGTGGCAATAATACGGGCGATAATGAAGTAAAGAGGAGCTGCAACTCAAAGCCGAAAGCCGAAAACCGAAAAGCATTTATATAAAGCACAAGTAAGACAGATAGGGATAAAGAGCGGGGGATGAAGTGATGATCGAGCAGTTCCCGGTGCTGGTAGTGGCAGTATCGCTGATTTCCGCGTATACCATACTGCTTGCAGGCTGGCTAAACAGGAAGAGCTGCTGCTTCATCTCCATCGCCACCGTCGCTCTCCAGTTGATACTTGCTTCCTTCATCCTGTATCACGTCCTCACACACGGGACGATTCATTACCCACTGGGCGGATGGGCACCACCCTGGGGGATCGAGTATGTGGTGGATGCATTGAATGCTTATGTGCTCTTTATACTATTATTCGCTTCTTTACTGGTCGCGATATATTCGTGGCGGAGTGTGGAGAAGGAGTTACCGGCAAAGAAGACGGTCTCATTCTATGTCCTCTTCCAGTTACTCATCACCGGGCTGTGCGGCATAACGGTGACGGGGGATATGTTCAATCTCTACGTATTCCTGGAGATATCATCACTGGCGGCGTACGCATTGATAGCCACTGCGGGCGGTCGCGCATTGAAAGCGAGCTACAATTATGTCATAATGGGTTCCATAGGTGCCTGTTTCTATCTCCTTGGCGTGGGCTTCCTCTATGCGGTCACCGGCTCGCTGAACATGGGAGACCTCATGCTCCTGTTACCGCCACTGTATGGTAACCGGGTGGTCCAGGCGGCATTTGTGTTCTTCGTCATAGGGATGAGCATAAAGATGGCTCTCTTCCCTCTCCATCTCTGGCAGCCCGATGCATACACCTACGCACCATCGGCTGTGAGTGCATTTATAGCAGCCACGATGTCGCATATCTCCGTGTATGCATTGATCAGGGTTATATTATCCGTATTCACACTCGATTTCGTCATGAGTTATGTGGGTATGGATGTAGCCATCTGCTGGGTGGCGGCGATAGGAATAATAGCAGGCTCGGTACTTGCAATTGCGCAGACCAATTTCAAGCGCATGCTCGCCTATTCCAGCATCTCTCAGATAGGATACATCATGCTCGGAGTGGGTCTCGCGCCAACCTCCATCTGGGGCTTCTTCGGCGCTGTGGCACATATATTGAACCATACGATAATGAAAGCCTGTCTCTTCCTCGTTGCCGGTGCGTTCATCTATAAGGCGGGTTTGCATGATATACGTGACTTCAGAGGGCTGGGCAGGCGAATGCCATATACAAGTGCGGCTTTCACCATCGCTGCACTCGCCATGATCGGTGTCCCCCCAACGACAGGATTTGCCACGAAGCTGTTTCTGATGATCGCAACACTTGAGACTTCCAGTTATGCATTTGCAGGTGTGCTGCTGCTGAACAGCCTGCTTGAACTTGTTTATTTCGGCAGGCTAATCGAGCGGATATACTTCCTCCACGGGGAGCCAGTGCCAGAGCCGGATGGTGGTGTAGCAGAAGCAGATGAGCATGAACTCCCTCATAGTATGCTCATTCCCATCTTCATCATCGCCTCACTCTGCATCATTGCCGGTATCTTCTGGCTCACCAGCCTCGGTACACCGCTGATAGAGCCATTATCGAATTTGTGCGCGGGGGTGATGCCCTGATGGTGGAGCCACTCTCAGTGATACCCCTGCTGGTGATTTTATGCCCTGCCCTTGCCGCACCTCTGATACTGCTCTCGAGCAAGCATCCGAACATGAGGGAGGGGTGGACGATAGCAGCGGGTTTAGCGATGTTCTCTCTTATATACTCCATGATTCAACGTGTGCTGAGTGGTGATGTAGTGGACTGCGTGCTGTTCCAGACGATGTTCCTGGATTCTCATTCACCCTCGGGATACCTGGAGATAGGGTTCAGGGTGGATGCCTTCGGGCTCATCTTCGCCCTCACCTCCTCCTCGCTCTGGATACTCGTATCATTCTATTCCATTGGTTATATGCGCTCCCTGCGTGAGCATGCTCAGACCAGATATTTCTTCTGCTTCGCCTTTGCTATCTTCGGTGCGATTGGTGTTGCCTTATCACGGAATCTGGTAACCATGTACATATTCTACGAGATACTCACCGTCTCGACTTATCCGCTGGTGATACACGACCAGACGGAGGAGGCGATAAGTGCGGGTCGGAAGTACCTTGCATATCTGATGACCGCGGGTGTCTTCTTCCTGTTTGGGGTGATAATGGTCTATATTCTTACAGGTACCACCGATTTCACAGCTGGTGGTATAGAGGAATTGAGTGCACTGGCACCCACCCATAAGTTGATACTGATGGTGGTCTTCTTCTGCTTCCTGCTGGGCTTCATGAAAGCGGCATGGATGCCTTTCCACTCATGGCTACCCACTGCCATGGTAGCACCCACACCCGTCAGTGCACTTCTGCATGCCGTTGCTGTGGTCAAAGCGGGAGTGTTTGGAATTGTAAGGATTGTATGTTACATCTACGGTGTGGATTTGATGGACTCACTCGGACTTGGACTGGTTCTCGCCTCCATCGCTGGCTTCACAATGATAGTGGCGAATCTATTTGCTATTGCGCAGGACAACCTCAAGAGGCGGCTGGCGTACTCCACGATAAATCAGCTCTCGTATATAATCCTTGGCGCGGCGCTCCTCACACATGACGGGATTAGAGGCGCGATGATGCATATCCCCTTCCATGGCTATATGAAGATCACACTGTTCCTCTGCGCGGGTGCGATAATGGTGGCTTCGGGTAAGAAGAACATAAGCGAGATGGCGGGCATAGGGCGAGCAATGCCGGTCACGATGCTCGCGTTCTCGGTAGGTGCACTGGGGATGTGCGGGATTCCGCCGGTGGTGGGGTTCATAAGCAAGTGGTATCTCTGCCTGGGTGCGTATCAGGCATCTCAGGTCTATTCACCGGTGATGATTATATTCCTCTTCATCCTCCTGATCGCGTCTCTGCTGGATGTGGTCTATTTCTTCCCGATTATACTCGTGGCATTCTTCAAGGAGCCGGAGGACAGGGATGAGTTGATGCGAATAAAGGAGCCTTCGCCCTTCATGGTCGTACCGCTGGCAATAACCGCGCTATTCTCCATCATATTCTTCCTGGCTTTCATTCTCAGACCCATCGGGATAGTATCACCATATATAGACGTGATCTCACTCCACATCTACGACCTGGTGAGAACTGCAGTATCTGGCTTAGCCTTAGGCGCTTAGCTTAGCTCAGGCTCCTGGTGTAATCTACCCCTGCCGAGAGAAGCGTGAACCGAGAGAAGCGTGAATATACTCCGCCATCCGAGGTGGTGAGTCACAGATAGAACCTGATAGCAGGAATCCAGTCGTGATGGACCAGCCCATTTACATCTCTAAATTCAGTGCATCTGATGACTGAACCATCCAGTGTCTCATGCTCAGGTTCGTGTATTATCTGCGGATACGACTCCATACTGATGATGCACCTGTAACGATGCCCCCTCAACAGGCTGATGCCCGGGGCGCCAGTATCAGCATTGTAAATTGTTATATTGTGCCAGTCGCCATGATATCCGCTCCATGCCCCCGTTGCTATGAGTTTGTTATTCTCACTCTCATCATAGAGCGAAACAGATATCGCATGCCCCCCGGTTCCGGCGCAGGGATAGGTGTACATCTTACTGATGTTCATCCCCTCCTGAGGGATGACCACTCCCTCAAATCTACCAGGAAGGCTCGGATACGT
>JAODGR010000029.1 GCA_025464275.1 Methanosarcinales archaeon
ATATGATGGAAATGAGACTGGTGGTAGTGACCGGGATGCCCGGCTCCGGGTCTTCTACGGTGATAAAGGAGGCATTGAACCTTAAGGGTGAGCATAACTACGAGGTGAGGAACTATGGCGATGTGATGTTCGAGGCAGCGCTCGAGGAGGGTATTGTCCGTACGCGGGATGAATTGCGGAAACTATCGGTGACCAAACAGCGGGAGATACAGATGCATGCATGTGATAAAATAGCGGAATTGCGAAGAAAGCACCAGCACCAGCACCTCATCCTCGATACCCATTGCACGATAAAGACCCCAGAGGGTTATCTGCCAGGACTGCCTGAATACGTGCTTCAGAAGCTGAATCCCGACCTCTTCGTGCTCGTAGAAGCCGACCCGGATGAGATAATGGAGCGAAGACGTAAGGACAGGACGAGGTCGCGGGATATGGAGGATAAGAGCGGTATAGAGGAGCATCAATTCATGAATCGCGTGATGTCAATGGCTTACGCATGCCTTACCGGGGCAGCGGTGAAGATAATCAGGAACCACACCGGTAAACTGCATGAAGCGGCGGCGGAGTTTGCCAGTCTCCTCTAATCTCTAATCTCTAATCGCCCACTCCCCTTATTCCCATGTTTATCGTCACCTCTGCTATATCCTCGCAATATTTCGCTATTCTGCCCAGGCTATGCAATACAGAGAGGGCGTGGATCTTGCCAGCCGCACCCTGCTCCTCCTTCAACAGCTGCGCAATTATCGCATCTGACTCCTCAGTCAGCCTGTTTGCATCCCTTATCGCTTTATTTGCCTTCCATATATCCATCCCGGATAGCGCATCCAGGGTTTTGATGAACAGCTCCCCTATACTCCTGCCTATCCTCTCCATACTCCTCATCTCCTCCTCCGGTATCCTCATCATCACTGAATTCCTCGCTATGTTCTCCACATGGTCCCCTATCCGTTCCATGCTCTTCACTATTATCCGGTATCCCAGGCTCTCCCGCTCCCTGCCCATACCCATCTTCTTCGCCAGTTCGGGGTCGTTCATCGCAGCCTTGAGCTGCCGCACAATCAGGAGATAAAAGCGGTCTATCTCATTATCTCGCTCTATTATATCAGCAGCGAGGTCAAAATTGCTCCTCCGGAATGACAGGATCGCATCCTCGTACATCGACATAATTATCTTCGACATACTACGAATCGCATCTTGAAGAGTGAAGTCCTCATATTTCAGGAAGCTCTTCAGTATTATCTCCCTCGCTGACTCCCCTACCACCTCCATGCCTATCAATCGCTTCCTCACCTCCTCCTTTATCCGTTTCCTCTCCTCTGCACTGAATCCTTTCGGTGATAGGAGCTTCACAATATCGTAACCCACGAGATAATGCGCGATGAGGAATCTGAAATTGCCATCAAACCCCTCCTCCTCCGAGATTGTAAGTTCGGCACAATTCACCTCCTCCCTCCTCTCCTTCGCCGGTCTAATCAGGAGGGTCTTATCACTACGCTGGACAAGGGAGAGTTCATCACCCTGCTTTATCCCCGCCTCCCTCGCCCATTTTATGGGCAGGGAGATGGTGAAGGTGGAACCACCCGTCAATTGTATCTTGCGTCTCTCCTCTTTCATCTCTCCTCTCTCATCTCTCACTCACATCTACTCTTCACTCTTTCCACTCTTTATATCTATATATTTAAATTATAACTCCATAAAAGTGGATACGATGCATTTCTTTTTTATAAACCCAGAATCATAGGTTTAACAGGGGTTAATATGGAAAGGGAGGATTATATTCCAAGATACGAGTATGAGCGATTGGAGAGCGAGTACAGGCGACTGAGGCGGAAATATGAGGAGACAGAGGCGTATAAGGCGGACCTGGAGAAACTCGTCTCTAAGGCTCGGTCTCCACCTCTGGATTGCGGATTTGTAGTGGAGAAACTTGATGAGGGTGCAATTGTGAATTTAAATGGGGCATTAAAGGCTTTACCTTATGGTACCCTGACCAATGAAGAGATAAAGAATCTGAAGGTTGGGAAGTATGTCTTCATAGGTCGTATTCCCGATAAGAACAACCCCAGCGGCTTCACCATCGGCATCACCAGGGTCTATGACCGGATGGTGGACCTGGAAGTGGGGGAGATAGAGGAACTGCGGAAGGATGAAGAAGGCTGGGTAGGTCAGATATCCACCGGTAAGGGGCGTGGCAGGCTGTACAAGAGGTTGCGCGAGGATGACGTCTCGATGCTGAAAGAGGGGATGAAGGTTGGTCTTCTCCCCGGTACATACGATATACTGAAGAGCTACAAGACGAAGGAGTTCACCCGTTACGAGATCACGAAGAACCCCGGAGTGAGTTTCAATGACATCGGTGGTCTGAAAGAGGTGAAGAGGGAGTTGATAAACAGCATCATTCTCCCGATGTTGAACCCCGATGACTATGCGAAATATGGAGAACGTTCACGCCGGATACTCATGTACGGCCCACCAGGCTGTGGTAAGACGATGTGTGCGAAGGCACTCGCGTCTGCACTGCCCAACTGCGAGTTCGTGAAGGTGGGTGCGGGAGAACTCTTCAGCATGTGGCTCGGTGAGTCGGAGCGGAACGTGAGGATGGTATTCAAGGTGGCGAATGACAAACTGGAAGAAGGCGAGAATGATTATGGCGTGATCTTCTTCGACGAGATAGATGCATTAGCCCAGGAGCGGGGGATGTATACCGGCTCATCCGGTGCTCCAGAGCGAGTTACAGGTCAATTGCTGGATATCCTCGATGGCTTTTACTCCCTCCACCCCCATCTTACAGTGATTGGAGCTACAAACCGGCTGCATCTGATAGATTCGGCATTCAGGTCCAGATTTGACAAGATAATAGAGGTGCCGAAGGCGGATAAAGAAGCGGCTTATTCTATCGCAGCCATATATGCGAGGAAGGTCCCGCTTGACCGTTACCTGGTAGAAGAGGCGGGAGGCGAGGAGGAGGCGAGGAAGTCGCTGGTGAGCGGGATTGTGGACTACATGTTCGTGGATAAGTACGTGGAGACGGAGATCGGGCGGATAAAGAGGAGTAACATAGTCACCGGGCGGTTCATCGCGCAGATCTTCGACTACGCGAAGGATAAGGCGCTGGAGGAGCGGACGTTGCTCATGCTGAAGCATGGCAGGATAAAGGATGCGAATATGCGGAAGATGTGGGATGAAGAAGGAATGGCTGAGATACTGGATGCGAACGCGAGGATAGAGGAGTTACAGAAGCGATACAAGCGCATAGAGGACATAGGAGTGACCATGCGGCACCTGAAAGAGGGCTTTGACCGCTTTGTCGAGAAGAGAGCGGAAGAGATGATCGCATCTGGTTACGAGTCTGTACCAGAGGAAGACACGGGTATGCACTTCTGATTTCACTTCTGTTCTGATAAGATGAGATGAGATGAAAGAAGAGAAATGGGAAATGCAGATTTGAACAGATGGCAGGGGATAGAGCATGAATACAGGGTTGGTATCAGCTCTGAATCCCCTGGTCTATATCGCTATGCGCGCTTCTATCACGTGGATGAGGTGATTCATGCACTTGAGAATTACACCTTCTTCGATGGTGTAGATGCGATATGCTCGAAGTTGAGGAGGAGGAACGACGGCTTCTTACGCAATGGCTCACGGATTTACATCTGCACCGGCGGGCATCTTGAGATTGCCACTCCTGAATGCAGGAATGCATTTGAGGTGTTGAAATACGATAAAGCCGCGGAACTGTACATGCAGATAGGAGTGGATAAGGCGAATGAGCGATACAGGAAGAAGCTGAGGAAGAGGGACACACAGAATGCATATATCCAGTGCTGGAAGGTGAACGTTGAGATAGATAAGCGATACAGCCGTGGTACGCATGAATCCTACATGGCGGACCGTAAGAAGTTCGCGGGTAAAGAGAACCTATTCATCCCTTTCCTGGTGCTCCGTAAGATATTCTTCGGCGCAGGTGGGTTTGTAGCGGAGAAGGACGGGATAAAGTATGTCCTCTCGCCAAAGGCGATGGTTTCAAGGCGCGTACTCACAGAATCGCCATCACAGTGGCCGATATTATCAACGAGGGATGAACCACTGAGTACAAAGGATAAATGCCGGATTCACGTCACCTCAGGTGAGGGAGTCCGCTCTGAGGTTACCCGACTGCTCAACAATGCACTCACCTCTTATGTGATAGATGCGATAGAATCCGGGAAATTGACACATGTGGAGGAGATCTGGAATCCGCTCCAGACTTTTAAAGACATCTCACTGAACATAGAGGGCGATTGGAGGATAAAATTGATGAATGGGAGGACAGAGTCGGCGATTGATTACCTGAATCATTATTATCTCTCGGTGATAGAGGAGCTGTTTGAGGAGCGGGAGGTATCCTACTGGGATGAATATGCGCTGGATACCTTCAAGCGACTCGCTGATAAGCTCAGCCAGGGCTTGCTCGAGGATATGTACGTGGTGCGGCGTCTGGAGTGGGTGATGAAGCTCTGGGTGATAGAGCATGAGATAGACGACTTCGAGTATGATTATATCCCGAAGGGTAAGTTTGATTACCGGAGCATGTACCTGATGGACCGGCAGATGGAGAAGGAGATAGCGGCGTCATTCGATTTCACCAATCTCTGTGATTACGATCTGTATGAGCGTGTCGCCGACAGGATAGGCGTGGAACGGTTATTGACGGAGGAGGACCTGGGTGAGGCACTCCTCTTCCCACCGAAGAACTCAAGGGCTGAACTGCGTGTGAAGCTCGCAGCAGAGTTCGAGAATGCAGCTCTCAGCTGGAACAAGATAACGATAACGAAGGAGCCGAAGATAAAGATAGATATGAGCAGACCAACGGGAGAGGAGTACTCAAGACTCTTCGAGCGGTATCCGGAACTTGCACGCATGCCCAGTGCGGTGGTGGTATTCCTGCGCGAGAGGCGCCGTGGTGAATCCACAAACCAGGTCCTCGTTCGATTACTGGCGGAGGAGGAGGATGTAAGAGGCTGGGAGGAGGAGATAACGCGGGAGATAAGGAACAGGATAGTGAGGAATCCATATCTGGACTATCTCCTGTATTCAAATAACAGGACTTACAGGTTCGACCAGCTGGATGGCTGGGATGATGCGAGTATAAAGAAGAAGGTGGAAGAGATAAGGGAGGAGGAGAGGAAGGGGGAGAAAGAAGAGGTATCCGGATGACCAGCCGGGAGAATGGAGAGGGGGCGGAGAGGAAGATAAGAGGAATAGAGCAGGAATACCCGGTGAGTGCGAAGGCGAATTTGAACCCCTCTATGCTCGTGAATGCTGCAATTAGAGGTTTGAAGCGGTGCGGATTCTCTCATGATGTCATCTGGGATACCGCGACGGAAGTATCGCAGGAGGCGCATGAATCGCGAATAGCATCCTGCTACGGGAACAATGGCTGCCGGATCTACAACGACATGGGACACCTTGAGATCTCCTCACCCTCCTACAACAATCCCATGGATGCAATGGCATACGAGAGAGCATCAGAGATATACGCGCTTGTGGGTGCGAAGGAAGCGACTCTGGCATTGAAGAAGGAGGTGCTTGTACACAGGAATAACGTAGCCAATATCACACTGGATAAGAGTGCATGGCGTGGTAAACGAATTAAGACTGTTACATACGCCACACACGGGAATATCATCACCCTGAGAGAAGCATGTAAAGATTGGAGTAGGGTGGAGAGAGCGCTTATACCATGGGTCATCACCCGGATCATCTTCACCGGCTCAGGAGATGTGGTCTCAGGTGGCCTGGTGGGGCTGGAGGGTGTGAAGTACGTTATTTCTCCGAGGGCGATGTTCGTGGTGCAGAAATCTTCACTCTCTACCACCATAGACCGCGGCATCCTGAACACAAGGGACCAGCCACATGCAGCAAGCCGGTATTGGCGACTCCATGACATCCATTACGAGGGTTTGCGGTGCGATTATGCTGTCTTCCTCCGTGATATAACGCAGGCGCTGGTGGTTTGCGCCTTTGAAGCCGGGTTACTGGATGATGCACCGGAGATAGAGGACCCTGTGGGTGCATTCAAGCGGATATCCATGGATACACAGGAATGTGAGTGGAAGATAAAGCTGAAGACGGGTGAGGTAACGGACGCGGTGAGCATCTTAAAGTTCTATCTGGAGGCGATGGAGCGGGTGAGTACCGAGCATGGAGGTAGCGAGTGGGAGGATAGGGGCTTGAGATGCATGAGCAGGCTGATAGATAAACTGGAAGCGGGGCGCGTAGAAGATTATGTGGATGGGCTCGACTGGGTGACGAAGTTAGCACTGCTCGTGAATTATGAGCCCAAGAACGCCTCAGAGGGGATCAGTATATGTAATCAGTATGCGCTACTGGACAGTAATCTCGGCTTTTATCTCAGAGATTGTGAGGTGAAGGGGAGCAGTCTGTTCAATCCGAAGGAGTCACTGGCTTTTGTGGCGCGTGAACTGCCCGGTTCCGGGCTGGATGGGCGCTCATACCGTGAGAGGGTGCGATATGCACTCTTCAATGCACCGGAGCAGACACGAGATTTCTTCAAAGCAGAGATAATGAAGAGATACAGGGCACATGTGAGGAGTATCAGCTGGTCAACCCTGGTTCTTAACGAGGCGAAGGTACTACTGGATGAGCCCTTCATGCTGAACAGGGCTGAGATAGCAGCCTGTAAATGTAAAGAGCGTGTGGAGATAGAGGAGTACCTATCAATGGCTAAGAGGCTCTATCCTGAGAAGGTGATATACTGAAACTGAACTAACTATTTGGTTCGCTGGCATGTCCATGGTCATGGGTGATACGTTTCAAGAGGCGGTATTGAGGCTGGTGATGCGAATCCCGAAGGGGAGAGTGACGACATATGGGATAATATCAGAGGAGCTAAGAGGCTCTGTACGTGCCGCCCGCGCGGTTGGGCAGGCACTCACAAATAATCCCAGACCCGTTGTTATACCCTGTCATCGTGTGGTGCGAAGTGACGGTGATGTTGGGGGTTATAGCCTGGGTATAGCGAGGAAGATAGAGCTTCTGAGGGCGGAGGGTATAGAGATAGAAGGCAGGAGGGTGAAGAATCTCCATGAGGTGCTCTTCCTCTTCACTTCAAACTAATCCATACTTCTCTCCTCCCTTCACCATGAGATTCGTAACAGATAGGATGCTGGGGAAATTGAGCACCTGGCTACGGATTCTGGGCTACGATACCGTGTATGCCGCAGATGAAGACGAAGACGGGGCTATACTCACCTTCGCGGAGCGAGAAGAGAGGATTCTGCTCACCCGTGACAGGGATATGATAAGGGAGGCGAATAGGAGGGGGATTCGTTGTGTTCACGTGAGAGGAGACGTGGTGATGGACCAGCTGAAGGAGTTACTTCAGCATGGAATAGATATAAATCTTGAACCTGTGCCGTGGCGGTGCAGCGTATGCAATGGCGTGCTGAGGAAGGTGAAGGATGAAGGAGGAGATGCAATCCTGCTGGCTAAGAGTTATGTACCGAAGGATAGGATAGGGAAGACCGAGTTCTGGGTCTGTAACCGCTGTGGCAGGATATACTGGAAGGGCTCTCACTGGCTGAAGATGCGTGAGCAGCTGAAGCAGATAAAGAATGAGCGGAAGGGGAAGCAGGAATGAAAAATAGAAAAGTACTTAATATAGAAGCTCCAGATTGAGAGAATGGTGATGGATAAGGGGGCAGTGACGAGGATGGGAGAGAGGAAGAAGAAGGAGAAAGCAGCGGAATCCGTTGCTTCCATGGTGAAGGATGGCATGGTGATAGGTCTTGGTACAGGCTCCACGGCAGAACTGGCGATAGCGAAACTGGGTGAACGGATAGAGAAGGAGGAGCTTGAGATCCTCGGAGTCCCTACTTCGCTCAGGAGTGAGATGGTCGCGGTAGAATCGGGCATTCGCGTTACCTCGCTCTTCGAACACCCCTCACTGGACATCACCATCGATGGTGCGGACCAGGTGGATGCACACTTAAACCTGCTCAAGGGTGGCTGGGGTTCCCATACAAAGGAGAAGATAGTATCGTATGCAGCGAAGAAGTTCGTTATCTGTGTTGACGATGGTAAGCTGGTGGACCGGTTGAATAAACCGGTTCCCCTGGAGGTCTTAACTTATGCAGTGAAGGTGGTTGAGGCGCAGGTGGAGCGACTTGGTGGTGTCCCTGTCCTGAGGAGAGACGGGAGCAGGGGTGGCTATTTCATCACCGAAGGTGGGAATATGATAATAGACGCCGATTTCGGGACCATAAATAACCCAGATGAGCTGAATATAGCGCTATCTTCGATTGTTGGCTCTGTTGAGCATGGTATCTTCGTCAACGCCTCGGAAGTGCATGTGGGGAATGAGGATGGAGTGAAGATATTGAGGAGGTGAGATAGATGAAATTACTGGTGAGCCCGAAGGACCTGGAGGAGGCGAAAGCTGCAATTCATGGTAATGCAGACATAATAGATGTGAAGAACCCTTTTGAAGGCTCCCTTGGCGCCAATTACCCATGGGTCATCAGCTCAATAAAGGAGCTGGTGATGGAGGAGCGAGGTGAAGCGGTGGAGGTGAGTGCTGCGATAGGAGACTTCAATTATAAGCCGGGAACTGCTTCTTTAGCTGCCCTGGGCGCCGCTTCTGCCGGCGCTGGCTACATAAAGGTGGGTCTCTTCGGGATAAGAGACAAGCGAGAGGCGATAGACCTCCTATCAGCAGTGGTCAGGGCGGTGAAGAGCGTTTCAGCCACGAAGAAGGTGGTTTCTGCATTCTACTCCGACTACAAGCGTATAAACTCGATCTCCCCATTCGAGATAGCAGAGATAGGGAAGGAGGTGGATATAGATGTGGCAATGCTCGATACCGGTATAAAAGACGGACGTTCCACACTGGAGTTCATGAGTGAAGATGATTTAATGAGCTTTGTGAGAGAATCAAAAGCGCTCGGGCTGGAGACCGCGCTGGCTGGTTCACTCAAATTCGAGGATGTACCCAAGATAAAGGGGATTGCACCCGACATAATAGGAGTCAGGGGTATGGTCTGTGGCGGTGATAGGAGGGCGAGGATAAGAGAGGACCTGGTGCAGGATTTGAAGCGAATGATTGCGGATTGACTTTCGCATTATTTTTATATTCGTAAACCTGATGTATAGATTGCCCCCTTCGAAGAGTAGTATGAATGAGGGATGATTACTACGGCAAACGGGGGGCAACAACTCACCGGTTACTTACTGTACATTTGTTATGCTATAGAATAAGAGCAAGCATGAACATATACTTTTAACGAAAACCAATTTATGTTATCTCATATCATAAGCAGTAGGAGAGTAAGGAGGGTATCAGATGAAAGGGGAGAATACAGGTGATAAGGATTTTGAGTTGGAGCAGATAAAAGCGAAGAAGATGCGGGAGATGGAGGAGAGGCTGAAGGCGAGAGCGATGGGCGAGGGTAAGAGAAATAAGGAAGCCGAGGTGATCGATTATCCTCTGACACTGAATGACGAGACTTTTATACCGACAGTGAGGAGATATCCACTGGTGGTAGTGGATTGCTGGGCACCGTGGTGTGCACCCTGCAGGATGGTAGCACCGATAATAGACGAGCTTGCACGTGAATACGCGGGTAAGGTGGTATTTGGTAAACTGAACGTGGATGAGAATCCGCGGATCGCCGCCGAATTCGCTATCATGGCTATACCCACCATGTTCATCTTTAAGAATGGTGAGCCAGTGGATGTCATTCAGGGGGCATTACCGAAGCCATATCTCGAAGCGAGGGTGAAGCAGTGGCTCTGATTCTGGATTAGGGCAGAGATGTGGGAACGATGATGGGTGGTGCGAAACAGAAACGCAGTGAGATAGAGATAGAGATAGTGAAGCGATTTGCAGAGCTGGGATACCAGGTACAGCCCGATGCCATTGATCTATTAAAGCGGTATGAACAGGAGCAAGAAGTGGGTGTTGGACTCGATGAGATAGTAGAGGATGTGGCAAGTTCTCTTGACTCTTCTACATTTGTCATCTCCACCGAGCAGATAACGGAAGTCATCAGGCATCGACTCACGAAGGAGCAGCAAGCGCCATCCGCTCCTCCACCTCCTCCCGCGGTTCTCAAATCCTTCTCCTCCTCACGGAGTGGCGATGGTGAACAGCAAGACAATCTCTTACAGCATTTCATCAATAGATACGAGGAGATAGGCGGTATAATAAAGAGGAGAATGAACAGTATCTCGATAAGGTCTGTAAAGAACATAAGAGGAGGAATGAGTGGGGGCGCATCTGTCTCCGTGGTGGGAATGGTCTCCTCCGTGAAGAAGACAGCGCGTGGCAATCTCCTGGTTGATCTGGAGGACCCTACCGGGCATATCCCCGTGGTCTTATCCACACATGAGGAGATAATCCCCGATGAGATACTCGGTGTGACCGGTACACTTACCGAGAGTGGTTATCTATTTGCCAGCAGGCTGGTATACCCCGATGTACCGCTTGAATCCACTTCCATTTCCCACTCCCACTCCAGTACCGGTACCGGTGCCGAAGCTGAAGCTGAAGCTGTACCCGTGCACGCCGTCTTCATATCAGATATGCATGTAGGGAGCAGGACTTTTCGTGAAGATGCGTGGTATAGCTTCGTGGACTGGCTGAGTGAAGAAGCCAGGAGCATCAACATCGGCTATCTTATCGTTGCGGGCGATATCGTGGATGGGATAGGAGTCTACCCGGGACAGGAGAGCGACCTGGAAATCACAGATATAGAAGAGCAGTATAAGGTAGCAGCACGATGCTTAGCCTCTATACCGGGCGATATCCATGTGGTGGTGGCACCCGGTAACCACGATGCAGTGCGGAGTGCGGAGCCGCAACCGCCACTGTACAGTGATTTTCAACGCTTCTTCAACTCCAATACATGCTTCGTGAGCAACCCTGCATACATAAGGATAGGAGACAGGACGGTCTTGATATACCACGGTCAATCATTTGATGACTTCGTTAATGCCGTATCGCGCCTGAGTTATTCAAAGCCTGAGGATATGATGGTAGAGATGCTGAGGAGGAGGCATATAGCACCGATATATGGTAATAATGTATCCATTATCCCGGACGGTAATGATTACGGCGTGATAAATCCCGTACCTGATATAATCCACTGCGGGCATACACATACACTCGGAATTGCCCGTTATCGTGATGTCCTGCTGATAAATTCCGGTGCATGGCAGTCACAGACGGAGTATCAGAAGAAGAGGGGTATAAATCCCGTTGTTGGGTGTGCCACACTCGTGGAGCTATCACAGCTGAAGACGAAGGTGATGGACTTCGGAGAGGGTAGAGGAGAGGGGGTGTCAGCGAGATAGATGAAGCGTGGAGTTGCGAGGCTCTGCAACTGGCTCCGTGATAGAGTGTACGGGGAGTACGAGAGGATGCTGGAGGAAGAGATACTCGCCCGGAACTTACCTGAGCATGTGGCAATAATCATGGACGGTAACAGGCGATTTGCAAGGAAGATAGGTGTTTCTACACCGCATGGCTACCTTTATGGCGCGGGTGTGACCGAGCGTGTGATCGAGTGGTGCTTTGATCTCGGGATAAAACAGCTCACGATATACGCATTCTCACGTGAGAACTTCCGCAGGACGGAGGAGGAGAAGCAGGAGCTATTTAAACTCATGCGCACCGAGTTTGAGAAGATAAGCATGGATGAGCGTGTACACACCCGCGGTGTACGTGTGAGAGCGATAGGTAACCTCAACCTGCTACCTGAGAGTGTAAGAGAGGCGATAAAGAGAGCAGAGCGTGCAACCGAGCGATACAGGCAGTTCAGATTGTTTATCGCGGTGGCATACAGTGGCAGGATGGAGATAGTGGATTCAGTGCGGACGATTGCGAATCAGGTGAAGAGGGGGCTGTTATCTGCGGATGAAATAACCGAGGAGACTATATCACGGCATCTATACATGATAGAAGGTGGAGAGGAGCTGGAGCTGGGTCAGTCTCAGTGTCAGGAGGGATTGAAGACGGCGGTGGATTTGATTATAAGGACCGGGGGTGAGATGAGACTGAGCAATTTCGTGCCCTGGCAGGCACTGGGCAACGAATGTGCCGCATACTTCTGCGCTCCTTTCTGGCCTGAGTTCAGGAGAATAGACCTGCTCAGAGCGATAAGAACCTATCAGGAGCGTGAGGAGGACCGGAAGCGATATACAGTAATGAGAATGTTGAAATTGGTGAGGGCATTCTCATGATAATCGCAGAGATCACGGTCATCCCGATAGGCACGGGTACACCAGGGGTGAGTGAATACGTAGCAGCAGCGGTGGAGGAATTGAAGAATCTGGGCTTGAGACCACAGCTTACCGCGATGGGTACGATATTCGAATCCGAGGATATAGAAGAGGTCTTGAAGGCGTTCAGAGCGGTGCATGAATCGGTCTTCAAACGCGGTGCAAAGCGTGTGGTTACAAGTTTGAGGATAGACGAGCGGCGAGATAAACGAGGAACCATGAACCAGAAGGTGGAGTCGGTTTATTCACAGCTCAATCGAGATAATTCTGGAAATACAGCTCAGTGACGAACTTCTCCATGAAATCCTGCTCTTCTTCCAGTTTTATGTGCTCTATCCGCTTCGCCACCTCTTCTGCTTCTTTTCGCTTCACCCTCGAGACCAGGACCTGCCTGGCACCCTCCAGCGCGGCGTTACCCACCTTCTTCACCTTATTCCGGGCAACGGGTGGCAGGAGTCCTATGCGTATCGCATTCTCGGTATTTGTGAAGTTAACGAAGCCACCTGCGAGTAATAACCGGTCTATATCCTCAAAGGAGATGCCGTATCTATCGAGCAGAACCCTTACACCGACAGCGACAGCCGTCTTGGCAAGGTTTAACTGGTCTATATCCGTCTCCAATAGCTTGATGTCTTCTGTTATTCGCAATTCCTTATCCCCGGTCCTGAATTTGCCCCTGCCATCTATCATCCCCTGCTCCAGTAGCTCAGCCAGGGCGTCTATCAGACCAGAGCCGCAGATTCCCACAGGTGGAAGACCGCCTATCGTCTCATATTCAATCTGACCATCCCTTATTCGCACCTCCTTTATCGCCCCTTTCACACCACCAATCCCACAGGAGATGCTGGCGCCCTCAAATGCCGGTCCTGCAGCTGCGGAAGTGGCAATCAAGCGCTCTCTGTTACCAAGTACAATCTCAGTGTTCGTCCCCACATCTATCGCCAGAGATATCCCCTCGCTCATGTACATCTCAGTTGCCAGTACCACTGCGAGTGCATCAGCGCCGATGAAACTGCCAATCAGTGGGAGCCCATAAACTCTTGCTTCTGGATTCATCGTGATCTGTAGTTCTCTCGCCTTTTTGAGTATGGAGTCTGTACTCTCAGGTTCGTAGGGGCTCTTACCCAGTGACTCCACGGATAACCCGAAGAAGAGGTCCCGCATCACTGAATTGCCCACCACCACCAGTTCATACACCTCATCCCTACTTGCTCCACCGGTGATCTTCTTCTTCACCTTCCTGTTCACGGTCGTGGTCAGGGTACCAATCATCTCATTCACTGCGGCTCTTATCTCCCTCACCAGTCTATCATGCCCCCTCCTGGCGTATTCAATCCTGGAAATCACGTTATTACCGTATTTTGTCTGTGGATTCTCCCTTGATATCGTTGCGACCACGCCCCCGGTCTCCAGGTCAACCAGGTAGGCGGCGAGTGTGGTGGTACCGATATCGAGCGCGAGCCCGTATATCGCACCCTTATAATCGCCTATATAAGTGGAGTTGTAGTACACACGTGCTCCTTCACGGGTTACACACGGCTCTATTGGTATCTGTTTATACTCCCCGGACTCCAGAACGTAGTACACCCTCTCCGGAACACTGACATATATCGGCTCGTCAGTCCGCAATATCCGTGCCTGACATGCGAGTCGCTGCTTCTCGCCCCTGATAAACTTCTGTTCTATACTCGTTACGGGCGATATAGCACCGTGAGGGGCGTCAACCTCAACCAGGCACTGACCACATTTGCCCTCACCGCCGCAGGAAGCATTTATCTCTATCCCAAGCTCCTGGAGATACTCTAAAATTGTGCGTCCGGTAACGAGTTCTGCCTCCGTGGTACGTCCATCTCTGAATGTAATCTTCATCTCTCAATATCCATCCTCTCTCGCACTTCATCCTCCAGCTCCGCTTCGCTCAGCTGGACCATGGCAACACCTTCTGCCATCGCCTTCATGCCCACCGCTACCGCTTCACGCACGTACATCTCCCGCTCGCCCATGCGCGGTATGATGTAATCCTCGCTCAGACCTTGCTCTTCCGCATAGCTCGCAATGGCGTATGCCGCCGCTATGCACATCCCATCGGTTATGCGCGATGCACGAACATCGAGTGCGCCGCGGAATACGGCGGGAAAGCCAAGGGAGTTATTCACCTGATTCGGGAAGTCCGAGCGTCCGGTAGCCACAATCCTTGCGCCACCTTCCTTCGCCTCCGGTGGCATTATCTCCGGTACCGGATTCGCACATGCAAACACAATTGCATCGTCCGCCATATCCGCCACCCACTCCTTCTTTATCACGCCCGGTCCAGGGGTAGAGAGTGCGATACAGACATCGGAGTGGTACATTGCCTCCTTTATACCGCCACTTCTGCACTCACTGTTCGTCAGCCTGCACATCTCCCATTTGTTACCATTACCACTCTCACCTCTTAAATCCTCCCTGGCGGGATTCAGTATCCCCCTGCTGTCCACCATTATCATATTACCCCACTTCACACCCGCGAGATGGAGATATCGTGCTACGTTCATATTCGCCGCACCTGCACCTATTAATGAGACGGTTATATCCTCCATCTTCTTACCCACCACCTTCAGTCCGTTGATCAATCCTGCGAGTATCACCAGTGCAGTACCCTGCTGGTCATCATGCCACACAGGGATGGTCAACTCCGCTCTCAATCGTTCGAGGATGTAATAGCATTTCGGACTCGCTATGTCCTCCAGGTTCACACCGCCGAATGATGGAGCTATCCATTTCACCACCCTTATTATCTCCTCTGCGTCCTTCGTTGCTACACAAATAGGGAAAGCATCCACACCACCCAGATATTTGAATAGCATCGCCTTGCCTTCCATCACAGGCAGTGCGGCTTCGGGTCCTACATCGCCTAAACCCAGTACACGCGTACCATCCGTCACTATTGCCACGGAATTGCCCTTGTTTGTATACTCATATACTCGCTCTCTATCGAGACTTATCTCCCTGCTCGGCTCCGCCACGCCCGGTGTGTACCATATCGCGAAGTCATCATAGCTCGTAACCGGAGCCTTCAGTCCCGTCTCTATTTTTCCCCTATACCGGGAGTGGTATTCCAGTGCGAGTTCCTCAGGCTTATTCCTGTTCCTGTTCCTATTTCTGTTCCTGTTTAATGTGCTCAGCGGCTTCTTCTCCTTATTATCCATTCCTGTTATTCCACCCTCCATCATTAGAGCTTAAGATAGAAAAATGCTGGTAACCTTTTATAGCTATTTCTTCCCTGACTGTGCCCTTTTTAAAGTATATACCCGCTTCCTCTGGCATCACCCTGCCGATAATACTTACATTCACCCCCAGCTCACTCTGCAGCTCCTTAAGCTTCTCTTCCCCAGTCCCAGCCCCAGCATCCAGTGTAAAGAGCAATTCATAGTCCCCGCCATAATATAACGCGAGTTCACGTGGCACTTCGTGACTCAATACCGGGATTTTATCCTCATACAGTTCAAACCCCACATGACTCCTCCTCCCCAGTTCCGCGAGTGAGAGAGCGAGACCGTCACTTATATCCATCATCGAAGTGACCATTCCGGAATCGGCAAGGGCTATACCCTCTCTCACTCGTGGTACGGGCTGAAATAGAGCACTCTTCGCTACGGATTCGATATCGGGCGAGAATTTCATGCCCCCTTCTATCATCTTCAACCCCGCAGCGGCATTTCCCAGTGTACCTGTCACACAAAGTAAGTCACCGGGTTTGGCACTGTCTCTCTTCACCGGGGTGGTTGCAAATCCCAGGCATGTACCGGTCATGATGAGCTCTTTGCTCCTTGTTATATCGCCACCTACCACCGCAAGCTCATACGCAGATGCACATGCCTCTATCCCCGATACCACCTCGTCCAGAGCGCTCAGCTCTGTATGCTCCGGAATGCCCATGGCAATCACAAATGCAAACGGGTGGGCGCCCATCGCTGCTATGTCACTCAGGTTCACAGCAACCGCGGTCCAGCCCATCTGGAAAGGTGACATGCCCCTCGGGAAGTGAGTGGATTTCTGTACTGTATCGGTGGTAATAACGAGATACCTGTATTCTGCTCCTGCTCCTACCACAGCCCTTGCCGCATCCATGTCTATGAGTGCACAGTCATCTTCACCCGCACCCGCCGCTATACATGCACCACATACTGCCCCTGCTATAGCTCCGGTCTTGAATCGCTTACTTATTCGCTCTATCAGTCCTGTCTCACCCAGGTCCTCTATAAACCGCATGCTATACTCGCTCATCTCCTCTCTCTTCTCCTCCCCTAATACCCCCTATCCTTCAATCTCTCGTTTATTATTTACCTTTACCATACCATACGCGTAGCTATAATACAGAGGTTACAGATAGGTAATACATGTTACCCATAAAGAGACCTTTATATAGTGTGAGGTCAGAAATAAAACAAGGATAGGAGGGGAGATGAGAGTGCAGGAGCAGCGGAAGAAGAAGGTAATCATCGCCGCATGTATATCGGTATCGCTAATTCTGGCTGCTATAATCACCTTCTCATATCTCCATTACCACGGCGGAGAAGTTCAGGTTCCAGCTCCAGCTCCAGCTCCAGCGCAGATGCCTCTGAGCGTGGTAGACGATTTTGGGCGGGAGATATCACTGGAGGGTGTACCAGCGAGGATTGTCTCCCTCTCACCTGCGAATACCGAGATACTCTTCGCCATCGGTGCCGGTGACAGGGTTGTGGGGGTGACCGAATACAGTAACTATCCGCCAGATGCGGAATTGCGCCCGAAGGTGGGCGGTGTTGCTACAATAAGCATAGAGAAAGTGATTGCTCTGAAGCCTGACATCGCATTTGGCTGCGGCTTGAACGGTAAAGAGACAGTCAGTCGTCTGGAAGAGCTGGGTATACCGGTGGTGTGCATGAACGCCAGGAATGTCAGTGGTATACTGAGGGATATAAGACTGGCGGGCAGGATAACGGGAGAGGAGGAGAATGCTTCGCGTTTGGTTGCTGAGATTAAGAGCCACCTGGATGCGATAAGGGCAGAAGCAGAGGCGGAAGTGGAGAGGAGGGGTGGTAAACCATGGGTTTTTTATGATATCGGAGGCTTCTTCACCGCCGGCAATGAGACATTTGTGAATGAGATAATAGAGATTGCAGGTGGCAGGAACATCGCAGCTGATAAAACAGGCTATTTCCAGATGAGTACTGAGGAGCTGATAAAGAAAAATCCACAGGTGATCATATGTGATAGTGGTATGGGGAGCATGAGCCAGGCATATGAGGAGATAATGGGCGATAAGCGACTGGAGATAGTGGATGCAGTGAGGAATAACAGAGTTTATATAATTGATGGTGATATAATCGACCGTGCGGGTCCACGTGTGGTGGAAGCAGCAGAGACGGTCTATGGATTCCTGACAAAATGAACAGGCTATTAAAGAAGGTACGGGTGATTGCCGATTTCCAGTTCGGTTCCGGTGCGGGTATTGCACTCTTCCCTGCACCGGAGTGTGTGGAATTCATGTTCACGAGGAGCGGGCGGGTATCACAGATAAGAGACAGTGATAGTGGCAGGCGTATAGCGACCTTGAGGAGTGTTGATGGCTTGCTCACACTCGGTATTGAAGGTGCCCAGCGGCTACGGCGATTCATCCCATATCCACGGATGCGGGTCGTCATGAGTGATGCGGTGAGTGAATTCATAAGAGCGGGAGGTACGGCGTTCTGCAAGCATGTGATAGAGGTTGACCCTGAGATAAGGGCATACGATGAGGTCATACTGGTGGATGAGCATGATAACCTGTTAGCAACGGGGAAGGCGATGTTATCGCCGGAGGAGATGAGAGTATTTGAGCATGGAGTGGCAGTAAAAGTGAGATACGGTATAAAAAG
>JAODGR010000037.1 GCA_025464275.1 Methanosarcinales archaeon
AACATCACCATCTACAGCCATCGCCCCTCCCCCGCCCTCGCCTGTGAGCCATCCGGCTGACTCCTTATCTCCCTATTACTCACATGGATATATATCTCTATCTCTGTCTCTGTCGCCTTTGACCACTCATGTTCCCGAAAAACAAGTTTTTTAAAGTGCTGAGTCCTACAAAGAAGGTGAGGTGAAATGGAGAAGAGGAGTGGAATACCCGGCTTCACGGGTGCATTTAGAGATTGTATGGCTGATATAAAGGACGGTGCGAAGGTGGTCTTCACTGGCTCGGTCGCTGTTTGCACTCCGTTCATCGAACTGCTTGCCTATACAGTCCGTGACAGGGGTTTCGAGATGCTGTACGTACCGAGAGCGATGGTGGAGGAGACGAGGAGGATAAAGAAGATAGAGAATATAGGATATAGCGTAGTAGATGAGAAGGGTGACCCAAATAACCCCGGCGCGGTCGTTGTGCTCGGTGGACTGGCGATGCCCAAGTTCGGATGCCCCCCGGAGGATGTTATTCGCATGATCGAGGAGATATCAGGCGATGACCGCCCGAAAGTCATCGGCGTTGGCTTCATGAACATCTTTGAGCGTCAGGGATGGGACAGGAAATTAAACTTCGATAAACTGATAGATACCACGATGGAGGTCATGATAAAGATATAAGGGGCAGCTATAACTGAACACTCAACACCGCCCTGTCCTGCTCATAGCTCCTGCACAGCCGCAGTGCGAGCTCAGCCTTCGTCAATTCCCTGCTCAGGTATGCTGCATGTTCCACCAACGAGACCATATTCAACCGGAGGATAGTATCCATTACCTCTTTTGCATTTATGCCCGTTATTCGCCTGCCTGAGGGTTGATGCTCTGCGCATATCACTCGTCTGCCATCGAGCTCCACGAGGGCTATCCTGAACGACCCGCGGGGGTCAAGATGCCACCTTCTCGACGATTCCGCTTCTATAAGCCCTTCATTCCCCGATAGCCTCCGTACCGGCTTGCTCCTCTTCTCCTTCATGATGAGGAGATCAAGTCCAAGGTCCTTGGGCGCACTGCTGCGAGCTTTCGCGAGCATCATCATCTCCGATGCCACTCGCAGTTCCTTCACACTTCCACGCGTCTTATCACTGTATTCAGGTGTGAAGAGGATGTCTGCACCTATTTCTGAGGCAATAGCAGCTAAAAGGGCGTTCACTCCCGTGGAATCGGCATCTATAAGTTCGGTGACGTTACCCGCGCCGAAGAATAGCGGTGTCCTCCTGTCCAGCAACCTGAAGAGGCAGTATCTATGGAGTGATTCGCCCAGCCCATACCCTATGGGGTCCAGAACAGGATCTGCAATTATGCGCCTGATCCCCATCTCACGCGCGATATTCAGGTTGGTAAAGAGGGAGGATAAGGACGAGGATGAGGATGAGGATGAGGAGCGAACATGATGGTCTGGCACGACAACTGTCGCTATATCTCCCCCTGCTACTGCATCACCCACAGCTTCGATATTCACACTGTTGAGACTGAGCACCATATCGGCACCAGAGTCTATACCTGCGAGTATAAGTTCAGGCTCCATGGTATCAACGGAGATGGGGAGCTCAGGTGCGAAAGAGCGAGCAGCCTTTACCGCTCTCCTCACTTCAGCCGGTTTTGCTCCTATATGAACGCCAATATCCACCATATCGGCACCAGAATTGATGAAATACTCCATTCTGCGTTGTATCTCCGCATCATCCATCAGGGTAGCATCCACAAGTTCTGCACAGACCTTCATCCTCGCGCCTCCACCTATCTTCATGCCCCGGAGGATGAACTTACCCTTCGCTCTATCCTCGGCTGACTGCAGGAGGTGTCTCGCATTCTCCCGCCTCTTATCTGCCAGTAGCAGGTCTGCGGGTATTCGAGCCGAAAGGTCCATCTTATCCACGAATTGTAATGTTTCCGGGAGGTCATACACATTTCGGGGTCCTAATCGGATGGGTATCTTCAATTCATGCTCTAAACGGGAGAAATCGGCTTTACAAAGTCCTGAGACCAGAATGAGGTCCGAGCACTCCTTACCATGGTATGTAGCCAGGGCTCTTCTCAACGACCCTGGGGTGGAGAATGCGGCAATATCCAGGTCCTGAGTGAGTACTTCACACTGCAGCCCACTCAGTCCGTTTACCACCTCACGGACCAGCCGCTCTGCTCGCCTACCCGTGGCTAATATGACTTTCATCTCCACTCACACCTTTCATCTGGGTGCCCGGGTTGTATATGCAGGTGCAGGCTCCTGTACCCCCATAGCTCTGCTGAGCCTCTTCTCATACAGTATCGCATCTTCACCATCAGCATAATAGCCATGGATGATGAAGGCGGGTTTAAAGCCATGGTCCTCATATAGCCTTATCGCATCCTTGTTACTCATCCGCACTTCGAGTGTAACGCGTTCGAAGCCTTCGTTACGGAATTCCTCATACAGCCGCCTCAATAAACTACTCCCTACTCCCTTCCTCCTGTATCTCCGCTCCACTGCGAGCCCTGAGACATGCCCATGCCCATCCCTCAATGCACCTGCCACAAAGCCTATGATGTTATCAATTTTATCTTTATCATACTCGCCCGAGTTCGGCTCTGGCTCTTTAATAACGGCGATGAAGAAATATCTACTGAAATAGCGGTATAACCTGGCGATATCAGAGAAAGTATTCAATGTCTTTATATTCCTCTGCCATATCTTCACGATACTGGGTAAATCGCCCTCTGATGCCTTCCTTATCTCCACTTTTATCATGATACAATAATATATTTCACTTTCCTCATTATCTAAAATATCACTGCGGAGAAGTGAAGTAGAGCTTTGGTATGGTATCAATTAATGGAAGGCAGGAGGCATGGCAGAGGAGAGGAATCAGGAGAAGAGAGGAAGAAGGTAAGAGGTAAGAGGGTAAGAGGGTAAAGGAGAGAAGATGATCAGTATAGCAATACCAAAAGGGAGTTTGGAGGAGCAGACCCTGCAATTATTCAAACAGGCAGACCTGGAGATAAGAGTAACAAGCAGGGAGTATAATCCCCGAATCGATGACCCGAGGATAGAGAGGGTGAAGATATTGAGACCTCAGGAGATACCGGTGTATGTGGAGGAGGGGTATTTTGATATAGGGATAACAGGTAAGGACTGGGTAGAGGAGCGAGGTGCGGATGTGGTGGAGATAGCAGACCTGAGCTATAGTAAGAGTGTGGAGAAGAACGGTAAAGTGCGGATTGTACTCGCGGTGCAGGCAGATAGGGCGGATATAAAAACTGCAAGGGATATGAAGCCCAATAGCCGAATCAGTACCGAATATCCCAACATTACAAAGGCGTTCTTTGATAAACTCGGCATTCCCGTGCAGATCTTCTTCTCCTATGGCGCTACGGAGGCGAAGGACATGATGGATGCGATAGTGGAGCTCACGGAGACTGGCGAGACACTCAGGAAGAATAACTGGCGCATTATTCATACCATCCTCGAATCCTCAACGAAGCTGATAGCGAATAAGGATTCGTGGCGTGACCCTGTGAAGAGGCGTGACATAGAGGAGATAAAAACACTCCTGAGTGGTGTAATGGAGGCACGGGGAAGGGTGTTACTGAGCATGAACGTCGCTGATGAGAAATTGAAGGACGTCGTATCCGCACTGCCTGCAATGAAGAAGCCGACGATAGCCCGACTCTATGATTCAGAGAATGGTGCAGCGCGTAGATATTATGCCGTGGAGACGGTGGTGAGGAAGAAGGAGGTGAATATCCTGATACCCAGATTGAAGGCACTCGGTGCAGAGGATATCATCGAGATTGACATAAGTAAGATAGTGAAGTAATGAAGAGAGGCAGGGAGTGAGAAGATGAGCCTGATGAAGCTGGATTTCAGTAACATGATGGAATCCCGTATAGGAGCGAGAGGCATCAGTATCAGGGCAATAGAGGAGATGAGCGACCGGATAGAGGAGATAGAGGAGAAATTGAGGATAGATAGAGCCGAGGGACGATTACAATTCCTGAACCTGCCTTATAACCATAAGCAGGTGGAAGAGATTCTATCCATAGCGAGTGAAGAAGAGGTATCAAAATATGAAAATTTCCTGCTCATCGGGATCGGTGGCTCCAGCTGGGGCAGTGTTGCACTCCATACTGCCCTGTGCCACCCCTACCACAACCTGTTACCCGCGGCAATGAGGGGCGGTAGACCTCGCTTCTTCGTGCTCGATAATTGTGACCCGGATGAGACAGCAGGGCTCATTGATATCCTCGATATGGAGAAGACACTGATAAATGTGGTGAGCAAATCAGGCGCCACACCTGAGCCCATGGCTAATTTCGTGAAGTGGCATTCTCTGATGAAAAGAGCCATCGGGAGTGAATATCCCGGGCACTTTGTTATCACCACAGACGAAGGTGATGGAGTGCTGAAGCAAATAGCAGAGCGAGAAGGTATTCGCTGTCTGGCGATACCAAAGGGTGTGGGTGGCAGGTTCTCCGTATTATCACCCGCCGGGCTCTTCCCCGCTGCCGTATTGGGAATAGACATTAAAGAACTGCTTTACGGTGCACAGTATATGGATAAGGTATGCAAAGAGGGAGACATCTGGCATAATCCTGCTTATATCTTCGCAGCGCTGGAATATCTCTCGATGGAGAAGGGGTATAATATCTCGGTATTGATGCCATATTCACGAAAACTTCGCCATTTCGCTAACTGGTACATGCAGTTGTGGGCGGAGAGCCTGGGTAAAGAGAGGACCAGGGATGATAAGATAGTCAATACGGGGAGTACGCCTCTGAAAGCCATTGGCGCTACGGACCAGCATTCCCTGCTTCAACTCTTCAATGAAGGTCCCTTCGATAAGACCATCACGTTTATCAGGGTGGAGAGATACGGGAATGAGATAGAGCTGCCACGCTCTGAAATAGGTGATTTCCAGGGATATAACGAACTGGAATATTTTGGTGGGCACACACTGGAGGAACTGATAAAAACAGAGCAATTTGCCACCCAGGCAGCACTGACCAGCCATAAACGTCCGAATAAGACGATAATCCTGCCTGAGATAAGTGCGTTCAATCTTGGCGGATTGATGTTCTTCTTTGAGGTGGTTACGATGGTTATGGGTGAATTACTGAATGTGAACGCCTTCGACCAGCCGGGGGTAGAGGAGGGCAAGAAGCTCACATATGCATTGATGGGTAGAGAGGGGTTTGAAGGGTTTGAAGGTGTGAGTAAGGAGAGAACAGGGACAGATGAAGGAGAGACATTTGTTATAGAGGTGTGACGAGCGCTTCGAATCTTGAATCCATAGCTTCGAAATTCGTTATCATCACGAGGTAGCAATAACACTCTATCCAGCCTGGTATCAAAATATAAATATTTCACATCAGTGCCATCACAAGGAGAATCATGAATATCTTTGAGACGATGCTGCATGTGAGATTGACAATGCTTATCTTCATCCCGAGTCGCCCAAACAGTGCCACATACATGGATATGCTATATTTGAGGTATATCATAATGATTATCAGCATGCTCCCGGTGAGCAGTGTGATGATAGCCTGTTTCGCATCGACCACGCCATTATTGAGTAGCGCTGCAACAGTAGCATAACCCGCGGAGAAATGAGCTAAGTCAGATAATAGCACTGCGATGCACTCACCCGGCAAGCCCAGAATCATCATTACCGGGTCGAAGAGGAGGCTGATATAATCCATCACCCCCAGCTGGAAGAGCAGGTCTATGCATAGAAACGATACCACCATGATGGGTATTATCCTCCTCAATGTGGTGACCGATTTCCTCAGTGCGGTGACCACACTCCCGTTTCCATCCATGCCCCCGGCTCCTCCCCCATTTATGCGCTCAACCACAGGATGGCGCTGATATCCATGGTAATGGAATCTGGAATAGAGGAGTGCGGCGAAGCTCTGGATGAAGGCGGATAGGAAATTGAGTGCGATATAAATGCCACCTATGAACGGACCCAGGAGTACAAGTGCAATAGGTGCCTGAACCCGGAATAGCGATTCTCCTGCCACTATGGGAAATGTAGACATCACCACCGTGACTATCGTCTCATCATCACTGACTTTACCTGCGTGATAGAATCCTGCGAGTGTGGATTTGCCTGCGGTGGGATTGAAGAAGGATGTGAAGAGGGCGAGTATACACTCCTTAGACAGCCTGGATGCACGGCATAGGGGCTCAATCACCGGTAATAGCACCCATCTCATCAACAGGTTGCTCTCCAGCACTATATTCGCAATGATCACTCCGAGAGTAATGAGAGCCACCGCCTTAACGAGGTAGAGATAAATATGAATATCTGGACTCATCATCATGTCATATCATCCCCTACCCCCTCCTCACATTCCCCATTCCCCTCCTCACATCCACCA
>JAODGR010000066.1 GCA_025464275.1 Methanosarcinales archaeon
TTATATACTCCAGCCGTTCTGAATCATACTCCAGCCTCGAGAGGGCATCAGAGGCGAGGAGCCTGTATCTGCGCACGAAATTACCGATTTCAACCTCTTTCTCCATCGCTCGTAACTCCTCTATCTCGCTTAGCTTATCCCTGGACCAGTACTCCACGGGATACGCATCTGTCCCCGGGTTCGCTGACTGTATCTCCCCTTCCAGCTCGAATATCCGGTTATAGAGCTGCTCCATCAGGGATATTGCCTGTTCCTTCAGTGATTGTCCATAATTCCGTAACTTAAGTATCTGCGAAGGCACCCTGCACTCCTCTATACGCTCCTTCAGCGATTTCACTCCGGCATCAGAGGGTGAGATATCCTCCACTACGCCAGCCAGCGCGAGTGCTTCTCCCCTATAGAGTTGGAATTCATCTCTCAATAGCCCGCTCAACTGCACCATCACGTTCTTCAATAATTTCACCGCGTTATCGTAATTACCATGCTCTATGCTATGCTCCACGAGCTTTATATCAGTCCTGAGCCTGGCGGTATCCGCGTTCAAGTGCTCACGTGCTTCCACTTCCAGTTCCATTGCAGTCCTCATGCATATCATCAGCGCTTCTTCCATGAGCGAGGTCACTTCGTTCATGAACATGGTGAGTTCAAGCAGTTCCTTCTCCATTATACCCCTATCCGCCACCTTATCTCCCATCTGCTCTATCTGGGCGCTTATATCCATGTAACCCGCTTTCCTGAGCGCGTCCAGAGCTCCCAGATACTCCTCACATCGCTCGAGCAATCTCGACCCGAGCACCATCCCATGTCGCTCTGTTATCTCTTGAAGCATCTTATTCACCCATTCCACATCAGCAAAGGTTACCCTCTTCGCACGTGCACGCTCTACGCTCACCCGCACCTGCCCGGTGATCTTACATCCCAGCTCTGCTAAGCTCTCTCTCACCTTCTCCAGATCGGTTCTGAACTCCTTTGTGCTTATCCCGTACTTCTGCTCGAGATCGCGGAGTATTCGCATCTGCTCTATATACCGGTCTGCAATAGTCCTGATGTCCCGCACCATCACCTGCTCCCTTATGCTCTCCCGCCGCACCGTCACGAGGTATCGCGTCAGGAATGAAATACCTATCATCACGGGGATGAAGATGAGGATGACGGTGATTGCGAGGTCAGACCCGGTATTATAGAGGATGAAGATGGCGATGGCAATCAGAGCCAGGAATGCCACCGGTACCAGTATGCTTATACCCGCCCTATTCATGTACCTGTATCCCCTCATCGCTCTCACCATGTGCGAGTCCCCTCAGCTCCCTCAGGCGCTTCAACTGCTCGAACCTGTAAATGAAGAGGCTTGTGACCGAGGCTATATTCCGCTTCGTGGGACACACTGCCAGATAGCATTCCCTGGTATACATGAGCATGTACTCCTCCACCAGTTCCTTATCCACCGCCTCCCTCCTGATATAGTACTCCGGCACACGCAGGAATGTGATACTCCTCTCACTGCTCAGTGGTGCTTCGGCAATGCTCAGCTTCTCACGTGATATCCTGATGAGGGTCCTGAGGTCGAGCGGTTTATGCCTCAAAAAGGGTATGATGTAGCCAGGCAAGCCCTTTGTGAGCTCAGAAGCTCTCGATAATGCCACATACCCCGGCTCGTCACCGAATGAGAGAATGCTCAGCAGTCTGTCCACATTCATTGCTGCCGAGCTACCACCTCTCAACCCCGCGAGGATATCCACAATGCATGATGCTATATACCGGTTGTAATGCGGATAGTACTCCTCAAAGTTTGGAAGATGCGCTATCCTCTGGTTATCCACGATAATGAAGCTGTTCACAAATTCCTTAAGCTTCTCCAGTGTGTAGAACGCGGTTATTAAATTCTCACTCCTCTGTCGCCGCTTCGCAGGCAGAACAGTGATGAACAGCGCCTTTAGCTCCATCTCGGAGATGAGTGCCGCTATCCGGTGTACCACATCCCCACTGAGTTCAGCGGATACGAGTATGAAATCCGCTCCTGCATCTTTTGCACGCCTCAATCGCTCCTTAATCTTATTGTACTCCTTGTACTCCCCTCCATTTCCGCCCCTTAACCTGATTAACACCGGTCTATCCCGCCTTACCTCCTTATATGCCAGCACATCACCGAGTATACCACTTCCTGCAGGTCCTATCCCGAGGCAGAGGTAGGTCATATCATTAAAAGCTTATCGCACATACCATAAATATGGGATGGGGATGATGAGGAAGGGGAGTGCGGGCACAGCCGCGGTAACAGCGGGAGTGGCAGTGGTGATGATATTGCTTTTGCTTCTGATGGTGCATATACCATCCGTATCATGCTCGGACGAGCTGAAACGGGTACTACTCCGCAGTATAATATCAATGGATGAGGATAATAATAAGGCGGAGCTATTCAGTAACTACGGCGAATTAGCACTTGCAAAGGCGAAGACACAGGCGGTGATTCAGAGTATGCCCGGCTATGAGGTGAGCACTGAGACTGGAAACTGGGTGAATCTCCTCATAGAGATAATCAACGAGTTTGAAGCGATGACCATGCTGAGCTCGAGTGAAGAGCCATCAGCGCATATAAGCGCGCTTGATAAAGCAGAAGCGATTAATCACTCCATATACAGGCTCAGAGGATATGAGACACCGGAAAGGAACGGGATACCACTGCTTTTAGAACTCGCACTCAAGCGGTTTTACAGGCAGGAGGGGCTCTTCTTTCAGACCATCGCAGCCCGTACCGGGGAGACAAGATTGAAGATCGAATACGAGTATATAAGTGCAGCCACATATAAACTGGGTGGAATGCCCGGTGACGCCACGCGAATGGAGTTCGAGGCGAGGCGGGATGAGCACATATACAGGAGGGATATGAAGCGAGCCGGTGAGTATATGCGTAGCTACGGGCAGCATCTACAGCAAGCCAGATATTCAAGGTCGGCATTATTCGGCGCTCCTTTCATGGAGATAATAAAGGCACGCGATTCGTTCGAGCATGCGAAGGCGCTATACGCGAAGCATGAGGATGAGGAGCTGGAGAGGGTGAAGGTGCAAGAGGCGGAGATAGAAGCTGTTTACCGCCGGCTGATGCTCGATACACTCAAGGTCGTCGCCCTTTATCTCGTCGCTCTATCATTTATTACTGCCATCCTCTGGATGGACTTTGCACGCTGGCATGATGAGCTGGAAGATACCCTGCTGGGGAAGGAACTCGTTTATGATGGTTGAGGCTGAGGATGAGGATGGGGATGAGGATGAGGCTGGGGCTGAGTGTTTGAGGTCAGTGAAGAGGGTGCCCATCCTTATCTTCGCATGCACCGCGATAGGCATAATTGCAATAGCGGCGGGATGTACAGGTACAGCTACAGCTACAGGTGCAGCGGCAGAAGGAGAATCATCTGCTATCTCTGTAACTCCTTCAACTGTGGAGATATACCTCAGGGATGTCTTCCCAGCACCGGCTGAGTCACCCATTACAATCACCAACGAGGGTGAAACCGGAATCACAGTGAACCTATATTCTAACTGCAGCGCTCTTAATTTCCCCTCCGAGGTTACACTGAACGCTGGTGAATCACGGGCAATCACGATTTCGGCTTCTGAGTACGCAGCTGAAGGCACTTATACACTCGAAATAAACGCGGGTGAAACTGTTAAAAAAACCGTCACCATCCAGGTAATCCACTGTGCGAGCATTACTGTATCGCCCTCATCTTGTGTGCTCGATTTTGGCGATGTCCACAGCTCTGTTAGAAAGGTCTCACGGGAGATTACATTACGCGAAGTGTATGGGCTCAAGACCGTGAGTGGTATAACAATCACACAGATCTCGGGTGAGAACCACTGGGTTAAACCATCTCCAGAGAGTGCTATCTCCGTCTCCAAATCCGCACCTGCTCATATTACTTTCACACTCACTCCCGGAGCGCCCGATTATCACAGAGCCAGTAACCGCTACACATGGAAGTTCATGGTAAATTGTGCTGCGACGGGTGAGTGTGTGGAGCCAGCTACAATCATAATAACCGTCAAAGCGCGGATAATGAGACCGCCGCGGCTCGCTGTGGCTGAGATACCACGTACAAAGGAGCTGAAGCTCAAGTTCGATAAGCCACGGGGGACTGTCCCGAACTACCAGAGGGATATCTATATACCCGTGAAGAACGAGGGTGATGAACCTATGACAGTAGGAGTGAGCATCTATCCTGTCACCACCAGCAGTGGGGTGTTCCACATTCAGATAGATACACCTCGCAGGATTGTCGTCACTGGTAGAAGCACTGAAGAGCTTAAACTCCATATCACTGTACCGTATGATACACCAGAAGGCACTTATAGATGGAATCTGCACATAGAGGCAGAGGGGGAGGGAGGCAGAGCAGGCAGAGCGGATGTGAGCATAAGCGTGGTGATAATATGGCCGGTGGATTTCAATATCTCGTCTTCCTCACCTTATTTCTCAGCTCATCCACCATCCATCGACTTCGGCTCATTAGAGCTGAGAGAGCATGGATACGAGCATCGAGCGCTGAATCTCACACTCACTGAATATTACCGCTATAAACCAGTCCGTGACCTCCGGTTCTCCACCAGAGATGAATATGGTAACTGGCTGGAGGAGAGGCATGACTTCTTCGTGATCCCCCCTGGTGAATCGCGGAACATCACCATAAAGATCGCACCAGGTCTGGAAGCCGTACCCAGGCTATATTCGTGGTCTTATTACATCAGTGCACGGGAGATAACCCCCAAGCAACTACGGATAAGAGCGAAGATAGTACCTCTTAACATCCCGCTGATGCTCCAGCAACTGAATGCGTTCAGAGGGAGCCAGCTGTATCGAAGCTATCCATCCTCCGGTGACATAATATCGAATGGAGCTGCACTATTGGAGAATGTAGAGCAGAGGGAGATAGGTGTGGAAGACTGGCGTAAAATCCCCGTGCTGATTAAAGCGACACTATCTCTGCTATCTGCATTGAATGAGGGTATCATATCCAGTGCGAACAGAGATTATGACCGGGCAGTGGAGAGCTTATTGACCGCTTCGGTCTCATCATCCACCATCAGCTCTAATTCGGTATTGAATGATGATACCATCTCTGAGTATGCCTGTGCGATCGCAGCCGATGCAGATGGTACAGCCAGGGAGGTATTGAGCGACGAAGCGAAGAAGCTTGAGCTACGTGCATGGGCGATAAAGAAGGCGTTAGAGCATGCCTCAGATGATGTAGATGTGCTGAAGGATGATGAGAACGTGCTTGAATCCGCGTTGTGCTATCAGCATGCTGCAACACTCTATGGATTGCTCGATGAGCGTGAGAAGAGGCTGGAATGCATCTATGAGAAGTCCAAGATGATAGACTGGCATGACGAACTGGTGGGCAGTGCAACGGACCTTCGCATAAGAGGGGAGAGCATCGTCTCTGATAGCAGGGACCGGGACCTTGTGAGACTCTGGGGCGCGGACACATATCTGCTCCTGAATCCTTATAACTATGATACCTTCACCACCAGCTACGAAACTGCGGCGGGATACCTTGAGATGGCAGCGCAGAGATACAGACTGGCAGGTGAATTGCTCTTATATCATAATACCTTAGCCGAGCTGGATGGATTGGACGCGGAGATGAGGCGGATAATCTCTATCTTCTTCTTATCCTGCTTATTCTATGCCTCCCTCTTCTTATATCTGGCGACCAGGATACTCCGTGGTACAATGGCGTATTTGAATGATACTTACGAGCAGGAGATGGGTGATATTCTGGTTGAACGTTACGGATGATGGGCCTGGAGTGAGGAGGGTAAAATCGAAAAGTTTTTATTTACATGACCGAATACGGATATTAAGTGGTGTAAAATGAAGAAGTTGATGGTGGCTATGGCTGTTATTGCAGTGGTTTTGATAGGAGTAATGGCAGGCTGTGTGGAGAAGCCCCCTGAAGTGACTCCTCCGCCTGAAGTGACACCGAAAGTAACACCCCATGTAACGCCAACACCAGCACCGGCTATCACGCCAACACCAACACCAGTGGTAGCGAAACCACCGGTGAAGACGAGCTGTGACATGTGCCACAAGAGGGAATCAACTGCGAATCTGACGGCACATGTAAAGGGTGGACTGCTGGTGAATGGCAAACCCGGCTGCTTTGACTATGAAGGCAAACCCAATCTCGCAAGCGGGTGTCATGGTCGTGGAAATGCCACCGTGCATACCGTGCATCCTGCAAGTGTCGGTTGTGCGGTATGTCATGGTAAGATACCGAAGATACCGAAGAAAGGACCGGGAGGTACGACCTGTGAGATGTGCCACGGCTATCCCGAGCCATTAAAGGCAAGTAAAGGGAATCTCGTGAATATACACCTTTCCAGGGGTAAGGATTGTGCAGTCTGTCATGTCGGGGAGATATCGGAGATACACGGTCTTAAATAGAAATGGAATAAATAGAGAGTGTGACTGTGTTTCCCCTCTCCCCCTCCTTTTATTTCCTGCCTTAACTTAAATCAGAAGATAAAGGAGGAGAGTACTTTGGTCAGGCTTATCTGGTGCGTGCTCAGGTCAAATACGGAAGATAAGAGCACTTTCTCTGTGCGTACTCTCTGTTTATAAATGCTAAATATGCCCCACACCCAGTTATTCACACCGCCGAATAGAGATGCCTCACCCTCACCCCCGGACATCTTCTTCAACTGCTCTGCCACACCACCCTCAGCGCCGGCACTACCCTTCTCCTCCTCTTCCACATAGAGGAACCTGATTATACCGGTGCCCTGGATGGTAATCTTGTAGGCACCGGGTAACCGCCTGGTCACGGAGAAATGAAGTGTCTTCGATTCCATGGGGTCCAAAGTGAGAGAAGCTTCTGCCTCTTTCTCTCCATTTATCACCAGTACAATCTTCCCTGTACCCCTTGCACCTGTATTCCTCACACTCACAGATATTCCCACGCTCTCGTTCGGCTTCACTGTAAATCTATCCAGCCACATATCTGTCACCTGGAAGTTCGTGCCACTGAGCATAGCCCCCGGGGCTGGAGTCACACCTGCTGCAGGAGCCGCCTCGCGCACGCTCACGCGCTGACGTACGGAGAATCTGATGCTCGTTATCTCCTCTAAAGACTCGGATAGCGGCTTCACCACTCCCATATCCTCGGCATCGCTACCCGACTCGAAGAAATCGCGCAGATCGTCGAATTCACCCGTGTTAAATATATCCCTCAGCGCATTTGGTGTCTCCACCTTCCGCTCCAGTTCGTCTATCTTCGCCTTGTCCAGGCGATTATAAGCGTATATCTTCATCTGATAATCGCCATACAGCCACCATGAGGGGATTGTCTTCGTGTACACCACGTATGCATCGCGCTCATAATCCCTGCGTGTCACCTCCATATCATCCATAGCGACTACATGCCCCCTCGGATCTTTAATGACGAAGAAGAACTTGACAGCCACAAAGCCATCGTAATTCACATCCTCCATCCCCGCATACACTTTCAGCGTGCTACCGTGGGTGAGAGTGGTGCTTCCAGGTATGTAATCATTGAAACCGCGGACATCGGAGACGATCACTGCTTTCACCGCAGTAGCAGCGGGGATAGTGGACAGGGAGACCAGTGAGAAGGAGACCAGAACCATGACCGGGACCAATCTCAATCTTGTGTTTCTCATCTCATTTCTATGCTCCTCATTATCCATAATTGTGGATATACTTAAAAATTAAAAGATTTGATCGGTTCAAAATCGTCCAAGGTCGAATTTCATGCCATCATGTGCCGCTACTACTTCCACTCCCGTCTCCTCACTTATCCGTTGTGCTATCTCCCAGGGCTTGTTCCTCAGCATGGTCATCCCGAAATGTGTGAGAATCGCCACCTTCGGTCTCCTCCTCTCTATTATTCTTATCGCATCTTCCACACAGAGATGCTCCACCCCCTCCCTCCTCTTGTACATCGCCACATTCATCACGAGTACCTGACCATCGTAGTAATCCTCCAGACCGGGGAAATAGAGTGTATCAGAGATGAAGGAAACTATCGTCTTCGCTCCACTCTCTCTCACTCTTATGTTCAATCCATAGGTCTCGACGCCATGAATGTGCCTCTTAGGCGTGTTTATCTCCAGATTACCGACGGAGTAGACCCCGCCTTCACTCATCACCTCGATTCTATCCAGTAGCTTCTTGTAATAATCCAGGACTACCGCTTCACCACCGTTTGCGATCGCATCCCTGGGGCAGATCAAAGTGCCCCTGTGCCTGAAGCCACCCTCTGTCATCGCTTCTATCATCACGTTCACGTCGTTTGAATGGTCTAAATGCTTATGAGTGAGGATGATGCCGTGGAGTTTCGCGGGATTGAGCTTCGGTCTGGCTGTTGCGAACCGCACAAGTGTACCGGGACCGGGGTCTATGAGTATATTTGTACCTTTTAAAGAGAGGACAGTCCCGGCAGAAGACCGGAACTGGGTTATCATGACGAACCTCGCACCAGCAGTGCCGAGGAATCTTATCTCATCATTCGCTCTCGGGGGCATCACTCATGTCCAGATACAGGTACAGATACAGGGGCAGGTACGTCAACCATACTGATGGCGTTATGGACACAGTAATCGACACATTCACCACAATATCTGCAGATGATGGGCTTGTTCTTCTCGTTATCCCAGAATATGGCACCCAGAATGCATGACTGGGCGCAGAGACCGCACCCTATGCACTTATCCCCGTGGAATATCACTCCTCCTCCCTCCCTCCTCGGACTCAATGCACCGGTGGGGCATACTTTTGCACATGGCGGCTCCTCGCATGCACGACATACGACAATCACAAATCCGCGTTCTATACCACCTGCTGACCTCACTCTTATCGCGGAATCCACAAGTCCTCCCCTGCCCGCCCGCCTCGAACACGCGAACATGCATTCCATACAGCCAATGCACTTGTTCACATCCACGGGTACCAGCTTCTTCGCCATTCTCTTACTCTCTTACCCTATTTATCTATGTTCATTGTGATGTTGATGTTGCGTTGTTAATAAAGAAGCACGAATAAATATAATATAAATCCTGTGGATTTTGAATTTTGATTTTGAGCTATGTCTTCATGTACTCACGTAACACCACGGTGGCATAAGCGCCCTTAGGCAGGAAGAAGCACAGCTTCACTCGCTTGTAGCCGCTACCGGGATTCAGCTCGTCATCCGCGAGTGCAGTGCCACAGCCACAGTTAATCTTCACATCCACGGGTACAAGAATGGGTCTCCTTGTGCCCCTGGAGCTCATTGCAGGTATTATACCGAGCTTGAAGTCGGAGAGTTCAACACCCTCTGTGGCGAGTACTTCGCGCTCTATATCTCCCTCCAGACCTGTTCCCAGCTCGCTGGCATAGCCGAATACAGGTGCAGTTACAAACGCTCTGCCGCGTTTTATCAGCCGGTTTATCGCCTCCTGCTTGGCTTCTGTCACCCGTTCCACCTTATCCGGGTCTGCAAATCCACGCTCATTACGATAGCATACGATATCGCCGACCATAGCCTCGTTGAATGGTAGCTGGAGTTCCATGCGCCTGCTTAATACGAGATTGAAGAGATAAGCCTGATATGCGTGAATGAACAGCTTCTGCAGGTTCACGGGTAGCGCCTTAAATGCGGCGATATAATCCGATTCATCCGGCTCTCCCTTCTTCACCAGTTCGTTCAGCATCGCCCGCTCGTAACGAAGCGGCATTCGCTTCAGGCACTCTTTGAAACGCGATTCGTGGCACAGCTGTCTCGCTTCTTTCACCTCCTCACTCTCGCCCGGGCAGATACAGGAGAGATAAGTCATTACTGCACCTCTTATGTCGCCCCTTATCAGATGCTCACCGACGATATGCGTTATCGGGCGTGTGACCCCGAATCGCTGAACGCCGAAGAAGTTTGGCACTCCCCCCAGCTCGGCTATCTCCGCGGAGATACAATTTAGCCGCTCCAGTATCTCACGCTCGCCGCCGTTCAACTTCAGACCACGAATCACAATCTCAAACTCATTGCCATAGAGGTCACCGAGTGATACGGGCTTGTTGGAGCGCCCCAATACCCGCAGTGTCACATCCCTGAGTCTTATGCGAGCCAAGTCATCGGCGTTTATACCCCAGATACTTATCTTCTGGGTGGTAACGGCGAATTTGTCCTTGGTGCCCGCGAACCCAAACCGGTTCCTGCTGACACGCAGCCGTTTCGCGAGTTCCCTTATCACACTGTGCGTGTCCCAGTTGACCTTTTTTAACTCAGCAATCAGGAATTCACCGTTATCACCCTCCTCGCGACTGGTAACTTCACGAACTACGAAGTCATAAGGCTTCTGCTTTATGATACCCCCGATTCCGGCAGTTCGAGTGGCATAAAACCACATCCCCAGCTGCCTGTCCTGTTCAGTACCCGGGAGTGGAGGTTGAACCGGTCTACGAGTGTGCATCACCCTCTGGTTGCCGCTCTTTTGATTTCACCCTCGCCATAATCGTCCTGCGAACCTCCTTCGGATCCGCTCTACCGCGCGTGTAGCTCATCACCTGCCCCACGAGGAAGTTCAATGCCCCATCTTTTCCACCGAGATAGTCTGCGAATGCTTTTCTGTTAGCCCTTATCACCCTCTCTACTGCCTCCTCTATCTCACTCTGCTCGATGGTAGCCAGTCCCTCACTCCTTATCAGCTCCTCTGGCTTGCCTCCTTCATCGAGTATCTTCCGTATCAGCACCGTTGCACCACGTTCGGTGATCACTCCCCGCTTTAAATACTCCAGTATAGATACGAAATCATCGGGAGTGAGCCTGTTTAGAGCTTCTCGCATCGTTATAGACCGGTAATTCAGTTCCCCCTTCAGGACATCGGCAATCCATGTAGCACACAATCTCGGGTCTATCCTCGCTGCCACGGCTTCAAAGAAATCCGCTATATGCCTGTCATATGTGAGGGAGGTAGCATGCTCAGGTGTAATTGAATACTGTGCGATGAACCTCTTCCTCTTCTCATCCGGCAACTCCGGTATCTCCGCCTTCAGGTCATGCACACACTCCGCAATCCGGATGGGGACGAGGTCAGGCTCGGGGAAGTAGCGATAGTCCTGCTCAAATTCTTTCGTTCGCATAGAGATGGTTATGCCACGCACTTCATCGTAGTGGCGTGTCTCCTGCTGCACCTTTAGACCGCGGCGTAACAGATTCCTCTGACGTGTCAGTTCGAATGATAATGCGCGTTCCACGCCCTTATACGAGGATATATTCTTCACCTCTGCCCTCTCACCACCAGCCAGCGATATATTGGCATCGACGCGCATTGCACCCTCCAGGTCACCATTGAAGACACCCAGATATTCCAGAATACTCCTCAGTTTATTGAGGAATATCCGTGCTTCTTTCGGCGACCTGAGGTCGGGTTCTGTCACTATCTCCACCAGGGGTATTCCAGAGCGGTTATAGTCAACGAGGGAATACTTCGCAGTATCTATCGTGCCCTTATACACCAGCCTGCCGGGGTCCTCTTCGATGTGCACCCTCTTTATCCTTATCTCACGCTCCTCACCATCACCTTCTATCCGCACCATGCCATTGAATGCAATGGGGAAGTCGTACTGTGTTATCTGGAATCCGCGAGGGAGGTCTGGATAGTAATAGTTCTTCCGATAGAAGATTATCTCTGGCTGCACCTCGCAGCCCAGTGCGAGAGCCACCTTTATACCGTATCTTATCGCCTGCTTATTCACCGTGGGCAGAGCACCGGGTAAGCCCAGACAGACGGGGCACACATGCGTGTTCGGCTCCGCATTGTGATAATCGGTGGAGCATGAGCAGAATAATTTTGACCTGGTGAGGAGTTGCGCGTGGCATTCCAGTCCAATCTTCACCCCGTTATTCTTACTCTCATGCTTATCCTGCTTCATCTGCTTGCCCTTCTCCATAATTCAATAACTCATTGGGATTGGGATTACAAAAAATCAATAGGTGATGTGACATTATGTTATAGTGAAAGAGGAGGGGAGTAAGAGAAGAGGAGGAGATGAGGGAGGAGATAAGGCGATACGCACTGGAGAATGCAGTGAAACATGGCAAACCGCCGAGGGAGGACGCTGTATTGAAGAAGGTACTCGGTGAGCATCCAGAATGGAGGAAGGATGCACGTGAGGTTGCCACGCTGGTGAAGGAGGAGATAAGGGCGATAGAACCACTGGGATTGGATGGCTGGAATGCCGAATTGATGCGCATAGCACCAGAGATGGTGGAGGCGATGAAGAAGAAAAGTCGTAAACGGAGAGGGAGAGAGGGGGAGAGACCGGAGCCGAAACTCCCGGAACTGCCACTACGGAGTGATGAAGAGGAGGTGGTTATGCGGTTCGCACCCAATCCAAATGGTGCAGCCACACTCGGCAGTGCCCGCGGGATAATCATCAATTCTGAGTATGCGAAGATGTATGGGGGCAGGTTCATCCTCCGATTCGACGATACCGACCCGTTATTGAAGCGCCCGATGCCGGAGGCGTATGAGTGGTATCTTGAGGACTGTGAATGGCTCGATGCCAGACCGGATGAGGTGATAGTGGCATCTGAACGCATGGATTTGTATTATAAGTATGGTGAGGAGCTGATAGAAAGAGGTGCTGCATACGTCTGCTTCTGCACGCGGGAGGAGTTCAGCAGCTATAAGGCACGAAGGGAGGCATGCCCGCACCGCGATGCGGAAGTGGAGACGAACATGGAGAACTGGGATAGGATGTTGAGTGGCTTTTATGATGAGAAGGAAGCAGTACTGAGGATAAAGACGGATATGAGTAACGAAGACCCGGCTTTGAGAGATTGGGTTGCATTCAGGATATTGAAGAGGGAGCATCCCCGCACTGGCATGCGCTACGTTGTATGGCCCACACTGGACTTCGAATCCGCGATAGAAGACCACATACTCGGTATAACGCATATACTGCGGGGTAAAGACCTGATGAAATCGGAGAAGCGGCAGCGGTTCATCTATGACTATCTCGGCTGGCGGTATCCGGTGACCACACTCTGGGGCAAGATAAAGGTGCATGAGTTAGGTAAATTCAGCACCTCACAGCTGAGGAGCGCAATCGAGCGT
>JAODGR010000068.1:0-318 GCA_025464275.1 Methanosarcinales archaeon
AGAGGGGCTCAACACCTCTATCTCAGGCGGTGTGGTATCCACTGAGAAGTTGACAGTAGCCGAGGAGGGATTACCGGCGGTATCCACAGCGGTGATGAGTAAGTGGTTGGTACCCTCTGTGGCGTTAACGGTGAAAGAGAGGGAGCAGGAGTGGGGTGAATCGGGTGAATCGGACGAAGCAGAGTAAGCGGAGGTGCAGAGTTCGCTCTCGAGCTCGGTCTCGGTGCCGTTATTGAGGCGATAGTACCACCTGCGGATGGGTTCACTGGCGGATACGGATACGGATACGAGAGGTGAAGCGAATTTCTGACCCTCAGA
>JAODGR010000068.1:493-11656 GCA_025464275.1 Methanosarcinales archaeon
TTGAGATACCTCTTTTAACGTAAACGAGACAGAATCTTCAATAAACGAGATACTGCCATGAACTGTATCCCCGCTACCTAAAAATACCCGCATAATATCGCTCACATTTACCCCTATTTCCACACTGTGATTGTTAAAGAAGGATGCATCACCGTACTTCTTCAGTAATTCACCGATATTCTGTGTGGAGTCATTGAGGTCGAGACGCATCTCGAGCTGTATCTCATTATCTCTGCTCATCTTTAAATCTGGCAATAATAATCTCAATGCAGACATATTCGTTCTGATTTTTAACCTCAATGGATGTGTATCTCTACATAATGTCACTGTTGCGTGTGTTGTATTACCATTGGCATCCGAGGCGAATACATCCACTGTATCTATATTGCTGGTGTCATTCCCCCCCACTGGTTTAAGCTCCACTTTTAATCCTGTACTGCGGTTTGTAGCGGAATCGAATAGCGGAAGCAGCGGGTTCAAATCGGTTGCGCAGGCATCCATCTGGTAGTCCCAGCTCCAGTTGACCTCGAATGCACATTCACGCTCTCCCAGGGATGTTAATCTCACAACCGCAGATATCACCGCGGAAGCATTGTGGAGATTCTCTTCCGGCTGAACCACTATGGTCAGAGGTAGTGCAGCAGCTGTAGCGTGCAGTAATAGCACCAGCACCGCTGAGACAGCCAGGACGAGAGCCATATACCTCTCCATTTCGCTCACATCAATGGTGTATATAGTATGTAAGTTTCATATGTATTATAACCTTATCACAGGTATCCCATTTCTAACATCGACCGAGGGGAGACAGCCGGGCGTTAGAGGATATGATTTACGTGCTCCCAGAGTGTAATTATCGCTCTTGAGACCGTTCCAGAGGAGTATTCAACAACAGGCATGCCCGCAATCATCGCCTCGGTGACTACACGGTCGTAAGGGATCTTACCTGCTACGGGTACACCCTGGTGGTGGCAGAAGTCTGCTATCTTCTGACTGTTAGCCTCGTTCAGGTCGTATTTGTTGATACATACCGCCCGTGGGATTCCGAAGTGCCTGGCTACATCCATGATTCGGACGAGGTCATGCAGTCCGGACGTGGTAGGCTCGGTGATCACGAGTGCGAGGTCTACACCGGTGAGGGAGGCAATCACAGGGCAGCCAATACCTGGTGAGCCATCTATAAGTATGAGTTCACATCCTTTCTCCTCCGCCACCTCCTGCGCACTGGTTCTCACGGCAGTAACAAGCTTGCCCGAGGACTCTTCCCCTATCTTCAGCTGTGCATGGACCATTATCCCGTATTTTGTATGAGAGGTGAATATATAGCCGGAAACACGCTCTCTCAGTGTGATTGCATCCTGCTCACAGATGAACGCACATGCGCCACATCCTTCACAGCGCATGGGATTGATGATGAAACTGGACCGTGAATCAGAGTAGGAGATGGCATGAAATCGGCATACCGATGCACAGGTACCGCATTCTATACACCTCGCCTTGTCCATCTCCGCCACTTTTGCACCTCTAAATTCTACTTGCTTCACCACACCGGGATGGAGTAGCAGGTGGAGGTCAGGTGCATCCACATCACAGTCTGCAATGACCTTATGCGTTGCAAGAGCGGCGAAAGAGGCTACAATGGTCGTCTTCCCCGTGCCTCCCTTACCACTCACTATTGCTATCTGTTTCATCTCCCCCTTATCCCCCCTTTATCCCTCATCCCTCATCCCTCATCCCTCCCCTGCCCCCTATCTCTATCCTTATCCGCTCCATCATACTCGCGAAGTGGCGCTTCCATTCGGGCATTGCTCTCACCATCGGGATACCTTCTGAGTAGTACCGTGCAATCTCCCTCCTGTATGGAATCTCGAGCAGAATCGGGATACCCTCTGCCTCACTGTATTTATACACCTCTCGGTCCCCTATTCCTGCCCTATTTATCACCAGTCCAGAAGGTATCCCCATCATCTTGAGAGTTTCAACAGCCAGTTTCAGGTCGTACAGTCCGAAGGGTGTGGGTTCGGTAACGAGGATACAGTAATCACTGCCCTGAACAGCTGCGATGACCGGGCACGAGGTACCGGGAGGGCAATCAATTATCACAGTCCGCTCCGTTTTCACAGCCTCCTTCACCTGCTCTATCAGCGGTGTCGCCCTCACCTCACCGATATTCAGCACGCCGTAAACGAGTTCTATGCCATCACTTCTGTATCGCCTGATAGTTCCTATCTCACGTGTGACCTCTCTAATTGCATTTTGAGGGCATACCAGGGTGCATAAACCGCAGCCATTGCACAATTCGGGGAAGAGCATCACACGCCGCTGCTCGCTCAGTACCACAATTGCATTATACTCGCACGAGGATGCGCATTTACCGCAGTAATCACACCGCTCTTCCTCGATCTCCGGTATCACTGTACACACCGTTTTCACTTCCTCCTCCACACCCGGATTCGGATTGAGGAACAGGTATGCATTCGGCTCTTCGACGTCGCAATCGAGCAGCAATGGGGGTGCACCAGTACCGGTACCGCTGGCATCGAGCGAGAGTGCGAGATTCACCGCTACTGTGGTCTTACCCGTGCCACCCTTCCCACTTGCTACTGATATAATCATGTATTTCTTATCAGTCCAGTCGTTCAGATCAGAGTTATAACCTCATTCTGTATATAATTTATGAAATCGTCCCTCGTAGCTTTGCTGAATATTGTTACCACCCCGTTTCGGGTCAATCCCACCACCAATCCGTATCGCCTGGACTTCAATACGAGATACCAGATCTTACCGTGCTTCAAATGTTCCGCGTAAAGCGAAGTATCAGCCAGTGAGGAGCCATATAGCGAGAGCTTTTTGATATTCGGGATATCCACATCATCGAAGAAGATCACCTTTGTATCCTCGAAGTTCTCCTCATGGAAGTGCACGAATCTTGAAGGGTCAATCCTCACCTCTACTATCCTGGATGATGACATGAAGAGGATTTTGCTCAACTGATTGGCGATATTGTTCGCTCTTGCCTTCTTCTCCATGATTGCAAGTATAATCCTATCTCTCTCGCGCTGTTCAATGAAGAAGAAATGCGCTTCCAGTGTACGGGGCACGTGTATTAACTCCCCATGATGATAGACACCCATGAGCTGATCCTGAGCGAAGACGCCGGACAGCGAGTCTCCAGTCATGTGCAGGTCTTTTACCTCTGTGACCATGAGAATACCCTGCTCCTTCTCCTCTCTCCTGAAGCCTTTCAGTTTGCTCGCTATCTTCTGCAGCGCTATATCCCCTCCCCCTCCTCCCGTGCCACCTCTACCTTCGACCATGAACAATTTCCCTGCTATCACCATACCACATCACATCTCCTCAGGCGATTCTATGCCCAGTACAGAGAGGACTTCACTTAAAACCCGCTTTGCACAGTACACGAGGACCAACCTCGCTTCTCTTAATGCACATTCTGCATTCAAAACCGGGCAGTTCTTATAGAAGATATTAAATACCTCAGCAAGCTCACGGGCATATTTGGCAACAGGATGCAGTTTCAGCTCGGAACTCGCATTCTCCAGCACATACTCGAAGATAGCAAGCTTCTTTATCAATGCCACCTCGCTCTCGTCCCTCAACAGAGCCACATCAACCGTCTCCATCGAGTCGGTATCCAACCCGAAATCGATGTTGATACCACGCTCACGCGCGGCACGTAATATGCTGGATGCGCGTGCATGTGCATACTGTATGAAAGGAGCTCCTTTCTTCTCTATGTCCAGTGCGTCCTCGAGCCTGAATACGATGTGCTTCTCGGGTGAGACCTTCACCATATCGTACCGTAAAGCGCCTATACCCACCTTCCGCGCTATCTCACGCTTCTTCGCCTCGCTAAGGTCTCGGCGGCGTTTATCCACCTCCTCATACGCCTTCGCCTCTATCTGCTCTATCAACTCATCAGCCGAGATATACCTGCCAGCGCGCGTGGATATAGAGCCGGAGGGGAGTGATACGAACCCGAAGATGACGATCTCCGGTGGTTTCACACCCAGCAGGAGCAGTGCCTTCCGCAATTGCTGCGATACCAGTTCATGGTCTTTACCAAATATATCTATCATGCGGTCACATCGCTCGCTCTTCCACCGATGATAGGCGAGGTCGCGGGTGGTGTAGAGTGAAGTCCCGTCCGACCTCTGGATCACCAGTTCCTTCTCTATTCCATCCAGGTGGAGCAACAGAGCAGAGCCTTCGGTTTTTATGCACCCTTTACGACGCAACTCCTCTATTATACGATGCACCGCGCCACTCCGCACGAACCGGCTCTCAAAGACGAAGAGGTCATGATGGATGTTCAGTCTATGGAGTGTGGCTTTGATTCCCTCGAGGCATCTCTGTACCACTTCCTCGTATTGCTTCACCACCTCCTCGTCACCCGCTTCGTATCGCCTCATCAGCGCATCCACTTCGCTCTGGTAGGTGTGAGAGGGAGAAGAATCAGCCTCCAGGAGGCGATTAGCGGCGATATAAATCTCGGCTATTGCATGATCGCCCTTCTTCCGTTCATCAAGCTTCAATCTGGAGGCGCCCCATACTGCAATCCCCACCTGCCTCCCCATATCGTTCACGTAGTATTGCGTCTCCACACGGTAGCCCGAGTGAATCAATACACGTGCCAGGGTATCGCCGATGATAGCATTTCTGAGATGCCCGATGTGGAGTGGCCCATCGGGATTTGCAGAGGTATGTTCAATGATTACCCTCATCCCATCCCCTCTTTTGACCGTACCCGCGCCACCCCCTATTATCCCTCTCAATGTGGCATCGAGATAGGAATCACTGACATAGAAGTTGATGTAAGGACCAGCAGCAGCGGCTTTTGATATCAGTGTTCTTCTCCCACCCTGTGCCTGTGCTCTGGCTACGATCTCGTTAATATGGAGGAGGATATCCTGAGCGATACTCTCTGGCGGCTTCCTGTATCTGGGGGCTAAAGCGAATGCGATTCGGGATGTGATATCCGCATATTCACCCGTCTCCAGCTCCAGACTCTGACCCCGAGGCTCATAAGATGCTCTATCCAGTGCAACTTTCAGTATGTGCTCTACCTCGCGCTTGAATTGAAGAAACATCCATCTCTTAAAAGAATATCTAACCTTCACTATTAAATTAATGAATTAATGCTTAATGCTGACCTTTGTCGGAGTGGGGTTATATGACCCGGAGGACATCACCCTGAAGGGGCTGGAAGCGATAAGAGAGGCGGATGTGATTTATGCTGAGTTCTATACCTCACCATCGGGAGCGCGTACGATAGAGAAACTGGAGGAGACCTATGGGCGTGAGATAACCATGTTGGGGCGCGAGGAGCTGGAGGAGCGAGCAGAGGAGGGAATTCTGGCACTCGCGAGGAGCCGGAAGGTGGTCCTGCTCAGCGGCGGTGATGCCATGACTGCCACCACACACATAGCGCTACGACTGAGAGCGATGGATATGGGTATAGAGACGAGGATAGTGCATGCACCCTCGATCTCATCCGCAGCCCCGGGCTTATGCGGGCTCCAGAGTTACAAATTTGGTAAGTCAGCCACGGTATCGCCCCCTTACAGAGGTGTCATATCCCATGTCCCGTATGAGACGATAGAGGGGAACGTGGAGCGAGGACTCCATACACTCCTCTATCTGGATATCGGAATGAGTATAGCGGATGCACTTGAACTGCTGGAATCGGTGGAGCGTGAGAGAGGGGGGGAAGTACTCAGACATTCGTTACTGGTGGGTATAGCGCGGGCAGGGTCTGATGATGCGGTAGTGAAAGCTGATTATCTGAGAGCCTTGAAGAGCTATGACTTTGGCGAGCTGCCACACGTGCTCATCGTCACCGGTGAATTGCACTTTGTAGAGCGTGAGGCACTGGTAAAGATCGCGGCTGCACCTGCGGGGGAGGGGATAGAGGGGACGCACAGGGAATATAATGGGGATAAAAACATACCATACCTCCACAGGAAATGAACCCTATTTAAAATTATATAGAAATTACATATGCTTTGAACATATGCTTTTATATATACCTTCCACATCCTGAATTATTGGAGGTGAGATAAAGAAGTGAACATGAACGATAAGAGAGGAAGAGAGCGAGCGAGCGCGAGAGCGAGAGCGAGGGGGATAACAGGGGTAGTACTCACAGTTATAATGCTGGCTTCGGTATCTGCCATTCTACCTGCGACGATAGCCATCCCACCGGATGGAGGAGCACCCTCCTCTGCACCTTCTTCTATCCGGATCTACGGGGATGTCCAGCCAGCCGGCAATGCACCCGAGAGATACACCCACTGGTGGGAACCATTCGACCCCACTGTGATACCAAAGGACTCCATCACCTTTAATCCCGCGCTGCTGGAGGAGGATTTCGGCGTATTGAAGAGCGGTGAGAATGCGCGCGAGAAGATATTCCTCCGCGCATGGTATGAGCCCTGTGGTAATTACTGGGGTTCCAGGAAGAATTACACACACCCGACGATAAACATGGAGTATACCTACATGCTCATAGATACGGAATATAAGCCGACATCAGGGCAGGAAGATGATACACTCTTCGCATTCCCAACCTGCGAGATCCCTTCTCAGCCGGGATTGGGTGCATGGAACTGCATGGCGAAGAGTACGGAAGGAAGACTCACGAGGCTTACGAAGGTCAGCGGCGCAGTAGTCCCGTATGGTAAGACGGTGGATGGGCAGATTGAGATAGAGAAGGGCTTCAAGAACCTGGCAGTAGGGGATAAAGTCCAGTTCCTCGACCACAAGCTGGAAGTGACCGCGATTACTCCAGCCGGTGACTACGTTATAAAAGTCTGGTACGCGGGTAACAGAGAAGATGACGCAGGTAAAGGCTGGATTATACTGAAGCCCGGTGCGAAGATCTACTTCGACAGACATAATAACCAGTATACCACTCCGAACCACAACCCCTCCGCTGGACAGATAAGGACATGGTATGTGAGGAGGGATACCGGGCTGAACAGGAACAAGATATACGTTGGCAAGGAGCTACAGAAGTGTGACGTCTTCTACGTCAACGGTATGAGATACGACGTAACGGCGATAGAAGTGCTTGATACCACAGGCGACGGCGACGCAGATGCAATGAAGTACATAACCGTAAGGACAAAGTTGCCAAAGTGCACCGGGACCATCCCGGAGGAGAGTGTGGTATCATCTCAGTCCATCGAGTGCATAGAGCCTGCTGAGATTATACCGGTTCTTCCGCCCTTCAATGAGGTGCATTACATGGTTGACGATATTGACATACCACTGTGGTGGAGTGCGCCAGAGAGGGACCTGACGAGACAGGACTACGGTGGTTCAAGACTGGATACAGACGGCGATGGCGTATGGATAGCATACGATGTTGACGAGCGGATAATACCCGGTGTTGAGCCTCTGAACATCACTTACATCTCTGAGGACACTGAGCTGCGATACTCCACCAACCTGCTTGAGAAGCTGCAGGAGAGATGGGCTGGTGCGGTCACCAGTGCCGAGAGGGTGGACCTGTACTTCCTGATCGACGGTTCACAGAGCATCAGTCCAGAAGATTTCGAATTGCAGAAGCAGGGGCTGGCTAATGCCGTGAGCAATCCAGACGTAGTGCCTCAGGACGGCACAGTTCGAGTCTGTGTGATTCAGTTCTCCACTACTGCCAAGGTAGAGGTCCCGCTCACCGTCATTGACACGACAAATGCAAGTGTGGTAGCCGGTCGCATCATGAGTATCAGCCAGATGAAGGGCTATACAAACATGAGCGGGGCATTCAGGGTAGCGATTGATCACTTCCCGGGTGATACCAGGGGAGTACAGGTGATAGACCTCTCCACCGACGGGTACCCCACGGGTGGTGATTCCACGGAGAAGGTACTGAATATAAGAGATGAAGCAATTGCGGCAGGTTTTGACGTGGTGAATACGCTCGGCGTTGGGGGGGATATAGACGAGGATTTCCTGAAGGAACTGGCATATCCACAGCCATGGCAGGTTTCCCCAGGGTTCTATGTGCATGCAGAAGATTATCATGACTTTGTGGATAAGATCAGGGAGAAGATAAGGGTAGAAGTGGAAGGGAAGCTCGTGGAATCATGGACGAAAATCGATGTCCAGTCGCTCCCAGACCGGTACACAGAGTTTGTACTGCCTGAATTGCCGGACATAGAAGCAGCGGGAGACAGGGGATTATACGGTGATTACCTCATTACGACCTCGATGATTGCACCGCAGGCAGGTGGTGACTTCCCGTGGAGGCGGGTGGCGTTCTCGTACGACCCCGACCCGGCACACGGAGGGATTGATGCTGACATCTACGTGAACTACGATGATGAGCTCAGAGAGGGCACCGTTCGAGTCTACGGGCATGGCAATGCGAGTACAGTCGGCATTCGGAACGAGTGTAACATAGAGCAGTATACAAGTTGGGAGGAGCCTTTCAATCCGACATCGATAAGAAAGGATTCCATCACCTTCAATCCCGCTATACTGCCTTACAGCACTGAGTATCCGATGCATGCGCAGGGAGAAGACTGTGACCTGAAAGAATACCTGCGGGTATGGTATGTGCCAAAGTACGAGTTCTATGGCTGGCATGAGCGTGTATCGCGCGAACCTGCGGTTGTGCTCGAGACGACGTACATGCTCATTGATTCACAGGACAAGAAGCCATGGGATGCAGATGCAAACCGGAGCTGGTTCCCGTTCCCCATCGTGGCAGACTTATCTGATGGTGAGGCGAAGGGGTTACAGTCATTTGAGAACGAAGAGGTCGAGTCCACGATGAAGAACCTTGTGCTGCTCTCATACGTGGATTGCTCGCCAGGTGATCTGGGCACCCTCCACAAGACGACCAACGGGACAATAAGGCTGGAGAAGACGTATATCATGGATGCCGGACAGACGGTGGAGTTCATAGACCATACACTGAAGTTCGAGGGCTTTGATGAGCTGACCGGTGCACCAAGCGTGGAGATAAGGTATTGCGGCAATAAAGACGGGAGCAAGTATCCAAGTCCAAAGCATGAGATATGGAACACCACGAAGTTCTATGACAGGCATAACAATGCTTATGACACACCACAACACCCGGACAGGACATGGTATGCCCGCTTTGACGGGCAACTGAGAGATGGGAGAGCGATGATCACCGTGGGTAAGGAGCTTCAGCGTGGCGATATATTCTACGTGGATGGTGTGAGATACGAAATACCGGCGATAGAGGTGCTTGACAAGGACAATAATCCGGAAAACGGCTGCGAGAAGTTCAAGTATATCACCATCAGAACACCGTTCCCGAAGGGCGAAGGGGAGCTACCACAACATTATCCACCATGTGCTGACTCACAGTACATAGAGAGGATTAGCCACAGTACTCCGATACCCGTACTCCCGCCGATGAACATGGTGCACAAGATAGTGGACGATACGGATGTGGTGCTGTGGAAACCGCTGAAGCTGCTGGATAAATGGCCATACGGTGATCCAAAAGGCATACCCGGCATTGAGTACTTCCCGTGTGGAGAACGCTACCTGACGATGCAGTACCCGCCATACGCATGGCTGAAATACTTCTGTGCAGTGCCGATAGATACCGATGGTGATATGAGAACGCAGATACCCGCGGACTGGCAGCTATGGGATGACTATGGTGGTCCCTTCTATCCGGGTGACGTACGTGAAATAGTGCCGAATGGCTGGCAGTGCTGCAAGTGTGGAAGGGAGATGCCACTGCCTGCTAAATTCACCACCTTCGATACCGAACACTGGATTGCAAACGATGTTAACGAGCGAATAATCCCGGGTGTACCACCAGTGGAACTCATGTGGAAGGAAGAGACTGCGGAACCGAGATATTCGACGAATCTGCTGGAGATCCTGAACGAGACACTGTATGAGGACAGAGAGGCGGAAGAGAGCTGGACGAAGTACGATATTCAGACCCTGCCTGACGAATACACCGCGTTCAAACTGCCTGCAACACCGTCTATAAATCCAGATGTGTACATCGGTGGTGAATATCAGGTCTACCAGCCGGATACGAGGAAGAACCCGGGCAGCTATCTGATCACAACCTCGTTCATTGCACCCAATGCGAAGGGCGACCTGAACCTGAACCAGTCATACCTCGCTCCAAACAGGTTTGCATTCACATTCAATCCCGCTGATGATACCGGTATCTACGTGAATGAAGACCCGGTGATTCCATCGCCGCCAGGCGCTGATAATAGCTTCACCGTTCAGCTCAAGGTGCAGCAGAACTATCTATCATTGCCGGTAGTGCCGGAGAACAGGGACCCGAAAGCGATCTTCGGGAGGGACGTGGAAGTCTGGAGCTACAATGCAACCAGTGGCTGGAGCCAGCCAAGAGAGCTGGAGCCCGGGAAGGGTTACTACGTATACAACCCGTGGGCACCGAAGACCATCACCATCTATGGAAAAGGCGTATCCTTAGATTGGGAGCTGGACATAGAGCCGACGTTACAGCGTGGCTGGAATCTGATAGGCGTGGGCAACACGAGCATTCCACTACCACCGATGAGGGACATACAGATATGGCGATACATGGACGGATACCCATACGACGATTTCATGCCAATACCACCCAATACACGGGTGCAGCTACAGCCTGGAGAGGCATACTGGGTATACAAGACGGCATAACTTTTTAGACAGATACTGGATGGGAATGGGGTCCTGTCTCAGACCTCACTCCTTCATCCGTTTTATTTCTTACTCTTTTTATATGGCTAAAACAAACCTTAAGGAGAAGATGATGTATGATAGGAGGTATCCATAAAGGAATGAGAGAAGAGATCTGGACGATTACTGCCGCTATTACTGCTATAATGGCTTTAGTTCTAATAGCTCTTCCCGCATCTGCGTGGGCGATAGAAACGCCAAAGCCAGCCGAGTGGGTGAAACTGAGTGCGAATCCAGTGACGATACCGGCGGATGGAGTCTCCACATCCATGATTGAAGTGAGAATCACATGGCCGAACGGGACTGAGCTGAGTGGTATGCCAGCAGCCAACCAGACGGTGAGCATGTGGACAACCATCGGGCTACTTACTGAAGCGGTAAACGAGAGTAATACCGGTAGATTGATCAATATGACCACCGATGCCAATGGCACTGCGATAGCACTGC
>JAODGR010000069.1:0-12076 GCA_025464275.1 Methanosarcinales archaeon
ATGGAAATCCCTTCTGTTGTTTCTCCCTCTCCCAAAACTGATTTTAGTACCGCCTCATTCTTTCTTTCCCCTACGCTCAGCTGCGATAACCCAGAAGGTTTTATCCCTGTATCGCTCACGCTTCACCTTACCACTTCTCTCCAACCGCTTCATACTCGCCTCCACCTCTCTATCCATCTCCACAGCTCCACGTGGGGCTCGATATCGGAATTGCTTCCTCAATGTCTCTACAATCTGCTCCTCCCTCATTGGATGGCGTCTTATTATTGCCAGAATCGCTTCTTCTGGATTGGTAAAGCCTGAAGTGGAGAATTCACCACTCTCGCCCGTGGTAATCTCAACCACATTTATACCTGCCGCGCTGGCGCTGAGTATATCGTGCGCCATTGCAATGGCTTCTTCATCGGGAGGCATCACCCATGCCTCTGCTGGTGGTCTTATTGGCACGTTCAGATAGGTTCTATCTGGTTCTATACGCTCAAGTATCCTTTTTATCGCTTCTAACTCGCTTTCCGAATCATTGAGCCCCTTCACCAGCATCACCTCCATCCAGATCTCACCACGATATACCTGCCTGAACTTCTCCATACCTGCAACGATCGTATCGAAATCAAGAGCTCTATGCGGTCTGTTTATCCTGCGGAACGTCTCCGCAGTACCTGCGTCAAGTGAGGGCATCACCACCTCCGCACCTGAAAGCTCTTCCCTTAACTCCGGCAGGTGAAGGAGTGACCCGTTGGTATCAACCGCGATGGGTATATCAGTTATCTCCTTCGTCTTCCGGATCAGCCATCCAATACTCCTGCACAATGTGGGCTCACCCTCACCCACGAAGGTGAGGAAATCCAGCTCCGCATCCCCCGCTACTGCATGCTTGATCTCTTTTAATATCTCCGAAGGTGGGAAGAAATCCCTGCGCTGAACGGTCATCTGCGTTGTCCTCCCCAGCTGGCAGTACACACACGAATAGTCACAGGTCTTGAATGGTATAGGTCCAATACCCAGAGAACGACCAAGGCGACGCGATGGCACCGGTCCATAGACCACCCTCCGGGTCTCTCCATCGCTCATCTACCTTCTCTCGCCTCCATCCTCACCTTCATCCTCAGGCTCAAAGAAGAAGTCACCACACAGCGGGTCCTCCGCGAGATAATCCCCGGTGTGGAGATATGCTCGCACACGGCACCCGCCACAGATATCACGATGCCTGCAGCGGGCGCATTTACCCTTCACATCACGGTTCCGTAGAGAGGAGAAGACCTCAGAATCGAGCATCTCTCGCAGTTCATGCTCCCGTATGTTACCCACCCTCACATCCAGTAGCGGGCATGGTACCACATCGCCATTCGGCTTGATAGAGAGCATACCAGTTGCCGCGCGGCAGCCAGGCAGTTCAGAGAAGAAGAAATCGGGTACAAAGAGCCCCTCCGCCGCCTTCCGCCGCAATATCACCCAGTACTGGGATGCCTGGGTGGTGCATATCTCAATTTCACGCCCTATCCGGCTCTGTTCCTCGTATAACAACATTAGATTCCGTGCATACTCAGCTCTGCTCAGCTCGCTCACGGGCATCTCTTCTCTACCCCTACCAAGTGCGATATAATGGAAGAACCTGCACTGCCGGGCGCCCAGTTCCACTGCGGTATGGATTATCGCAGAGGTCTCATCCTCGTTCTCCTTCATTATACAGGGGTCAATCACGAGGCTCATGCCCGCTTCTACACATGCACGTGCACTCCTCACCGCTTTGGTGTACACTCCCGCACCCCTGATGATGTCGTGCGTCTCCGGTGTACCGTCAATAGGGATGATAACCTCCTCGATACCCGCTTCTCTCAACTGATATACGAGCTCATCGGTGAGCATTGTGCCATTAGAAGCGAGAGTGAGGTGCAAACCACGGTCCTTTGCATACGCAATGATGGTGAGGAGGTCATGCCGCATCAGAGGCTCACCACCCCCGAAAGTGATATTTGCATTCGCTCCAAATACCTGTGCAATCTCATCTATGAGTATAAAAGCTTCCTCTGTGCTGAGTTCGTCATTCAGTGGCGTACCGGCGTCATAATAGCAATGCCGGCAGCGGAGATTACAAGCCCGTGTAATATTCCAGTTGATGCTGTACACCCTTTACTCCCCTATACCCTATATACCTCCTTATATTCTTTATCTTATCATCATTTCCCTTTAATCCAGTTGCGATAAAACGATAAAAATAAGATAAATGAGTGCGAGAAGTGCAAGCGTGAGGGTGTCGCTCCTGTTCCTGCTTGCTGCTGCGGTGCTCGCTGCAGGTATATCACACCCCCCGGTGCAGTCCTTCTACCATTGCGCCTCTATCGCATTAGCATTTGTGTTCACGCTCTTTCTACCCGGTTACGTGATTGCGGAGCGCTGGTTCAGCTACCTGCACATAGACGAGAAGCTGGTATTGTCCATACTGCTCAGTGTTATGCTCTCCACGCATCTCATATACGCCCTCTCTCTCATCATCGGCTATAACAGGCTAACCATCGCCTTTGCTTTCCTCATCATGCTCATCGGACTCTGGCTCGTGCTCCTATCCCAGCCCCACCATCAGCAGCGGCTATCAGGTGAGAGACAGAGACTGAAGGGGATAATCATCAGTTTGGGGATTGCCATCATCGCATTTACGGTACTGTCTAAAACCGTTTGGGTCTGGCGCCAGAACCAGCTCATCATCTCCGGCTCCAACTGGCAGGATACACCCATGCATTACGAGATAATCGAGAGTATAAACAACGGTAATTTCCCACCTGAGATGCCATACTATGCGGGCGTCAGAATGGTCTATCATTATTTCGTTGATTTCCATACTGCAATACTGGAGAAAGCGTATGGTAGTGGTGCTTTCTTACCCCATCTGATTGGGGTCACCAACACCATCTTCATCTTCGTCTTCGCGCTCTCCATCTTTATACTGGCATCCTACCTGAGGGACGAGCATGCAGGCTATTATGCCATCCTGATTGGCACACTTGGTGCGGGCTTCTCCTTCGTCTCTGGATTATACGCACTTGTACACGGGCAATTCGTGCTCACCACTAACTATGCATTTGAGTACGGTAAGTTCTTCACCATCCCCCCTATCTTTGATAACCTGTTACAGCAACGTCCCCAGCTCATCGGGCTACCAGCCCTCACAACCGCTGCATACCTCCTTTATAGAGGCATGCATCACCACTCAAGCTCAAGCTCAAGCTCAAGGCGTGAGATAGCTCTATCTGGCTTGTTAGTCGGGCTCAGCTTCCCGTTTCATATCCTCGCATGCCTCTCTGCTATGCTTATATTCATCCTGAACTTCATACACTCCGGTATAGGGGATGTGAAGAGGGGCAGGGGTATAAATAAACAGATAGAAACCTTCTACATCTTCTCACTATCCTCAATATCCCCTGTCCTGCTTTATCTCATTCCCATCATGATGCATTACAGCTCGAGCTCGGGTATCGTTGGGCTCAGCATCGGCATAAAACCGCCGTGGATTTATTATTTCCTCGAAGGGAATCCACTGGTCTTTTATATCGGTAATCTGGGATTGCCCCTTATCCTCGCATTACTGTATCTCCTCTTCCCTCGCTATGAGCACCCGCACCCGGACCAGCACCGGCACCGCTTCTTCATCTATTCATGGATGTTCACCCTCCTCGCGCTGCCCAATCTCTTCTCTTTCACACCCAATCCCTGGGACATGTATAAGTTCTTCCACTACGCGTGGATACCCATTGCCATTGCAGCCGGATGCTTCATCACCGATTTAGAATCGAGATTACAGTGGAATTCAACGTTGATTGTAATTCCCGCTCTCCTCTTGTTCTCCATCCTCAGCTCTGGCATGCTAATCACATGGAACATCTCCACGAATTATCCCGCTGCTGATGTGCACGAGTATGAGGCGGGGTTATGGGTACGGAATAACACACCACCGAAATCGGTATTTTTAACCTGGCAGTCCATACACGCGCCTGTGAGTATGATAGGTGGCAGGCTGAGGGTCCTCGGATATGTGAACTGGGCTTATGGGCATGGTTTTAATATCTGGGAGCGTGTAAATGATATCAAACGCGCATACAGTGGCAATATAAACGATACACTGGCAGTAATGAGGCGATACAATGCAACCTATCTGTATATTGGGAGGGAGGAGATGAGGCACACGAACATACGGAGGAATATAAGCAAATTAGAGAGCTGCAAACAGCTGGAGGAGGTATACAGGGATAACCACGGAGCTAAAGGTGAGGGAGGAATTTACATCTTCGCACTTCGCACTCCATGACAGCCGGTGATTCACCTAAAAAGTAAATTTATAGTTTCGTGCTTAGATTAGATTACATTACATTAAATATGAAATGAAGCATTTATGAGGTGGTGAGATGTCACAGCCGTTCAGGAAGGAAGAGCAGAGAGTGGATTTCGTACGCCTGGAGGAGGAGGTGCTGAAACTCTGGGAGAGTGAGCGGACATTTGAGCGTAGCATAGAGCAGAGGAGGGGACGAAAGAGGTTCGTCTTCATCGAGGGTCCCCCGACTGCGAATGGACTCCCACACCCCGGGCATATCCTCACACGGGTGATGAAGGACCTTGTGCTCCGTTACAAGACGATGCGAGGCTTCTATGTACCCCGTAAGGCGGGCTGGGACACACACGGGCTGCCGGTGGAGATAGAAGTGGAGAAGGAGCTGGGAATAAAGACGAAGAGGGAGATAGAGGAGTTCGGTATCGAGGAGTTCAATCGAAGATGTCGTGAATCGGTATTCAGGTATGAGAAGGAGTGGGAGAATGCCACAAAGCGGGTGGGATTCTGGATAGATATGGATTCACCCTATATCACGTTCAAAAATTCCTATATAGAATCGGTATGGTGGTCACTGAAGGAGATATGGAAGCGGGGATTGCTATATAAGGGTCACAAAGTCGTTCCTTTCTGCCCCAGATGTGGGACCGCGCTGAGCAGTCATGAGGTGGCGCAGGGGTATCGAGAGGTGGAGGACCCCTCTATATACGTGATGTTCAGGATGAAGCCGGAATCGGAATCCAAATCGGAATCTAAAGACCTCCCTGTCTTCTTATTAGCATGGACCACCACCCCATGGACACTGATCGGTAATGTGGCACTCGCAGTGCATCCGCAGCACACTTATGTGAAGGTGCGAGTGGATGAGTGTATACTGATACTGGCAGAAGCTCGTCTGGATGCCGTACTCCACGAAGATGAACATGAATATGAACATGAATATGAGATATTAGAGCGATTCAGAGGCGATACACTCGCCGGTACTGAATATGAACCCCTATTTGAGTATGCGAAGATATCTGGTGGTGAGCGTCATAAAGTGGTCGCTGCCGATTTCGTCTCACTCGATGAAGGTACCGGGATCGTACACATAGCACCCGCATTTGGCGAGGTGGATTACGAAGTCTGCCGTGCGAACAACCTCGGCTTTACACAGCCGGTGAATAGTGAAGGACGGTTCACGGAAGAAGTAACTCCTCTGGCTGGCAGCTTCGTGAAGGACGCAGATAGGACGATAATAGAGTGGCTGAAGGAGCGTGGGATTCTATTCAAGGAGGAGAAGTACCTGCACACCTACCCCTTCTGCTGGCGATGCGGCTCACCTCTGCTCTACTATGCACGTGAATCGTGGTTCATTGCTATGAAATCACTGCGTGATAACCTGATTGCAAATAATGAGAAGATAAACTGGTATCCAACACATTTGAAATACGGGCGATTTGGGAACTTCTTAGAGAACATAGAGGACTGGGCGCTGAGCAGGGAACGGTTCTGGGGCACACCACTCAATATATGGGTCTGCAGTTCCTGTGGTGCGGAGTGCTGTGTGGGGAGTATAGAGGAGCTGAAGAATCGAGCACTGGAGCAGGGGGATGTGCATATCCCTGCTGACCTCCATCGCCCCTACATTGATGCGGTAGTACTACGTTGTGAGAACTGTGGTGGTGAGATGAGGCGTGTGAAGGAGGTGATTGATTGCTGGTACGATTCCGGGTCTGCACCCTTTGCTCAATGGCACTACCCCTTCGAGGAAGAGGGAAGGAATGGCAGTTTCAGAGCGAATTTCCCCGCTGATTTCATTACTGAGGCGATAGACCAGACCAGAGGCTGGTTTTACTCACTGCTCGCAGTATCTACCGCACTATTTGACGAGCCTCCGTATCTGAATGTCCTCTCTCTCGGGCATATCCTCGATGATAAGGGTGTGAAGATGAGTAAAAGCAAGGGCAACGTCGTTGATATAAACCAGATACTCAATAAAGAAGGTGCTGATGCACTCAGATGGTATCTCTTCTCCGCAGGTCCGCCATACGAAGATATCAGGTTCTCTGAGAAGGGCATAATAGAGAAACGCAAGAAATTCCTGAGCACGCTCTGGAACTCCTATTTCTTCTTCGTTACCTATGCCATAATTGATAATTTCCACCCGCATGCCATACACATACCGGTGGAGAAGAGGGCTCGTATCGATAGATGGGTCATCTCACGGCTGAACAGAGTGACGAAAGAGGTGATAGCAGGGTTAGAAAGCTTCGAGATTCATACCGCAGCGCGTGTGCTGGAGGATTTCGTGGTCAACGACCTCAGTAACTGGTACATAAGACGCTCAAGAAGACGATTCTGGATACCTGAGGAGAACTTTGATAAGGATTGTGCTTACTTAACCCTGTACGAAGTGCTGACGACGCTATGTAAACTGCTTGCACCCTTTGTGCCCTTTATCACCGAGTACATCTACCAGAACCTGGTGAGAGGCTGTGACTGTGGCTGTGAGGATGACCAGCACCCTGAACCTGAGAGTGTACACCTCTGTGATTATCCCTCCCCGGTTGAGGCTATGATAGACCCTGAGCTGGAGGAATCAATGCTCATCATCATCAAACTGGTGGAAGCAGGCAGACGGGCGAGGTCAGAAGCGGGGATAAAGATAAGGCAGCCACTCCGTGATGTCCTGGTCGTCTGCAGTGAGCCATCCATACTTGAGAAGGCGGCTCATCTCTGTGATATCCTGAAGGATGAGTTGAATGTTCGTGAGGTGCGATTCGGTGAGCGTCCTGTGTCTGATGAAGGATACAGAGAGGTGAGTGTGGAGGGTGCGAAGGGAATAAGAATGGACCTGTTCCTGAATACACGGCTGGATGAGGAACTCAGGGCTGAAGGTATAGTACGGGATGTGGTGCGGCGTGTGCAGGGTATGCGAAAGGACCTTGAGCTGGAATACACCTCCAAGATAAGGATCTTCTACGGAGGAGATGAGGAGGTGGGGAATGCGATAGAGAAGTTCGCAGATTATATCTCCGGTGAGACTCTCGCAGTGGATATAAAACGGAAACGGGTTGAGGAGGCGGGAGTGCAGCAGATGGGGCTGTACAGCAAGAAGTGGAAGATAGGGGGTAAGGAGGTCTACATCGCGATAGAACCCCTGCCCCAGAGCCACAGCAATAGAGCATGAATATGCAGAGGTGGCAGAGGCAGAAAACGCTTATGTCACGTTTACGTTACATCCCTCAAGTCCACTATCTCCGATATCTCCGGTCCCGTTGAGATCAGCTTCACCGGCACACCTGTATCACGCTCCACCTGTGCCACGAAATCCTTCACCTCCCTGCTCAGCTCGCTGTACTCCTTCGCACCACGGCATGAAGGGTCTATCTTGTCCACACCGCTCAGTGCCACCATCGTCGCACCGTTTATCATTGCGGAATATGCAGCCATCTTACCATCCCACCTACCTATTCGCCTCTTGCGCCCCGTAACGGTTCCATATTCCTCTATATGCAGCTTTTCCGCCTCGGTATCGTCCATCTGGGTTGCAAAAGGACCCTCACCCACTCGCGTTGGGTACGACTTGAATACCACCACCACATCATCCACACGCGTTGGACCGATGCCCACATCTGCTGCCATCTGCGATGCCGTGGTGTCCTTGGAAGTGACGAATGGATAAGTACCGTAGAGCAGTGAGATACCAAACCCCTGCGTACCTTCTATCAGTACACCACCACCACGCTCCAGGGTCTCGTTTAGCTCGAGTGGGACATCACAGAGGAACTCCTTCAGCTCCTCTATCTCCTTCGCCTGCTTCGCTTTCCGTAATGCTCGGTCGGCATTCGCGGGTCCGCAGCCCGTACCGGTCGTCCCTATCTTATCCTTCAACTCCTTATCGCCTCTATCTGCCTCTATGTGCCTCCCCTCTATTATCCCGCATCTCATGTCCACACCCACTCGCCCCTGGAGTCCGAATGATGAGACCTCCTGGATGAACACCTCCGGGTCAACCAGCACACCAGCACCGATCAGGAGCCGTGCAGATTCGTGCACAAAGCCTGAGGGCACCATTCGCAGTGCATACTTCTTACCTTCCACCACCACTGTGTGCCCCGCATTGGGACCCACACCCCCACGGGCGACCACCTCAGGCTTATCATGACGTGCGAGATAAGCTATTATCTTGCCCTTACCCTCATCTCCAAAGAAGCCACCTACCACTATTGTTGAAGACATCTCTCCATCCTCTATCCTATCTATCTCTAAATCTTGTAGATTTAGATTTATAAGAATGTAGGGTGAATACAACAGCATGGTAAAGAAGGAGATAATAGGCTATCAATTTTGTGAGCGTATAAAATCGGAGTTGATCATTGGGTCGAAGATGCTGGAGGTGATAGAATCTCTGGAGGCGTATGAGTGTGAGTTGAAGGGTGCAAAGAAGACGATGAACGCTTTCTTCGACGCACTCGCCGTGGAGACCGGGATGGCTCTGCGGGCAACGGGGCAGCCTGAGTTCGCACTGGTGGAAGAGAAGCTGAGGGAGGTGAGGCGTAAGATAGAGGAGGCAGATTATCAGGAGGCGCAGGCTAATTTCGGCAGAGCAGTCTCTCATGCCACTACCGCATGTGATAGGACAGTGAGGGCACTGATAGATAAGGGCTTGCTATAGCTTGGCTACACTATGGCTATGGAGTGGTCGCATCGATGCCCATCTTTGTGGTCAGCCCGTTCTTCGATGATGGATCGAGAGATGAGCCTCTTACACCCGGTATCGTGACCACATCCTCACCCCACCTGACCCTTGTCGCTATCGCGTATTCCACCTCCTCCGGGTTGAATATGTTGACATCGGAATCAACGACCACCACCAGCTTCAAGCTCGGATGAGCGGCAAAGGCGGCGATTATCGCATTCTTCGCTTCTCCCTCGCCCTCATTCTCTATCTGCACCACCGCATGTAGATAGCAACAGCCACCTTCGGTCAGTACCACATTCCTCACCCGTGCCACGCGCTCCACTGCCCTGTATATCAGCGGCTCGTAGGGTACACCCATCAGCAATCTGTGTTCAGCGCCAGAGGGGACGATGGCATGATAAATCGGCTCTTCTCTACGGTACATCCCCGTAAGTGTAATCACCGGCTCATTCCTTACCCTGTCATAAGTCCCGGTGATATCCATAAAGGGACCTTCCTTTGCTCTCTCCTTCCCTATGTACCCCTCGAGCACAATCTCTGCTGGCGGTACTGCCACACCGTTATCCAGTCTGAAGAGTTCCACAGGCTTATTCATCAATACCGAGGCGTATTCAAACTCCCTGCCCGGTGGTACCCGCGTGGCAGCGGCGAGTAGAATCAGGGGTGTAACGCCTATTGCTATCCCCACCTTCAAGTCCTCACCGCGCTCCAGCGCGTCCCTGTGCATCCTGTACAGGTGCCGTGGCGGCACGAGCCTCGCAGCCAGCCTCTTATTGTCCAGCACCATCATACGATGGATAGATGCATTACGCAGACCATCCAGTTCCGCAACAACCACACCACCTGTGATATACGCACCACCATCACCGTGGAAATAGCGGAGTACGGGCAGGTGGCTCAAATCTGGCTCCTCTTTCGCCCCGGTCACGGTCTCCGAATCCTCTATTATCCGCACTTCTCCGCCTTCTCCACCCTCCGGCAATCCAGCGAGGAATGGTGCGATATTAGAGGGAGAAGTACCGAGTAACTCAGCCAGCATCGCTCTACTGCAGACTGCATTCATTATGAGGCGGTGCTTACCATCAATAGCGTGGAAGAACACCGGTCTGGTATTGTGCTTCAACCCGATAGAAGCAGCTTCATATCGTGACGATACACTGCGTTCAACCTCTATCAGCACTCCGGCATTCTCCAATCTATCCTTATATGCTCTTATGCTCTCATCATTCATGATAACCTCACTCAGGAGAAGGTAAGAACTCAGCCAGCGACCGCTGTTTCCCACTCTCACTCGCACTCTCGCTCATACTCCCTCCTTCCATCTCACGCTCCTCTGCACGTGTTTTACTCTCACTTCCTCCTCTATCACCTGCTCCTATTTCTCTACCTGTGATGGATTCCTGATACACCTTCTTCGCCATTCTGGTATCGCGATTGGGGCACAGAAAAGCTATCTGTGGTATGTCCAGATGGAGCAACTGCGTTATTGCAACTGCCTTCTGGTGATTTAGGAAGAAGAAGCGGAGTAAGGGTAGTATGTAAGACCTGGCATAGCTCTGTGAGACCTTGCAATGCATACTTATCTTCTGCGCTATCTCCTCCTCTATCGGCTCATGCCTCCTACTGGGACTGCCACTGTCACCTTCATGGGGTACTCGCCCCCGCTGCCATGGCGACCTGAAATTAGATCGGCGATAATGGGTGGTGGATGCCAGAGATGCAGAGGCACCACAGCAAGCCATCAAACTGGAGGCATAACGCCAGAACTTGAAGTTCTCACGTGCACGTGCCCTTCCTAAGAAGGTATCCGCTCTGCTGAGATAATGAAGCGCGTGTAATAAATCCGTATCCCTCATCTGCTCGCTCGGCAGATTATCGTATATCCAGCTTATAGTCTCTTCGGGCGTCTTATCGAGTGAGTGAAGTGATGATACCACCTCCTGAAGGTCTGTACCAGCTCGGGGAGTATATATCTTCCTCAAAACGTCAAAGATGTTCTGCTCGGTGTCACGCTCGCCCGTGGCTATATCCGCTTCCTCTATCCTCTCCTTGCCGCCACCAACACGGGTGCCGGATGCGGATATGGATAGTGCCTGTAAATCGTTTATCGCAGACCGCAAATCGCCTTTCGCATTGCCTGCCAGTATACGTAACACCTGCTCCTCCGCCTCTATCCCCTCACGCATGCATATCTCCCGAAGCACCCGGTAGATTCGTTCCGGTCTTAACCTGTAAAAACGAATGAGCCTGCAATTCCGCTGTAATGCCTTGCTCATCCTGTATAAATCATTCGCAATGAGGATAATCGGTTGCGAAGTCTTCTTTACTATCTCCGTTATCGCCCTCGAGCCACCTCGGTCCTCATTACCGTGGAGGTTGTCCGCTTCATCCAGGATAATCAGCCGCGTGCCTCCGCAGAATGTGGTACTGCTGGATGCATGACCCACAATCTTCTCTATCACACTCTCATTCCTCTGGTCAGAGGCATTCAGCTCTATAACCTCCCAGCCCATATCTGATGCGAGTGCGTAAGCTGCGGATGTCTTACCACAGCCAGGGGGTCCGTGGAGGATGGCAGCCCTCTTCACTCTCCCATCAGCGGCAACACCAGCAGCAACGGCATCAGCCCATGCCCGCAGCTCTTCTATCGCTTTGGCATTGCCCACAACCTCACTCAGCCTCTTAGGTCTGTACTTCTCAGTCCATGCCTCTCTGACGCTTAATTCTACCACACCTCTATTTTTCTATTTTATATTATTACGCTCATTATTCTTCTCCATAGCCGCTCTGAGCGCGTCAAAGAAGCCCTTTAGCCCCGCATGCACCACCTCCACCGCGGTCTCGCCTGCTTCTCTCACGGCAGCCAGAACAGCGTCCATTGCAGGTTCGAGTAAATCCAGTGCTCTTGTAGTTGCTCCTTTTACTCCTTCAAGTACACCCTCAGCAGCTTCGGTGGTGAATTTACTCGTTTCCGCATTCACCTTCCTTGCACCTTCAATTGCACCTTCGATTGCACCCCTCGATACAACCTCCACCAGTTCTCGTGTCACTTCCGCACCTGCCAGCGCCTT
>JAODGR010000069.1:12222-13990 GCA_025464275.1 Methanosarcinales archaeon
TGAGAGATGAGAGATGAAGGATAAGCTCACTCTCATGCAGGAGCTGTGAGATGGGGAGTGTAAAAGATATAGTAATCATTGAGAGTCCGGGCAAGAACAGACCAGGGCGGGCTCGATTCGTGTTCTCGGACAGATACTCGGTATTCGATTGGGGAGAGATGCCCGACCATATCCATGGTAAGGGCGCTGCTATCTGCCTGACCGCCGCTTTCTTCTTCGAGAGATTGGAGGAGGAGGGGATAAAGACCCATTACAGGGGATTGGTGGAAGGGGACGAAGTCAAACAATTATCGGAATTGAAATCGCCGCAATCGTGCATGGAGATAGAACTGCTGCGGGTTTTAAAGCCCGGAACCAGAGAAAATACCTATGACTATTCCATTTACACGGAAGAGAGGTGTAACTTCCTCATTCCCCTCGAGATAATCTATCGTAACTCACTACCCGAAGGCTCAAGCGTGTTCAAGCGATTGAACGAGGGTGTTCTGAGCCTGGAAGATTTAGGGTTGAGTGAAAAGCCCTACCCGGGTCAGGTTCTGGAAAGACCCTTGCTGGATGTCTCTACCAAGCTGGAAGCGAGCGATAGATACCTGAGCTGGCACGAGGCGATGCGAATTGCAGGCTTGACCGAGGGCGAAGTCGAAGAAGTAAAGAGGATAACACTCCTCATCAATGAAATCATCACCAGAGAGGCGGGAAGAGCAGGGCTCGTGAATGAAGACGGCAAGGTGGAATTCGGATTCGACGAACGCAGAGATCTGATGGTGGTGGATGCCGTGGGCACTTTAGACGAGTGTCGGTTTACCTATGAAGGTATGCCCGTGAGTAAAGAGATTGTGAGGATGTTTTACCGGAACACAACATGGTACAGAGAGGTAGAAGAGGCGAAGAAGGAATCTAAAGTGGGATGGAAGGGATTAGTGAAGGACGAACCGCCGGCGCTGCCTCACGCTCTCAAGAATTATATCTCCCTGCTTTATAAAGCATACTGTAACGAAGTAACCCGAAGAGGTTGGTTTGAAGAAGCCCCTTCTGTAAGAGAGATATTGGAAGAGCTGAAGGAGGTATTTCCCTCATGAACCGACTGGTCGCGGTTGTAACCGGTATTGCTGTAGTCATAATCAGTGTGATTGGAGTGATATTACAGTTACAAACCGATAGAGAAGAACCCGCCCGCGATGGAGAACGCGATACATCAGTGATAAAATTGCCTGAGCCCGAGAAGGAGAGTGAGACCTCAATTGAAGAGGCTCTGCTCGGAAGGAGGTCCATCAGGTCATACAGGAACGAGCCACTGACTCTTGCTGAAGTTTCACAGCTACTATGGGCTGCACAGGGGATTACCGCCCGCTGGGGTGGGAGGACAGCGCCATCCGCAGGTGCTACCTACCCACTGGAAGTTTATCTCGTTGCTGGAAATGTGAAAGACCTGCCTGAGGGGATTTATAGATACAATCCGGAGAAGCACGAACTGGTGAAGCTCGTGGAAGGCGATAAAAGGGCGGAGCTATGTGATGCCGCTCTCGGACAGCGCTGTGTCAGAGAGGGTGCCATTGACATCGTCTTCTCTGCAGTTTACGAACGTACAACCGGGAGGTATAAAACACCGGTCAGGGATGAACGAACAGGAGCGAGCTACCTGAGGGGCATAAGATACGTGCATATGGAAGTCGGGCATGCAGCTCAGAATGTCTATCTCCAGGCAGTATCCCTGAATTTAGGGACAGTGGTTCTGGGCGCTTTTTATGATGACGAGGTGAAGAGGGTC
>JAODGR010000067.1 GCA_025464275.1 Methanosarcinales archaeon
ACTTTGAGCCTTGTTTGCTCCGGTTTGCATCTTATCCCCGTTTTATCACGCGAATCATCCACGCTCTCCCCGCAGGACACGCATACACCTGGACAATATCACCTCCACCAGCTCTTCCCTGTTCTCTTTCGTGACCTCATAGACATCAAAATCTGCTCTTATCCGCTCAACGAGTTCGTGCCTCGACCTCTGATGAACGGAAACGAGCATTGATTTCTCACTCTCTATCGCCTCTGTCACCGATTTCACGAACTTCGCAGACCTCAATTCCATCGGTCCCACCTCATCCACCACTATCATATCCATACCACCCTGAACCACCGCATTCCGTATCGAACCCACACCAACAGATTCCAAATCCCTTATATTAACACCATATCTACCCACCCGCGGTCCATCCTGATGTAGATGTGCCAGAATTCCCCTCTCACCGGTGTCTATATCCTCAATTATGAAACCCGCCCTCACTCTCTTACCGCTCTCCGTGCCATACGCATATGTATCTGAAGTGAGCATCCCACCCACTGAAACACCCTCACACCTCAATCTCTCCACCACCCTCCTTAAAATGGTCGTTTTCCCCACCCTCGGTCGCCCGGTGATTGCTATTCTTATCCTTGCCACCATTTCTATCCCTGTCCCTGCCCCTATCCGCACCGGCATCCCCTTCTTTAATAAAAAAGAAGAAAGAAAGATAATACTATTACAATTCAATTGGATGGCAACTGGATGGGGAGTGAAGCGAATGTGAGCGAAGTGACGATGCCGAAGCCAAAGCCAAAGACAAAGGACGATGTATTTGAAGCGGTAGAAGAGCGGAATGTGAAGTTCATCGGGCTCTGGTTCACCGATATCCTGGGCAGGTTGAAGAGTGTTACCATCTCTGTCAGCGAATTAGAACCCGCTTTTGAAGAGGGTATGGGCTTTGATGGCTCCTCAATCAAGGGATTCGCAAGAATAGACGAGAGCGACATGCTCGCGAAGCCCGACCCCTCCACTTTCCAGATTGTATCATGGACACGGCGAGCCGAGGGCATGAGGGGGGATGGAGACAGAGATAGAGGCAGAGATAGAGACAGAGGTAAGGAGGCAGTTGCGAGGATGTTCTGTGACATCCTTAATCCAGACGGCAGTCCCTACGAGGGCGACCCCCGGTATATCCTGAAGCGTAACCTGGAAAAGTTGAAGGAGGAGTACAATTATACCTTCTATATCGGTCCAGAACTTGAATATTTCTATTTCCGAACCGAGAAGAGACCCGAAGTGCTCGATGACGGCGGGTACTTCGATTTGATGACTCTGGATGCGGGGAGCGACTTACGCCGGGAAACCGTACTGATGCTGGAATCAATGGGTATAAAAGTAGAAGCCAGCCATCACGAAGTTGCACCCTCTCAGCACGAGATAGACCTCCGCTACGCTGATGCACTGACGATGGCAGACCATGTGATGACCTATCGAATCGTGGTAAAGGAGGTAGCACAGCAGCATGGCTGCTACGCCACTTTCATGCCGAAACCCATCTTCGGCGTTAACGGCTCCGGAATGCACGTCCACCAGTCGCTATTCAGGGGAGATCGAAATGCCTTTTTTAACCCCGATGATGAGTTCCAGCTCTCCGAGGTGGGTAAATGGTACATCGCAGGATTACTCAAGCATGCACCTGAGATAACCTCTGTAACCAATCAGTGGGTGAATTCATATAAACGCCTGGTACCTGGATATGAAGCTCCTGTCTACATTACCTGGGGGCGTCGTAACCGCTCCACTCTCGTGCGTGTGCCGATGTACAAGCCAGGCAAGGAGAAAGCCACCCGTGTGGAATACCGCAGCCCTGACCCTGCATGCAACCCCTACCTGGCATTCTCCGTGATGCTCGCTGCTGGTATGGCAGGAATAAAGGGGAAGTACGAACTCCCTCCACCCACGGAGAAGGATGTTTACCTGATGAGTGCCGATGAGAGGGCGAAGGAGGGCATAAAAACGCTACCAGGGAGTTTGATTGAGGCAATAGCACTGACAGAGAATAGCAAACTGGTAAGAGAAGCACTCGGTGACCACACTTTCAATAACTTCATCACCTCTAAGAAGGTGGAATGGGACAGGTATCGTGTGAACGTGACGGAATGGGAGTTAAAGGAGTACCTGGGAGTGCTGTGAATCGATTTCACGTTTCGACCTCGACCGCGAGCTCCGCAACCTCTTCACTAACTCCTCCAGTAGCTCCAGTGAGACCACTGTCACCTCGCATTTTATACCCTCACTCTCATACATGAAGTTACTGTATTTGTCATACGCTTCCATAGTCCTCCTGATGCTCTCCCCCTGCGCCTGCTCCCGCTCCTGCTCCTCCCTCCACTCTCTCCCTCCGCTCGTATCACCACTACACGATTCCTGCTCGAGCTCACGCTTGAGCTTACCCAGCTCCTCTGAAATCTTCTTGCCCAGCGGGCAGAGGCGTATAGATGGGAAGGGATAAGCAAATTCAAAAGGGAATACACGACATACCAGCGGTCTCTTATTATAAATCGTGCATCTATTATCCTTCAAATACGGGCACGGTGTCTTCAAGCAGTTCTCTATCGCATTCTCGTCCAGCTTATCCAGGAAAACCTCTCCCTCGTACCTGTATAATCGCTCTATATCATCCCAATTCAAGCTGATGGGCAGTGTACGGCAACACTCACCACACCGCTCACACTCGAAATACTCCAGGATCTCCTCCGCCAATCTTATATACCTCTCCCGTTGCATCTCAAGGGTAGCAGCTCATTCTAATCCTCAATCATTCACCACTTTTACTTCTACTTCTATTCTAATGTTAAATATACCGAGCCACGATATGAGAAATTGAGTCAGAGAGAGAAGTCAACCCCGGATATGCACAGGGAAGGTGCAAAACTGTATTATAAGTGCGCGATACTCACGATAAGCACCTCAAAGTACAGGAATATGTGCATGAATCAGAATAACCCGGCTGAGACGAATGCGAAAGGAGGGATAGAGCAGGAACAGAAACAG
>JAODGR010000048.1 GCA_025464275.1 Methanosarcinales archaeon
ACTCGTCTCCTTTGACACGAGGACCTCAGTCGCTTTTATCACTGCTTCCACCGTATCACCCTCTTTCAGTTCGAGTTCCTCCACTGCTTCTCGCGTTATCATCGCAGTTATAACAGCGGGTACTGTAATCTCTATCCGTATAGTAGATACGAGCTCCCCCTCTTTTAGCTCTTTCACCACACCCCTTATCCGATTCCTCGCACTTATTTTCGTAAATACCCCCTCCCAATCTATAATATCAAACGCTACTACACTATCCAGGTGCCGTTTATACCGCTCATATTCACGTAATATTGCCTCCCCTGTGGTTGTTAACTCAGTACCGCCACCGCCACGCGGTCCTCCACGGTATGTCCTCACAACCGGAGAGCCTATGGCATCCTCAATCTTCCTGATATATGCCCATGCCGTTCGATATGGTATACCCAGTTTCTCCGCAGCTTTCGAGATCGAGGAGGTGTTACGGATCTCAGCAAGTAACTGCGCGCGCCCTTCACCAAGTATTGCCCTGCCATCACATTCTATCCACTGCTTATACCCCAGAACATATTTTCGCTTCATCCTACTTTAATTACTACAAATATACAAATAGCAAATAGCACCATAGAATAAGATAAGTGGAGAGCGTAGCGGAAAAAGAGGAGAAAGAGAGAAGAGATGATAAAAAAGACCTCTGCTGTCGTTGTCATGGCTGTTCTCCTCATCGCTTCCATATCAGCGAATGTCTACCTCCTAAACAGCCAGCATAAGAGCATAGCCGCACTTAAGACGCATATAAACAGCCTTGAGACGGAGAATACATACCTGATTGAGGAGCTTTACCGGACGAATCTATCACTGCAGCAGGCGAGGGCGCAATTGCAGGTCTACCGTGACAGAATTGCTAAGTTAACAGCGCGAATAAACCGAACCGCGGTAGCGGGTGAGGTGGGGAGTGCCCAGCTTGAAGCTCCCGCGGTGCTTCGTCGGGTACAATATCAGGGCAACTACCCTTTTTACCGCCCCGTGGTTACGGAAAACGGGACCATGATCAGGGTCTCCGTGGATATAAAGCCCGGCTACGGGCGTGTACTCGTGGTTACAAAGCCGCTCATGGGTGTGGTCTTCCAGGATGCAGCAAATACCGCGACCATCGTCGCTGAGAACTATACAGGTATCGACCTCTCCGGCAGTGATGTCACCTTCAGTGTGGAAGCGCCATCGAAGATACCGGAAGTGGACGGCCCCAGTGCGGGTGCACTGATGACGATCCTCGTCATTGCCGCACTGAATAACATCTCGCTACCACCTGATATCACAATGACCGGGACAATCAGCTCGAACGGGCATGTGGGTGAGATAGGGGGTGTGATAGAGAAGGCGAAGGCGGCGAGAGAATCGGGTAAACGAATCTTCATCCTGCCACGCGAGAACTCCCGGCTCATACAATATAAGGAGGTAAGAGAGCAGTTCGGGTTCCTCACCATAATTCGCCAGACCCCAATTGTTGAAGATGCAAAGGAGTACATCGAGAAGAATATAGGTATCCATGTGGAATATGTGGATTCAATAGATGATATCATGAGGCTCATCACTGCTTAACGTTAATAATCTAATATTAATATGGAAACACAGAGTGATAGCGAGCTCATAAGTGCCAATATCCTGAGATTGATACGGCTCCCTGACTTGATATCCATCTGCAATGCGCTACTTGGATTCTTAGCCATCCTGATTCTACTTACAGGAGGTGGCGGTCTCGGGGCGTTAAAGGATGCTCTTGTGGTTATTCTCTCCGCAGCGGTGATCGATGGACTGGACGGACTGGTATCGAGGAGGATAGAGAGATCACTCATGGGTAGATATCTCGATTCGCTCGCCGACATGGTATCCTTTGGCGTTGCACCTCCTGTTGCCGCATTCGTCTTCATGAGCACTTATGCTCATCCTGTTACTGCCGTATGCAGTGCGTATATGGTGTGCGGGATGTTGCGGCTTGCGCGATTCGATGCAAGAGGTGCCAGAGCCACAGTTGCCTTCACCGTGGAAGGTGGCAGTGATAGGGTGGAGGGGGATGATGAGGATGAGAATGAGGATGAGAATGAGGATGAGAACTTTGAAGGTTTCCCAATTACTGGCAGTGCGGTATTTCTTGCTTCTTTTATGCTGCTTGCACTCCAGCTGTGCATTGTACCTCCGTCATCGCTCTCAATATTGCTCTGCGTTCTAATGGCTATCTTATGCATCCTGATGACGAGCAGGATAAGATATGAAAATCTCAGAGACATCAGAATAGCAATCCCGCTTGGCTGTATCTTCTCCTCTCTCATCCTCTTCTACTCGTTACATTCACCCCTGTTCATCTATCCCACTGCCATTATCACTGCTCTAACCGCTTTATATATCTCCAGCCCTGCATTTTATCACCCTAAATCTTTTAACTTGACGAGATAAATTGGGAGGAAGTGAGAGAGGAGAAGAAAGAGATAGCCAGAGCAGGACGCTGGTACCCTTAGCTGCTTTGCATGCCTTAATGCATATTATGGCTACTACGCTTCCCGCGCTATCACCACTGGTGAAAGCGGATTTTCAGCTGAGTAATACCTATGTCGGACTGCTCTCCTTTGCCTTCGCTCTCGCAATAGGCGTGGGCAGTATCATCTCCGGTCTATTATCAGACCGATATGCCAAATTACCCCTGATATGTGGCGGTTTCCTCGGTACTGCTGTATTTGCCTCGATGCTCTTCCTCTCACACGATTTCCTCGTCCTCACTCTCGTGTTCATCTGCATGGGACTATTCCTCAGCCTGTATCATCCCTCTGCTCTCGCTTATATATCGGTCACAACCCGCTCGAACCGGGGGCGTGCATTTGGACTGCATGAGGTGGGAGGTAGCATAGGTCTTGCCATTGCACCTCTATCAGCCGGTATCATAAGCCTTTATCTCAACTGGCGGTTTACATACCTCATCTGGCTGTTTCCCGCACTCTTATTCACTCTCATGCTCCTGAAGGCGGGGATGAATCATGGTAGCAGCGAGCGCGGGCATGAACACCCCCATCATCATAACCAAAACCATACCCACAGCCCCGGTTCACTGAAACTTTTCTTTACGCAGACTCTCCGGGAAGTGGCAGTAATGCGGATATACATGATAGAGATACTCTTCGCTTTTATAATCGGTGGTGCATTGACTTTCATTCCGATATTCCTGAATGAGGCGAAGGGTGTAGCTCCTCAGTTAGCAGTGCTTCTGGCATGTGTATTCACCGGTGGGGGTGCGATAGGTAAGTTTATCGGTGGACATTTCGCCGATATCAAGGGAGAGCGGTGGGTAATGGCTACCGGGTTCTTCATCATCACGCCGCTGTTCATGCTGGTACCCGGGTTACCTCTCTTCTGGTGCGTGCTCACTCTTGCACTTACGGGTATAATCCTCCCCACTGTGCTCCCCGCCATACTAACCACGCTAAGTAAGGAGGTGGGACCCTCTCAGATTGGAATGGCATTTGGAATGCTGATGTTCGCGGGATTTGGATTCGGGTCCACTTCAAGGCTGATCCTCGGAGTGGTGGGTGATGTCTTCGGCATCTCCACGGTCTTCTACCCACTTGCAATCGCAGCTCTGATTGGAGGTCTCCTGAACGTTCATCGGCTCACCGGGTAAAGCGAAAGGATAGAAGAGAGATAATCGCATCAAATCACCCGGATCCCAAATCAGTAAACTTTATATATTACATCAACCTCGTTCTTTATTGTAAGTATGAAAGGGGTAAGGAGTGATAAGCCTGAGAGCTATAAATTGCTGGGTAGCGTGTTACACATCCTCGGTAGCGGTAACAGCAGGAGCGTGATTGTAAGAGTCAGGGGTAAGGGAGTGAGAGACAGAGGCATTGAGAAATTACTCAACTCCGTGGTCGTGGATGAAGATAGGAGGGAGATAGGCAGGGTATATGACATTTTTGGACCTGTAAAACATCCATACATCACTGTCAGGCTCTTCAGGGGTGTGAATCTGGCAGAATTGCGTAGTGGGGGTGGTAAAGTTTTTGTGCACGCATGAGGTGTGAAGGATGGAGAATGGAGGAGATGAAACGCCTGATAGGGAATATCTGCACAAATTGAGTGAGTTACAACGCAGGAGGCGGTTGAGAGCCTCGGTTGGCAGGCAGCGGCTGGTGGCGCAGGCGGAGATAGAGCGGCTATCTGCTTCACTCGCCATACCGGAGAGGGTGAGGGAGGATAGTATCAGGATATACAGGGATGCGTGGGAGAAGGACCTGATTCATGGACGCTCAATTGAGAAGATTCTGGCAGCATCACTGTACATGGCGTGCCGGAAGCACAATGTTCCCCGTACACTCGATGAGGTAGAGGATGTGACGAGGGTGGGGAAGAAGGATATAATAAAGACGTGCAAGTTACTGGCGAATCGACTGGGAATGAAGCTCGCTCCCGCTTCACCACTGGAATATGTGAGCCGGTTCTGTGCGAAGCTGGGGTTGAAGAAGCACGTGGAGGAGCGAGCACGGGAGATAATAAAGGAGGCTCTGGAGCGAGATATAACAAGCGGGCGAGGTCCAACAGGCATTGCAGCATCTGCAATTTACATCGCGGCAATCCTTTGCGGTGAGCGTAAGACGCAGAAGGATGTTGCTGAGGCTACCGGTGTAACAGAGGTAACATTACGAGCGAGGTATAAAGAGATCGCCAGAGAATTGGGTATAAAAATAGAATAGAAACGAGGAAACGAGGAGGCGATATCACAGATAATAGTACTTCCCCTGCTGTTTCTGCTCACGGTCTTTCGCCGAGCCTATCTTGTTTATCCGCGGTCGAAGGGAGAGCTCATCACGCCTGAAGGTCACTCCTAACTCCTTGAGGAAGATATTCATACCCTCCTGCATATCAAAGCAGCCTTTTATCTCCCCTCGTACTCCCGGCTCTCCTTCAAATACCATCAGTCTATCACTCAATAAATCTATCAGGTAGATATCGTGGTCCACAATCAGCATTGTGACCCTTCTTCGTTCGGCATATCGCCTGATGGTCTTGATCATACGCACCTTCTGCTCCACATCCAGATGCGCTGAGGGCTCATCCAGGATATACAGTGATGCCGGATGGCAGAGGCATTGAGCTACTGCTACCATCTGCAATTCACCGCCACTGAGGTCTTTCACACTCTTATTCTCCAGCTCTGGCACACCCAGCGGCTTTAACACCTCTATAACATCTGATTCACTCACACGATGGAAGAGCTCACCCACACGCATTTCTTCCGCCCTGCCGCGCTCTATGTACTGCGGTTTATAGGATATCTTTATATCCAGCTCTATCCTGCCTTTCGTGGGCTCTATCTCCCCTGCCAGTACCTTAACAAACGTGCTCTTACCTATCGCGTTCCTCCCTACCACACCCAGAACCTCACCGGACTCCATATCTCCCGCCTTCGCTTCCAGCACAAAGCCGTCATACGACTTCTCGAAGCCGTCATACTCAATGAAGATACTCCTCTCCCTCCGCCTCTCCCTCGGTGGGTGTGCAGTGAATTCTATCGGCTTATCTCGTATTCGCACGTTCTCCGCGTGCAGGAATCCATTTAGATACTCATTTATACCCCTGCTGGTACTCTTGGGCATTGTCACAACCCCATATTCGCCCGCCCTGCCGTATACAAGATGGATATAATCTGCGAGCATGTCGAGGATAGCGAGGTCATGTTCCACCACAACCACCGCACGGTCATTCAGAGCCTCTTTTATACCCTTCGCCACACGCACTCGCTGGTAGATATCCAGATAAGGGGTGACCTCATCGAAGAAGTAGAAATCCGCATCCCTTATCATACATGCGACTACGGCAACCCTCTGCAGTTCTCCACCACTCAGCTCCTTTATCTCTTTACTCATAGCCCCCCTGAGTTCAAAAGCATCCACAAGCTCGGCTGCCATCCCCCGCTCATCCGTGCGTTCCAGTAACTCATGCACCTCACCACTGAAGTAATCTGGTATGGCATTCACGTATTGTGGCTTATAAGACACCTTGAGCTCATTTCTGGCGAGTTTGAGGAAGTAATTCTGCAATTCCGAGCCTGAATATCTCTTTATTATAGCATCCCAGCCGGGTGAGGCGGTCTTGTCACAGACACCGAGATTGGGCACTATCAGTCCTGAGAGTATCTTTATTGCTGTACTCTTACCTATACCGTTCTCACCCAGTAGCCCGGTTACTTTACCCGGCTTCGGTATCGGGAGTCCGTATAGCACGAATCCATTCTCTCCATACCTGTGCGTCTCCTCACCTTCGAGCTTCTCTGGTAAGCCAATTATAGAGATGGCGCCAAAAGGGCACTTCTTTATGCAGATGCCACAGCCCTCACATAACTCCTCCGAGATTATCGGCTTGCTATCCTCTCCTATTACTATCGTCTCCGCGCCGGTACGAACCATGGGGCAATATTTTATGCATTCATATTCACATTTCCGTGGCTGACACCGGTCACGCTTCAGTATCGCTATCCTCATCGCTTTCTATCCTTCTATCATCTCACACCAGTACCGTCCACACCCAGGAGCTCCTTCGCCTTCTTTATCGCGTCAATCGCATCCATGCCATAGGCATCCGCACCTATCTGCTCCGCAAACTCCTCCGTTACTGCACCACCACCCACCATCACCTTCACCCGGATACCCTCTCTCTTCAGGTACTCTATCACTTCCTGCATGTATCCCCTCGTGGTGGTGAGCAACGCGGACATGCCGAGGATATCTGCTCCAGTCTCCCTGACTGCGTCTGCGAACTGCTCTTTACTCACGTTCGTGCCCAGGTCTATGATCTCAAAACCTTCGGAAGTGAGCATTATTGAGACTATCTCCTTGCCTATGTCGTGTACATCTCCTTTCACTGTGCCAATCACCACTTTCCCCGTTCCCTTGCCATTGCCAGTACCGGTACCAGTACCAGTACCGTTACCGGTATCCCTGCTCTTACTCACGTGTGCCTGTGTCTGCAGGAGTGGTTTCAGTATCTCCAGTGCCTTCTTCGCATTCCAGCCTGCTACCATCAGTTCCGCATCGAAGTATATCTCTTTATATCCCCGCCCTATCTCCCTCAGACCTCCTGTCAGCTCTTCTATCAGGTCATATGCACCTGCTCCATTCTCCAGCCTCTCGGTGCAGAGGTCTACTATCTTCTTCTTCCGCACATCGAGCAGTGCATCCACTATATCTGTGCCCATAAATCGATGGATACTCAATCTCAATCCGGGATGATTCCCTCGCCTTTGAATATCTTCTTCGCCTCCTCCAGGCTCAGATCGGCAGGAGGGATGATAACATCTGACTGTACTATCCTCTCATGCGGCAGAGGGCGTGATTCACTCTTTACCAGCCCGATCATCTCATGGAGCAAAGCGCGGAAACGGGACTCGTTATCTCGTCTCACCTCCTCCACTATCTGGTTATCCAGTTCATTCAGCCGTTCCAGGAGTGATTCATCCACCTCAAACTGCCCCTCTCCCATTATCCGGACGATGGTCATTTCTTCACCCCCACCTCCTGCTTGAGCTTCTCCAACTCCAGCTCCACTTCGCTCTCGCCCTTCATCTGCGATAGTTCACGCTCTATCTCATCCTTACCGCCCGCACTCACGGTCAGGTCTTCCAGTGTGCCTGTCTCTACCAGTTCATCGAGTGCGGCGGCGCGAGCTCTCATATTCTCCGTCTTGGCTTCTGCACGCTGAATTGCCATACCCACATCACTCATCTCCTCTGATATACCACCAACAGCTTCGTTAATCTTAACCTGCGCCTCAGCAGCCGAATATTGTGCCTTTATCAACTCCTTCTTCGTCCTGAATGCCTCTACCTTCGCTGCCAGTCGCTTCTCGGCAGCTGAGAGTTTATCCTGCTCAGCCTTCAATTCGGCAATCTGCTGATTCAGACCCTCTATCTCCAGCTCCAGCTGCTTCTTTCGCTGCAGTGCAACTCTTGCCAGGTCCTCACGGTTAAGTTCCAGTGCCTCCCTCGCCTGACTGTCCAGCTTGTTTATGCTCTGCTCCAGCCTCGCTCGCTGCAATTCCAGTCTCTTCTTTGAGGTTGCTACTTCTGCAACCCCTCGCTTCACCTTCTGCAACGCCTCCAGCTGCTTCTGATAGGAGTAATCAAGCGTCTCTCTCGGGTCTTCGAACTTATCCAGCACTTTGTTCACCTTCGATTTTACTATCACCCCCATGCGGTCTAATAGTCCCACCTTCATCACACTCCAAATAAATAAAGGACGTGTTGATAGATAAAATAAAAAATAAAAAAGCTTAAAGCTTTATGCTATCATGCTCAATGAACGAGTGAGCACGATGGAGATAATAGAGTTAAGAGGGAGGGAGATTTTGGATTCCCGTGGCAATCCAACGGTGGAAGTGGAAGTGCGTACCAGTAACGGTTTTGGACGTGCGAGTGTGCCCTCTGGTGCTTCAACCGGTAGGAAGGAGGCGTGTGAGAAGAGAGACGGTGATACGAGGAGGTACGGTGGTAAAGGAGTCCTCAAAGCTGTTGAGATGGTCAATACAGAGATAAGAAAGGAATTGGTGGGGATGGATGTGCTTGACCAGAGGAGCATAGATGAGCATCTGATAGAACTGGATGGAACGGAGAACAAATCGCGGCTCGGTGCAAACGCGATCGTCGGTACTTCCATAGCGGTCTGTAAAGCGGCGGCGAATTCGATGAATATGCCGCTCTTCAGATATATAAGTGAGAATCTGCTGGGGCAGCATCAACGCCAGACCCGGACTCCGAATTACAGACTCCCGATACCGATGATGAACGTGATAAATGGTGGTAAGCACGCAGGTAATGAACTGAGTATTCAGGAGTTCCTCATATTGCCATCCGGCTTTCGAAGGTTCTCTGATAGGTTAAGAGCGGGTGTGGAGACGTATCATGCACTGAAGGAGGTGCTGAGGCACCGGTATGGTGCAATAGCGACGAATGTGGGTGATGAGGGCGGCTATGCACCACCGATGAAGCAGACTGAGGAGCCACTGGAAGCGATTACGAGCGCGATAAGAGAGGCAGGCTATACAGAGCGTGAGATAAAGCTGGGCATAGATGCTGCTGCTACTTCTTTCTTCATATCATCAACCGGGCGATACAGGATAGATGGGATGGAGAGGGACGGCAGTGAAATGATCGACTTCTATCTCGCACTCGTGGATAAATACCAGATAGAGCTGATAGAAGACCCATTTGAGGAGGAGTCTTTCTCTTTATTCAGCGCACTCACGGAGAAGATGCCGCAGAAGATAATCGTTGGCGATGACCTCTTCGTGACGAATGCGGAACGGTTGAGGAGGGGTATAGCGAGTAAAGCTGCAAATGCAGTTCTGCTCAAGTTAAACCAGATAGGGAGCATCACGGAGACACTCACCACCGCTGAGCTTGCGGGTGAGAATGGCTACAAGAAGGTCGTGAGTCACAGGTCTGGTGAGACCGAGGACACATTCATCGCTGATTTCTCGGTCGCCATCGATGCGGAGATAATAAAGACCGGCGCACCTGCGAGGAGTGAACGGACGTGTAAATACAATCAATTGCTGAGAATAGAGGAGGAGCTGGAGCAGGAGCTGGAGCAGGACCAGCGATGAGCCCGCGGGTGGATGTAGGTGCGCTGAGGGTATGTGAGCACGGAGGCGGGGGCAGAGGCAGGGACAGAGGCAGGGATAGAGGCGTCATCGACTTCAGCGTGAACCTGAACCCTTATGGTCCACCTGATTTCCTGGTGGAGATGCTGAAGGCGGAGGCGGGTAGTAATGGCATGGGTAATGAGATAAGCCACTATCCAGATACCGAGAGCCAGCAGTTGAAGGCGCGGATAGCGGATAAATTTGGATGCTCAGAATCCGAGGTGGTGGTAAGTGCGGGCATCTCTGAGCTCATACAGCTCGTTGCTATTGGATTCGTGAAAGACCGCGTGGTCATACCAGAATACACCTATGGTGAATACGAGAGGGCAGCGCGGATGATGGGTGCGGAAGTGAAGAAGGTGGAGATGCCGGGGCAGGAACTCAAGCCAGAACTGATATCAGCGGCGATGCAGCCCGGTGACGTGGTCTTCCTGTGCAATCCGAACAATCCAACGGGGCAGTACATCCCTGAAGAGGGTCTGGAGCTCCTTATGGAGAGGGCTGAACGGGTGGATGCCCTGCTGGTGCTGGACGAAGCGTATGTGGATTTCGTCGACGGTGCTTTCCCATCCCATTCTCTCCTCTCCTCTTCCACCACGAACTTACTCATCCTCCGCTCTCTGACCAAGATATTCACCATCCCCGGTGTGAGGGTGGGATATGCCCTCGGCTCTGAGGCGGTGATAGAAGTACTGAGGAAGTTGAAGGTGCCGTGGAGTGTGAGCGTATTCGCACAGCGAATAGGAGAATCGGTACTTAGCAGAGCGGGTGAAGAGTTCATAGCAGAGACGAGAGCGAAGATATTGAGGAGTAAGACGCGACTGGAACGCGAGCTGGCTATCCCCATCCATTCAGATGCCAACTTTTATATCCTCGATGTGGGCAGGTCTGGCATGTCTGCGAGCGAAGTGAGGGCGGAATTGCTGATGCCGATGAAGATGAAGAATCACAGTGGACTCGCGGTAAGGGATTGCTCCTCCTTCGGATTGCCAGCCCATATACGGTTCTCAGTCCAGAGAGAGGAGGAGAATGAGATACTCGTGGAGGTCTTGAACTCTCTTCTCCTTTAGTTTAAGTGGTGTTTAAGATAGGTTCTCCGGTGGCCAGTGCTTATCCATCCATCCAGGGATTCTGCCGCTGTCCCTTGGACCCACGAGCACAGTCCAGCCAGTGATGTCCTCTGTCTCACCGGATAATCGTGCTGCAAGTCCGGGTATTATCATTATTTTATGCTTGACTTTACTCTCCACTTCGTGCTTCTCCAGCGTCTCTTTTATCGTCTCCGCAGTGAACTGCCCACCGGCAACGGCAGATTCCACACCTATACCCTCTGTATCCACAACCATCAGATAGGAATCTATCTTATTTGATGAGAGGTCACTCTCCACGGTGTAATAAGTGAGAGCGAAATTGGTGGTGACGAAGAGGGGTGATTCTGGACCTGGATTACCTATTATCCGCAGTCCTGGTTCAACACTCACCGGACGTCTCGGGTCGGTGTATATATTGGCAACCAGCGTTCGCTCGGTTATCAGTGCATGCGGCTCTATCGAGTGCAGGATCATTATGTCGGCGTACTTTATGATGAATAAACAAGCGAGCATCGCCTCCCAGTATGAGGCGTACAGCGGGTCATCGTGTACCATCCATGAGGTCATTGGTATGGCAATCAGGGGATATGCAACGCCTCTGTTCCCCTCCTCTATACCTGCCCGCCTCAGCTTTATGAAGCGTTCAAAAGTATCTGCGAGCCCGTTATTCACGGGATACGTGCCCGGGTCCAGCACCAAATTATCTATTCCCTCACGTGAGAACGTCAATGCCAGCCGTGTCAACATGTCAAGGTCAGTGGAGTGTAAAGTAACGGGCACCTTATAGCGCTTCGCCATCCGGAGCACGGCTCGCCAGTTGGTCTCATCCGCGGCATACAGCAGCGGGTTCCTGCCGGAGACCTCCTTCAAACCCTCCTCCAGTACTCCGGGCTCGAATGAGCACAGTACGAGCGGCAGGTCCGTCTCCTCTGATACGCACCTCACACACGCTCTGTACTGCTCAGGGTCATAAGAGACCGAGCGAATGGCAATGCCATCCAGCCGGAGGAATTCACCAACGTAGAACTTCTTCCAGTTCGTTATCCGCTCCACTCGCGCTCTCAACTCATCCTCCGGCATCGTGTCCCAGACATCATAGACAAGCGCAGTTCGATTGAAGAAAGTGAGCTCGTGCCGATGCAGGACATCCTCGCCCCCTATCATCCTCGCATGCTCTCCCACTCCTATCTGCACTTCTCGCACCTCAGGTGCCAGCAATTCCGCTAATTTCCTGCCCTTCTCCTCATATCTGGGCTCAGAGAGGGGAGGGCATTCACTCAGCTTCCTCTTACGCTCCAGTAGGAGGGATGCAAAAGCCAGGCATGTCTTCTCACCGCATTTCTGGCAGTTCGTACCCGGCAGGTACTTCCATACATCCATCGGACTACTCAGCTTCATTTCTCTCTCCCTGCCCTGTACTCCATCCCATCATCAGCTGATGGCTATTGCTATGGGTGTGATTAGTTAGATTGATAAATTAATATATAAAGAGTCAACCCTGATGTTCCGGGTGAGAGGAGAGAGGGTGCTCAGTTGCTATGAAGATGGATTACCGGAAATACCTGATTACACTGGGTATATCAGTGGCACTCGCATTTCTGATGCTCTATGTAGCTTTTGGGTTGATCTTCTTTACACAGCATGGCAATCCACTCCCGCCACCCTTCTCGCTGTTGCTCTTCGCCATCTCCTTCGTGCTGTGTACGGTATTCTACCGGTCGAGGGAGCCGAGTCCGGGTTTGAGGGTGCTTCTCAAAGCTATGTTCCTCGCTATCTGCACCACCTTCATCGCGCTCGCGGTCACTGGCGGTTTGATATTTACTGTGGCGGGTGAGATCCCAGATACCGGTGTAATCATCTCCGCACTGGCTCTCTTTATGGTCGTCAGTGTGGTGCTGCTCACTCTGAAAGGGCATTAAATCCATGTAGTTAAAGATTGACCCATAAAACCATCCAAGAGTGATTGAGAACATTACTAAATATTCCGAATATAACAAAAATAGTTTTGTATAATTGGAACCATGATAGAGATAGACGGCTCAGCAGGAGAAGGAGGAGGGCAGATAATAAGAACAGCCATTGCTCTTGCCGCTATCACCGGTCAGGAAGTAGAGATAAAGAACATAAGAGCTAACAGACCCAATCCAGGGCTTGCAGCACAGCATCTCCACGCCGTTAAAGCGGTGGAGAGATTGTCAGGCGGTAAGACCGAGGGATTGAGATTGCATTCACAGAAACTGAGGTTCTATCCCGGTGATTTAAGGGGTATCCGTGCTGACCTGGACATAGATATAGGTACCGCAGGTAGCATAACATTGCTATTGCAGTGCCTCATCCCGGTTGCATTATTCGCAGAAGGAGAGACGGTGGTGAAGGTAAAAGGGGGGACGGATGTGAGATGGGCGCCCCCAATTGATTTCTACCGTGAGGTATTTCTGAAAGCCTTAAGCGTAATGGGCTGCAATATCCAGATAGAGGTGAAGCGGCGAGGTTATTACCCCAAAGGTGGTGGTGCAGTGGAAGTACACGTGCACCCGCTGGATCGCTCGCTACATGGATTTGTGCCGGGTAATGGAGATGGAGACGGAGACGACTCAAAGAGCGGAGTGGTAAGGGGTATCTCACATTCCTCCGGTCTGCCCGCGCATGTGGTAGAGAGGCAGGCAGGAGCTGCTGAACGGGTATTGCAGGACTCAGGCTATGAGGCGGTGATAGAGCGAGAGGTGAGCGGGAGTGTTAAAGCATCATCAACCGGCAGTGGTATCACCCTCTGGCGTGGCTACAAGAGTGGTACTGCACTCGGTAAGCCGGGTAAGAGGGCGGAACTGGTGGGTGAAGAGGCTGCTATCGCGATTATTGAGGAATTGAACTCCGCTTCCACCGTTGATACACATCTCGCTGACCAGCTTATACCTTATATTGCACTCGCAGAGGGGAGTTCGGAGCTGAAGGTCAGGGAGATGACCGGGCATCTCAAGACGAATATATACGTAACGAAAAGATTCCTGCCCGATATCCGGTTTGAGGTGACGCGTTTGGAGAAGGAGGGTGTGGTGCTGCTCAGGCGAAGGTAGGTACAGGTGCTCACTCCTCCCTCTTCACTGTGATTGGTATAACGCCCTTCTCAAATTCCTCTATCGCTATCTCCACAGGGTCTATTTTATCAGTTTGAACGAGCACCGGTGCTCCTGCAGCTATCTGCAGTGCTCTTGCACCTATAATGCGTGCTTTCTCATACTTCGTGTATTTGTACTTATACTTCTCCTTCTCCAAATTGATCTACCTCTCTATCTATCACATAACATAAACATACATGCGATAGAGATGGGGTTGCTGAGATTTGAACTCAGGTCTCGGCGTCCCGAACGCCGAAGGATAGTCCAAGCTACCCTACAACCCCGCTTCACCTCTCCTCTCTTATCTTATCTTCACCCATAAGGGGCTATCTTGTCTATCAGCTCTTCGTGCGTGAGGAGCATCCGTCGGCAGCAATATCGGGTTATCCCAAGGTCGTCCAGCACCTTACATGGGTCTTCATGCTTTATTCGCTCCTTATACTCCTCCCATACCTCGGATATCACTTTCCCACAGGTGAAGCACCTTACCGGTATCATCCTTACACACCTCCAGCCTTAGCGGTACGATTTTTGTCTGTGTGCTCTTGCGCCCTTCGCACCCGCCTTCTTCGGCTCCTTCTGCCGCACATCACTGACCAGCAGAGTTCGGTCATAGCTGAGATACATCTCCTTCAGCCTCTCATTTCCCGTCCAGTCCACCAATCCACGTGCGATTGCGGTTCGAGCCGCTTCTGCCTGCCCCATGAATCCTCCTCCCCGTACATTCACCTCCACATCCAGCTTGTCCAGCTCGGATGCTATCTCAGGGAGCTGTGAAGCGATGAAAAGGGGCTCAGAAATCTTCGCACGGACCACCTCCGGCTCCATTATCTCCAGTGGCTTCTTGTTTATTCTCACGTTCCCTTTACCCTCTCTTATCGTCACCCGCGCGATGGCTGTCTTCCTCTTACCCATCTGATTCACTATCCGCTTTACTTTCGCTTTGGTACCCATCCTAAATACTTACACACCTCCCCCAGGGTTAGATATTTAGCCAGCGATAGCCTCCCTGCCTCGGCATTCTCTATCCTCTCCCTCTCCCCTCCCTTACCTCTACCCTCGATCGAGTACTCATCTGGTATTCCAAGGTAGACACGCAATCTGGAGAGGGCATCTCGACCTCTCTGCCTCTTATAAGGCAGCATTCCCCTTATCGTTCGTCTCACCACTCTATCCGGCATCTTGGGGAAATAGGGTCCCTTCTCACGCGAGCCCCTCTCCCTCCTCCTTTTGTAATCCTCTATCAGACTCTCCTTCGAACCGCTTATTATTATGCGTTCCGCATTTACTATTACTACCTGCTTATCCTTATCATTCAGCAGTTGTTTCGCTACCTCACTCGCCAGTCGCCCCAGGATGTGCCCCTCACCATCTATTATATCCTCGCGTACCATCTCCTACTCCCTCTACCTCTACCTCGCCTTCTCTATCCCTATCTCTATCCCCATCTCCATCGTCATCACACGATTATCTTCACTCCCGTCCCTTCTGGATTCTCTCTCATCAGTTCCTCGATACTTATCCCCTTCCCAACTGTGCTGATCTTATCATGCGCCTTCTTACTGAAGCCCAGTGCTGCAATCGTGACCGATTTCTGGAGCGTACCTGCACTGAGCACCTTTCCCGGTACCACTATCGTATCATGCTCTCTGGAGTATCTATTTATCCTGCTCAGGTTCACTGCGGCGTAGTTCCTCCGGGGCTTCTCCAATCGCTCCGCTATGTCACGCCATATCGCCGCATCATGCTCCCGGGCAACCCTCTTCAGCTCCTCTATCAGGCGTATCAGTCGCGGATTTGTCTTCCTCTCCTTCATCGCTATCCCTGCTCCCTTCCCTTCTTTATTTCTTGATCCTGCTTTATAAATGTTTATAAGTTAAAAGAGTGTGAGCGTAAAGGAAATGCCAGGGCTGGAGTTCAGGATTCCAGAAGAGATAAGCACCTTCCTCGATGATGAGTATGGGAAGATATTGCTGGTGAAAGGTGCGCCGGGTTCCGGGAAAACGGTCTTCGCTCTCACACTGCTGAGCATGTTAGGGGGCAACGGCATCTATCTCGCCGCGAGAATCGATCCCGAGACGGTATACCGGCAGCATCCATGGATAGAAGGTGCAATCTCTGCATCGAACATTGTAGATGCAGTACAAACGGCTAAGATACCGAAGACGAAGGAGATTATCATAAAACCACTGAAATACACCGACGTGCCTGATTTCCTCAAAGCTGTCTATGCCCGTACGGAGAAGATGGAGAAGCCGGTGGTTATAATAGATTCGTGGGATGCCGTGGTATCTTATACGGGATACCATGCGGAGCGAGAGAGGGAGGAGCTTGAACGGAGTCTGTATGACTTCTGCAGGCGAACAATGACGAAGATTCTCCTGCTCGCGGAGAATACCGAACAGACTCCCCTTGACTACCTCGCTGATGGTGTCATTGTGCTGGAGAGTGTGATGTATGAGGAGCGGAGATTGCGGAGGATAACACTCCAGAAACTGAGGGGCTGTGAGATAAAAAACCCCGTTCATCTCTTCTCACTCAATAACGGCATCTTCAAATCCTTCAATGAGCTTTCGCCCTCTCTACTCTCCCTCCCTCACCGCCATATCTCACATACGCCCATCGCCGATCTCAGCGATAGTAGAATATCCACCGGAATAGAAGACCTTGACCGCGTGATAGGGGGATATGGCACCTTCAACCTCTTCGAGGGCGAATACATCACTTATGAACTCATAGCGTGTGCACTCTCCCTAAATGCACTCTCTCTTGGCAGGAAGCTCATCTTCATGCCCTGGCAGGAGATGATAGAACGTCTCATGCCGCTCGTGGAGCCGAAATATCACGGGAATATGGAGGTGGTGGAGGATATAAATGAACTCGAGGACAGGATGAAAGTAACAACCGGTGGAGAAAGAAGAGTTATATTCATCAACCTGAGTGAGATAGAAGATGAGGGAGTGGTAAGAGGGGTGATAAGGGGAGTGATGGCGGGGAGGGAGAACCATAACCTGGATGATGTGGTCATCTGCTTTATGAGTACCGATGATGAAAGAAGGAGAGTGGACTATCCTGTCACCACCTATATCAGAACCATGTTCATATCCGGTGTACCCTGCTTATATGGTGTACTACCAAGAACAGGGATACACGCACTTGAGCTGTATGCGGGTGTGGGTATCACCTCCACCGACTCCACTGCCACTACCACTATCAGCACCAGTACCAGCACCACCACTGAGATAAGGCTTACACCTGTTGTATAGGACAGACAGACAGTCAGACAGACAAGACATAGACATCCAAATACAGAAAGAAATACAGGATAAGATAACATGATCGAACTCCTCTCCTTGTGTTTCGCCTCTTCTCTTCTCATCTATGCATGCTACTCGGATGTAAAGCGCAGGATGGTATCAAACTGGCTATGGGTACTTATGGTAGGAGTAGGAGCTCCTCTCTCTATCTATAAACTCTTGATTCGCGGCTTGCCATTCCTCATACCTCTGTCTTCCTCTATCATCATCACCTTCAGCCTGAGCTATCTCTTCTTTCGATTGCACCTCTTTGGCGGCGCGGATGCGAAATGCCTGATGAGCCTCTCTGTGCTGATACCCGAACAGCCACGGGCACTGGCACCGGCACTCGCACCGGCACTACAGCTCCCATTCCCGTTTGCACTCACCACGCTCCTGAATGCCGCTCTTATATCTCTACTCGCCCCTCTATCCATCTTCCTCTATAACCTCCTGAAGTTACATCCTGAGGAGCTACGTGCAAATCTGAGGCTCGCATTCATCGGTTATAAGTTACCGACCGCGAGGCTTGGAGATGTGAAGCACAGGCATGTAAGGCTGATGCATCAGTATGAGGAATGCGAGGGGGAGGGGATGAAGGAGGCACCCGGGCATGGACTGCACCGCAATTTTGTATTCGGCGGTGTGGAGATAGAGAAAGGGGTGATAGAGAAGTTGAGAGCGCATGGTGTGGGTGAGGTGTGGGTAACGCCAGAGCTGCCATTTATGCTGTTCATCACGGCTGGATTCTTCACCGCTATCCTGTATGGTAATCTGTTCTTCTGTATCTTATCCCATCTCTGACCCTTATATCCCCGAAAGGTCCTCAAACAAGCGATATGATAGCATCGAGGAGCCTCTTCGCTTCATTCTTTAATAGAACGATGAACGCGGATTTTAGTAGATAACTCTTTGCACCGCCCTCATACGCCCTGATCAGGTCCTCATCACGCTTCGAGGAGGTGAGCACCACGACCGGTATATCCCTGAGCTCAGGCTCTCTCTTTATTCGCTCCAGTACATCCAGCCCGTCAAGCTTTGGGAGGCGAAGGTCGAGCAAGATCACATCCGGGCGAGGGTATTCCTCTCTGGAGCTGTAATTGCCACGATTGTATAGGAAGTCCAGAGCTTCTTCACCGTCTCGAGTGACAAAAATCCTCGTGTTCAGGTTACTATCTTCTAAAATGCGCTTTATAATCTCCACATGCTCCTCTAAATCCTCTACAACCAGTATCTTTAGCTCCTTATCATCTCCACCCTCTCTCTCCATCACTTCATCCTCTCCTCATTGCACTCTCTATACGAGCTCTTATCTCCCCTTCCGTTATCGGCTTCCTCATATATCCCCTCGCACCCGCTCTCACCGCCTCCACAACTATGTCCGGGTCCACTTCAGAGCCTGCGAGAAGCATGACCACGACTGTGGAAGGTGACTCCCTGGTTATCTCCCGGGTCACCTCAATCCCATCCTTGTCGGGGAGTGCGGGGTCCACCAGTACGATATCGGGCTTCAACACCTTGAACTTCTCTATCGCGTCTATTCCATTCTTTGAGATCCCGACCACATCGAAGTCGAGCTTCTCCAGGGTCGCTTTCAGCATGATGCACATGAATGTGGAGCCATCGGCAATTAAAACCCTCTTCTTCCCTGCATTTATCGCCCCGCTATCCACACCGTCGCCCATAACATTGTAATACCTTGATACAATGCATTTAAAAATTCACGTAGGTCTGTAATTTTATTAACTGATTACTGTAAATAGAATGAAGATATGGTAAAGAAGAGTATATCAATTGTTTTCGAAGTGCATCAGCCATTCAGGCTGAAGAAAGACTTCTTCTGGTCTAAACGGATGTTCAGGAAGACCGGAGTGGGGAATCTCTTCGATTTCTACTTCGCCATTGATAAAGATAGGGAGATATTCGAGAAGGTGGCGAGGAAGTGCTATCTCCCCACCAATGAGATTGTACTCAGGCTGATAGAAGAAGTTGAGGGTTTTAAGGTGGCTTATAGCATATCCGGTGTATTCGTGGAGCAGTGTGAGCGTTATGAGCACGGGAGGGAGATACTGGAGCTATTCAGGCAGCTCGCAGCCACGGGAAGGGTGGAGTTCCTCGACCAGACATATTATCACTCACTGGTGGGGCTGTATGAGGATGAAGGGGAGTTCATCGAGCAGGTAAATGCGCACCGGGAGCTGATGCGTGAGTTGATAGGATATGAACCCTCGTTCTTCGAGAATACCGAACTCCTGTATAACAATCGAATAGCAATGCTGGCTGAGCAGATGGGCTATCGCGGTATCTTCGCCGAGGGTGTGGAGCGAATCCTGAATGGGCGCTCGCCGAACTATGTATATATGCCCATCGGCTGCAGAAAGCTGAGGGTGTTACTCAGGAATTACCAGCTTACCGACGATATAGGCTTCCGATTCTCCTTAAAGAGCTGGAAAGAATATCCACTGACCGCATCCAAGTACACATCATGGCTGGATGCCACAGAGGGGCAATGCATAAATCTGTTCCTCGATTATGAGACCTTCGGAGAGCATCACTGGGAAGATACCGGGATATTCGAGTTCCTCCGTGAACTACCAGAGCAGGTATTGCACCACCACATGGAATTCCTCACACCTTCGGAGGTGATACAGAAGTACACCCCCATCGGAATGATAGACGTGAGAAATCTGGAGACCACTTCATGGGCTGATGTTGAGAAGGATACTTCATGCTTCATCGGTAATACTATGCAATGGGCTTCTTACGATTATCTCCGATGGCTGGAACCATATGTGAAGGAGGCGGGTGGTGAATTCCTGAAGGTGTGGCGATACCTGGGCATCAGTGACCACCTCTATTACATGTTCACCAAGGGCGGTGCCACGGGGGAAGTGCATAGCTATTTCTCACACTTTGATAAGCCTTATGACGCCTTCGTCACCCTATTCTCGGTCATCCACGACTTCGATGCCCGATTGAGAGCGAGTATAAAGGAGGCAGATTATCCGTTCGTATTTGAAGACGGGACCAGGATATGGAGCTTGAGGGGGCTGTGTAACTATCTGAGGCGCATGCCCGGGGAGAGGATGGGATGTATAAGGGTATATCTGGAACGTGGCGATTTTGAGAGATGGATAAGGGAGAGTGTGGGTGAAGCCGGGATAGCAGAGAGGGTGAAAGAGATCTCCACGAATACAGGGATGGACTTGCAGGAGTTGCATAAGAAGCTGTGTGAACTCATATGCACCTCTATCTCATGAGTGGTGGATGGCAGGGAGGGGGAAAAATATTATCATATGTGAAAATCTTGCTATTTTATTATGAGATAAGGGAGTAGGGAGTGAGATGGCATGATTGCGGAGATAGGTATGGTAGCGGGAGAGATATGGCATCTGTTATACGAGAAGGGGGAGATGAGCATTTCAGGCGTGGTTTCAAAGGTGAGTGCATCACAGAGCATCGCCTATATGGGTCTGGGCTGGCTCGCGAGGGAAGATAAGCTGGAATTCGTGAAGAGGAGCAGGGGTGTCTTCGTCAGGCTGAAGTGAATTGCAGATTCGGATATTGATGCTCTCATGGGAATATCCCCCACATAAGATAGGCGGGATTGCTGAACACGTCTACGCACTCTCCAGGGCACTATCCGGAATGGGGCAGGAAGTACACGTGCTCACAATAGGAGTGCCCGGCGAGGGTGATTATGAGCATGGGCTGGAGCAGGAGGTGGATGGAGGTGTATATCTCCACCGTATAGCCGTTGACCCATTCATGCCGGATTTCATAAAGAGGATGAATGACGGGATGAAGGAGGCTGGCGATTACCTCATCACCGACCGCAGGATAGATATAATCCATGCACATGACTGGATGGTGAGCGATGCCGCGATAGAACTGGCGCGTGAATATGGAAGACCGCTTATAGCCACCATCCACAGTACCGAATTTGGAAGGTCACAGGGGATAAGGGAAGCATATCAGATGCGAATACATGAGAAGGAAGCCAGACTCGTGAGATTGGCAAGTCATGTCATTGTGTGTAGCGAGAGCATGGATAAGGAATTGAGGGGTCTGTTTGGCATCTCAGATAATCTCTCAGTGGTCCCGAATGGCGTGGACACAACGAAGTTTGACTTCAGGGTGGATGAGGGAGATATAAAGGAGCGGTTCTGTGGCACTCGCAATGCGAAGATGGTCCTCTTCCTCGGCAGGCTGGTGTATCAGAAGGGTGTGAACGTACTGATAGGCGCGTTACCTCGTATATTAGCGGAATGCCCGGATGCGAGACTGATAATTGTGGGTGAAGGACCAATGAGGCGGCAGCTGGAGAGGGACGCATCTTTCCTGGGCGTCGCCGGCGATGTTGTATTCACCGGCTATCTCGATGACCATACAGTCAGATGCCTCCTGAAGGCTGCGGATGTGCTCGTTGTGCCCTCCTTATATGAACCGTTTGGAATTGTTGCACTGGAGGCGATGGCGGCGAAGACACCCGTCGTCGCCTCCGACGTTGGTGGCATCTCCGAGATAATCGGTCCGGATGAAGGTATAAAAGTACCGCCAGACAATTCAGAGGCTCTTGCCACCGCTGTCATAAAAGTGCTCCGTCTCTGTGATACTGATGTGGATGAGATGGTGGAGAGGGGATATAAGAAAGCAGTCTCAATGAACTGGGATGAGGTCGCTGCAGCTACACTGGATATCTATACGGGGATACTGACCCATGAGGATGAACACGTGTGTGATGACGGAGATACCGGCATGAGCGAGTTAGAGGTAGGAGCGGAAGAGGATGGGTATGGGTACGGGTTATGGAGATTTAAATTCTCATGATATGCTGAAGAGCAGAGAGCGGAAAGCGGAAAGAAAGAATTTTTATATGATGAATAAAAACTTATTCATGAACTTTTTAGATTGAATGCATGGAGGGGGTATAATTGATGAAGTTCGTGAAGTGGTTCGAGGAAGTTGGGCGTGATGATGTGGCGCTGGTTGGTGGTAAAAATGCTTCACTCGGCGAGATGATAAGAAACCTCAAGGATGAGGGTGTGAATGTGCCTTCTGGATTCGCTATCACTGCCGGGGCATACAGATATCTGATACAGGAAGCAGGGATAAGCGACGAGATACGGGAGATACTGGAGGGACTGGATACACATGATACAGAGGACCTATCCAGGCGTGGCAGCAGGATAAGGAGTATAATAAGGGGTGCCAGATGCCCACCCGACCTTGAGGAGGAGATACGGGCAGCATACAGGGAGATGGAAGCCAGGTATGGTAAGGGAGTGGACGTAGCAGTGAGGAGCAGTGCAACTGCGGAGGACCTGCCCACAGCGAGCTTCGCTGGTCAGCAGGAGACGTACCTGAATGTAAGAGGGGAGAGAGAATTGATAGAGAGGGTCATGGATTGCTTTGCTTCTCTATTCACCGACCGTGCAATCTCATACCGGGTGGATAAAGGATTTGACCACTTCAATGTCTATCTATCCGTGGGTGTGCAGAAGATGGTTCGTTCCGACCTGGCATGTGCCGGCGTCATGTTCTCGATAGACACCGAATCGGGCTTCAGAGACGCCGTTTACATCACCGGCGCTTACGGACTGGGTGAGAATGTGGTGCAGGGCATAGTAAATCCAGACCAGTTTTATGTCTTCAAGCCGACATTGAAGAAGGGCTACCGACCTCTGGTGGAGAAGAAGCTGGGTACCAAACGTAAGAAGCTGGTGTATCGTAAGAACAGAGCAGGAACGAAGCAGAAGCTGGTGAGTCCGGAGGAGCAGAAGAGGTTTGTACTGACCGATGACGAGGTACTCACCCTTGCGAGATGGGCATGTATAATCGAGGAGCACTATGGCATGCCGATGGATATCGAGTGGGCGAAAGATGGACTGACGAACGAGCTCTTCGTGGTACAGGCAAGACCTGAGACTGTACACTCGCGCCGTAATCTCGCTCAGCTTGAGACTTATGTGATGGAGGCTGACAGCAGTATATTAAGGGAGAATTTACTGCTCGAGGGTGAGGCAGTGGGGACAAAGATCGGACAGGGAGAGGTGAAGGTGATAGATGACCCCGGAGATATCCACAAATTTGAGCCCGGGCAGGTACTCGTCACCGAGATGACCGACCCCGACTGGGAGCCGATAATGAAGATCGCAAGTGCAATCATCACAGATAGGGGTGGCAGGACGTGCCATGCCGCAATCATATCAAGGGAGCTTGGAATACCCTGCGTGATAGGCACGGTTCACGGTACAAAGGTCCTGAAGGATGTGAAGGCGGTCACAGTGGACTGTTCAGAAGGTGTGGGGCGTATATACCGTGGAATACTGAAGTATCGGGTGGACCGTATCACACTGGACCAGCTACCAAAGACACGCACCAGGATAATGATGAATGTGGGCATGCCGGAGAATGCATTTGTCCACTGCCAAATCCCGAATGACGGCGTGGGGTTAGCCCGTGAGGAGTTCATCATCAATTCTTACATCGGGATCCACCCCATGGCACTTATAGATTATGAGAAGTTGAAGGAGAAGGCGAAGGAGGACAGGAAGATTGCACGGGTGATAAAAGCGATAGATGCAAGGAGCGCATCATACACAGACAAGGAGCAGTTCTTTATAGACAATCTCGCGATGGGGATAGGGAAGATAGCCGCAGGTTTCTATCCCAATGATGTGATTGTCCGATTATCGGACTTCAAGACGAACGAATATGCGAATTTAATCGGCGGCTACCTCTACGAGCCAGAGGAGAGCAATCCGATGCTGGGCTGGCGAGGTGCCTCCCGGTATTATGACGAGCGCTTCAAACCCGCATTCGGACTGGAATGCCGGGCGATAAAGAAGGTGCGGGATGAGATGGGACTGACGAATGTGAAGGTGATGGTACCTTTCTGCCGTACACCGGATGAGGGCAGGAAGGTGATAAGAACGATGGAGGAGTTTGGATTGAAACAGGGTGAGAACGGGCTGGAGGTATATGTGATGTGCGAGATACCCTCAAATGTAATACTCGCAGACGAATTTGCAGATGTGTTTGACGGCTTCAGCATAGGCTCAAATGACCTCACTCAGCTCACTCTGGGTCTGGACCGTGATTCTGACCTCGTAGCACATATATTCGACGAGCGTAATGAAGCGGTGAAGAGGCTGGTGAAGTATGTCATTGATGTAGCACACAGACATGAGCCGAGGAGGAAGATAGGAATCTGTGGACAGGCACCGAGTGACTTCCCGGAATTCGCTGAATTCCTCGTGGAGTGTGGAATAGACTCAATGTCCCTTAACCCCGATGTGGTGCTCTCCACGCGCCTGAATGTGGCGAAGATAGAGGAGCGGCTGAACAGGAAGGGATGAGAGTGGGATGTACATAAAGATAAGGGCTGTTGATGTCGTTCGGGTACCACCTGAGCGGCTGGGTGGTGATACAGAGTGTACAGTGAAGGAGTTACTGAAGGATAAGCTGGAGGGGCGGATGGACAAGAAGATAGGGATGTTCATCGCCATACTCGATGTGGTGGAGATGAAAGAAGGGCGGATAATGATAGGAGACGGTGCAGTGTATTACGAGACCGTCTTTGACGCCCTCGTCTTCAGACCAGAGCTACAGGAGATAGTGGAGGGTGAAGTGGTGGAGATAGTGGATTTCGGCGCTTTCGTCGAGATCGGTCCCCTTGACGGGCTACTCCACATCAGTCAGATCACCGATGAGTTCATCTCTTATGACGAGAAGGGTGTAAAACTCATCACCAGAGAGACGAACAGGACACTGGGTGAGAAGGATAAAGTGCGTGCGCGAATAGTGGCGATCTCACTCAACGAACGTGACCCTGGCGATAGCAAGATAGGACTGACGATGCGACAGCCCGGGCTGGGTAAGATAGAATGGATAGAGGCTGAGCGCGAGAGTGAACATGAGAGCATGAGAGCGGGAGTGGCGAGGGCTGAGGCTGAGTGAGATAAGGGAATGGAACGGGCATGCAGAGATTGCCACAGGATAGTAGAAGAAGGCAAATTGGTCTGTAAATGCGGCTCCAATTCCATCAGTAAAGACTGGAGTGGATACGTGGTGATTGTGGATGCAGAGCATTCAGAGATAGCGAAGAAGCTGGGGATAAAGAAAGAGGGGCGATATGCATTGAAGGTCAGGTAGAAAATAATAAAAAAGAAGGGGAATAAAAAAAACCTTCCCCCGATACAACTTTTTTCTTCTTCTCTCGTGCCTCGTGCCGCCTCTGCCTCTGGGCTGGGGCTGCTTAGCTGCTTATCGCCTTCTCCTCAGTACTAAATACGCAATTGCGAGCAAGCCTGCAATGGTGAATAGCGAAGCTCCGAAACCAGGTGTCGGCTTTGGCGTGGGTGTGGGTGTAGCTGTAGGTGCTGCGGTGGGTGTGGGTGTAGCTGTCACCGGTGTGGGTGTAGCCGTAGGTGCTGCGGTGGGTGTGGGTGTCACTCCTGTCGGTACCGGTGTTGTGGGTGCAGGCGTGGCACCAGCCGGCACTATCTCCACAGTTACCTCGTCGGTATGCCCGTCGCCGTCGTCCGCCTTCACAACGTATGTACCCGGTTTTGCATCTGAGGTATCAATTGTGGCATTGAACGTCCCGTTCTCCACCGGCACTGTCTGCGGTGTGAGCTCCACCGGACCCTTTACTGTGATGATTATCGTATGCCCCTCACCGCGGTTCGATGTACCCGTGACCTCCAGCGGCTCTCCTACTGCTACACTCGCTACCGGGTTCAGTGTCACTGTTGGCGTCTCCACTCTCACGTATGTCAGCCACATCAGGTCTCCACTGCCCACTGCACCGAATGTAGCATCCTGAACGATTGATAAGACCTCATCCTGCGTCTTGCCACTGAGTGTGTAATCACCCAAGGCTCT
>JAODGR010000072.1 GCA_025464275.1 Methanosarcinales archaeon
AACGGCGTATAACAGAGCGTATCTGGCTTCGTGCCTTCGGCACTTCGCCCAAATCCTGCTTCGCAGGACTTTAGATACGCTCAAAACGTTAGGCGAAATCGGACTTCGGCGGGTAAATCTAACAAAAGAAGAGGGTTATTAATATGAAGTGGAAAACTCACACATCTATCGCAAGAGCTATATCCAAATCACTAAATTTACCGAAAGATTTAGAAAAAGCATTATCTCAAGGTTCTATCGAGCCAGATAAGTACCCAGATAAAGTTCTAAGAGTGGGGCGAGGAGGAGTATATACAACCACTGCATCTCATCATGATCCAGAGATGAAGATAATAATGAAACACATATGGAGTGCGAGATCAGCCCACTTGCGAGGAGATGATTTCTCGACAATGAGAAGCTTAGGAAGGGCTTTACACTATATTCAAGATAAAAGTGTATCTAAAGGGTTTCTTGGCTTATCACATGATTCTAGGGAAGATGAAGTATCTTATCAGCCCATTCCAGAAAATGCTATCGAGAAAGGCATTGATATCGCCGTTTCCTCCCCTCATTTCATTAAGAAGTCTATTAAAAGTGTTAGACCAAAGAAGAATCCAGATGAAATCATGTATCAAGCATGTATGTACTCGGCTGCCATAGCAAAGGCGGTAATTGGAGATAAAACACCCTCAGATAAGCTGGTAAGGAATTTTAAATTTGTTAAAGAAAAGTATCGTAAAAGAACTATTCCGATAGCTTTAGTGACTTCTGGCATAATCTCCATCGGTTCCGTTGTTATGCAAAATTTTTGGTACATCCTACTTGGAATTTTAGCTGGATATATTGCACAAAGATTGGACCTCAGATATCATTATTTAAAAGAAGAAGCAAGATGGTTTGGAATAAAATAAATTTACCCAATTTACCGAGCTCATCGTGGTCTGCATGCAGCTTCTATGAATCGTTTCACCCTGCCCTCATCCTTTATCCCTGGCTCGCGTTCAATACCGCTGGAGACGTCCACAGCATATGGGCTGACCATATCAACTGCTTCCGTGACATTATCGGGGTTCAAGCCACCAGCGAGTATCACTGGCTTATTCAACCGCTCAACAATCGCTCTACTTATCTTCCAGTCATGCCTCTTCCCGGTTCCTCCGATCTGAGTGCCTGAGATAGTATCGAGCAATATCGCATCTGCCACAGCCTCATAAGCTATTGCACGTTCCAGGCATTCGCTCCTGTCACCACCTACACCGAGCTTCTTTATCACCTTCATCCCCCTCGAACTCGCCATTCGCCTCACTTCAGCCACGAGCTCCACCGGCTCCTCACCATGTAGCTGTATGCAATCAGCACCGGTAGCTTCTATCTGTCTTATCCGTTCATCCACCGCTTCCATACTCATTCCATCCAGCGTAACCACCACCACCCTCGATACGAAAGGGGGTAGAGAATCGAATATATACTTCGTCTCCTCTAAATTCCTGTATCTTGGGGTGTTCGCAACGTTTATCACACCGATAGCGTCAGCACCCAGCCGTGCTGCCATCACAGCGTCTTCTACCCGCGTATTACCACAGACCTTTACCCTCGTTCTTCTTACTCCCTTACCCGGCTCGATTAGCCAATCGAGAGCAAAATCTTCTCCTCTCGCTCCTTCTCCCTCCGCCATTTAACCACCAGCTCATTCAGCATGTGCGCATCAACGAATGCGAAATCCCCCCTCACCATGACCGGTATTTCATCAACGGAGAAAGTGGGAATGCCTGACTCAAGGAACGTCTCAACTGCGAAATGCGACATCGGCTTGCCATATATGACCACAGAAACACCCTTCTTCGCCAGTAATGCCGCGGTATTCCCACCACCTCCACTACCATCCTCGAGGAATACCACATCGCCATGCTTAAATCCGTATCTCCGCTCCACCTCCTGTATCACCTCACGATTGAATGCTCTTATCACCTTTATCCTCTTCATCCTCCTCATATCCGAACCCTTTATCGCCTTGCCCCACTTCAATTCCTCTATAACTCTTCGCAACTCCTCATTCTCCGCTTCTTTATCTCTTATCTCTCTTCTCAGCCTCTTTATCTCCTTGTCCCTCCTCTTTATCTCCTCCTGCTCTTCTAACTCCCTCCTACTCCTGGATCTGATGGATGCTATACGTGCTTGTAACTCCTGAATCTCTAACTCCTTCGCATCGAGCTGAGCCTTCAGAGCCGCATTAAGCTCCTTCAGCGCTGCTATGTCACGCTCTTTCGCTCTAACAGCCCGGCGCAGTAGTTGAATATCCTCACTCTCCACCCATTTCCCTCCTTCGCCCTCCTCTCCCCTCCCGCTTTTAATACCAGTACCGTTACTATTGATATCATCGCCTTCCTCTACCTCCCTCGCCTGAATCACACCCTTAATTGCAGCACTGATGGATACACCCTTTATCACCTGCGCCTTTACCTCTTCCACATCCACACCCGGCGGCGTCTTCTTCCGTACCTGGGCGAACTTCTTCCTGTATCGTTTGAAGGCATGGAGGCATGCCGCCAGTGCGTCTCTCTCATGCACATTCCTGTACTCATAACCCTCGCCCTTTGTCAGTGCTATCTTCTCCTCTGTTGAGAGGCACTCCTTCAACTCGTGGATATGCGATGAGAAGACCTTGCTTATCTTCTTCACCATTGAGGGTGTAGGAGTGACGTCCGAAGCCACTATCAGGGGCGTGCCACAGGATACTATCCGTCTTATTGCATCAGAGAATGAGCAATTCTTCGAGCTGAAGACTTCTATTGGCTTACCATCGAGGTCGAGCATAGCAAGTCCGAGCGTGGTGCCCGGATCTATGCCGACGATGGTGTATCTTTGTCTCCGCCTCGCTACCATCTATTTATATTATACCCTCTTCTCTTTAAAATACCTTCCGCTCAGCAGCTCAGCAGTGTAGGTGGTAGGAATGAAAATCGGTGTGATTGCAGACACACATGACAACCTCGATGCGATAGCCGAAGCGGTGAAGATATTCAATCGAGAGGGGGTGGAGCTGGTGGTTCATGCTGGCGATTTCGTGGCTCCATTCACAGAGAAGCCGTTCAGGGAATTGAAAGCACCTCTGGTGGGCATATTTGGTAATAACGACGGTGATAAACTGCTACTGAGCAGGAAGTATCATGAAGCAGGGGTTGGGGAGCTGTACGAGGACCCCCACACACTGAAAATCGCGAATAAGCACCTGATTGTGACGCATAAACCGGGGTTAGTGCCTGCCCTGGCTGCCTATGATGAGTATAATGTGGTGATCTACGGGCACACCCATGAGGGTGTGGTAGAGCACAGGGGAGGGGGTGATACTCTCACTCTCATTTTAAACCCCGGTGAGTGCTGTGGCTACCTCACTGGTAAGAGGACGGTAGCAATACTGGACCTGGAGAGGTGGGATGCAAAACTGGTGGAATTTTGAGTGAAAGAGTGAAATAATCCTATAACTACAGCTATAATATCCCCATGTACCTGTGCACCTGCGGTATGACCATCACCTCATCGAGGAACGAGCCCGCCAGTTCGGATAGAGAGAACAGCGTCTCTATATCCGGTGGCTCTGGCTTGATGCTCATACCTCCCTCGACAGCGGGTGTAACCGTAACAGTACCGGTAACGGGCTGCAAGACGAACTTTATAGCATAATCCATCTCTGAGAGGTCTCTGCATACTACCTCTATCTCTCTCGCCGATGTGCTCCCTGTCACCACCACCTTCACTATCGTCTCGAGTCCACTCTCAACAGAGGCTCGTATGCACCTCAGTTCATTATCGTATAGGCGGGGGTAATCCGCATCTCTCACCGCCCTGTGACTCCTCAATTTGATATCGAGGGAAGCGAAATCGAAGTTCCGGACTACCGATTCAAATGCGGTGGCAGAGTACCCACTGGTCTCAATGAAATTCATGTAATCCATGCGTTTCGCCTCCTCCGCTATCTCATTCACAAATGCAGCACTGAAGAGTGGCTCACCGCCGGTATAACAGATACTGTGTGTATCGTGCGTATGGAGCTCATTAACGAGCTCAAGCACCGAACAGGGGCTCAGTGGATTCTCTATCTCCTTCACTGCCCCGGCTCTGTTGACGAATGAGCAATATTCTGGCTCGGGGTTCCTGGCATATGCGGTATCACAGTAGAAGCATGAGAGGGGACAGCCAGCAAACCGGATGAATATCTGCCTCCTCCCTACGTATGGTCCCTCACCCTGAAAAGAACTGAATAACTCACTTATGTATCCCTTCACCATCCTGTTTAATTTAATCTCTTCCTCATATTTTATATTTCATCATCATCAATGCAGAGAAGTGAAGAGGATGATATGAGGGGGTGAGGGTTGAAATCATAGATATACACTGCCATCTGACCTTCAAGGAATACGAAGCAGACAGGGAGAAGGTGATAGAGGATGCACGTGCGATATTGAAGTGCGTGGTGACGAGCGGAGTGGAGCCAGAAGATGGAAGGAAGGCGTTAGAACTTGCTGAATCGGAATCATGGCACGATTTCGTACTCGTATCGCTCGGCTTGCACCCGATACACGTAGTAGAGAAGAGTGACCACGAGATAAGTGATTATGAAGAATTTATAAGTAAGAACAGGACGAGGATAGTGGGTATAGGGGAGATAGGACTGGACTATTACTGGGTTCGGGACCCCATGAAGATAAAGAGGACGGAGAGTGTATTTGAGGAGCTGCTTGAACTCGCGCGGGAGTTGAACCTCCCGGTTATACTCCACCTCCGTGGTGAAGGAGCGATAGAGCGGGGTTTGAAGTTCGTTTCCGATGCTGATATAAAGAGAGCAGTATTCCATTGCTTCACCGGTAAGCCCCAGCTCGCAACTGCGATATGCGAGGAGGGGTATCACATCTCCCTCCCGGCATCGATAGTGAGGAGCAAGACGATGAAGAAGGTGGCGAAGCGGATACCTCTATCCGCACTCCATGCTGAGACCGATGCACCCTATCTGTCACCCGATACAGAGCAGAAGAGGAACGTGCCACAGCAGGTGAAGGTGGTCTATGAAGAGATAGCAAGGCAGAAGAAGACCGATTTCCAGACCGTTGAAGATGCGATAGACGCCAACTTCGAGCGTATGTTTGGCAGATCAGGATTATAATCGAACGATCGAACGTAATTATAATTAGCTTGGGTATGGTATGAGATGACAGTAGGGATTATAGGTGCGGGTCTAACCGGACTGACTCTTGGAACTCTCATAGACGATTGCGAGCTGCTGGAGAGCAGTGCCGAGTGCGGCGGGCTGTGCCGCTCGCTAACCGAGGAGGGCTTTACATTCGACTGTACAGGCTCGCATATCATATTCTCAAGGGACAGAGAGGTTCTAAACTTCATGCTCGATAAACTCGGTACAAATGTCGTTAGATGCCGCAGGAATACAAAAGTCCTGTATAAGGGTAATTATGTGAAGTACCCATTTGAGAACGGGCTGAGCGAACTCACATTCTTCGACCGGCTGGACTGCCTCTCTGGCTTCGTTACTGCACCGCTGAAGCGGATGAACAAGAATAATAAGCATCGGGCGGCGAATTTTAAAGAGTGGTTATATCTTAATTTCGGGCGCGGTATCGCGGAACGATATCTGATACCGTACAATGAGAAGATCTGGAAGTACAGTACCGCGGATATGAGTACTTCATGGGTGGATGGGCGAGTGCCAAGACCGCCGATGGGGGATATCCTAAAATCCGCACTTGGTATCCCCACAGAGGGTTACAAGCATCAGTTGAACTTCTATTACCCGAAGAGGGGTGGCATAAGCGCTCTGATAAGGTCTATGGAGCGAGAATGCCGAGGAAAGATAGAGAAGGGTTTTGAAGTGAGAGCAATCTCTCATGAGAATGGGAGGTGGACAGTGTCCAACGGTAAAGAGTGTCGGGAATATGACTCCATCATCGCTACACAACCCATCTTCTCCATTATCCGAGCATTAAAGCACGTCCCTCACAGTGTTTATGCGGCTGTTCAGGGATTGAGGTACAACTCCCTCATCACTGTCATGCTCGGACTGGATGAAGAGTATCTGAACGACTTCTCATGGATATACATCCCCGATGCCGATTGCCTCCCGCACAGGGTTGCTTTTCCATCCAATTACAGTAAAGAAGTGGCACCACCGGGGAAGAGCTCGCTCATCGCGGAGATAACTTATAACAGGGGTGATGCCATCGACAGAATGACGAATGAAGAGCTAATTGCCCGTACAATCAGAGACCTGGATAAGAAGGGCATCATAAATAAAGACCGTGTGTGCCTCGCAAGGGTGAGGAGGACAAAACTGGCGTATGTGGTATATGACCTCGATTACGAGCGGAAGATGAGCCTGATAAGGTCTTTTCTAAACAGGGTAGGAATACAGGTCGCAGGCAGGTTTGCTGAGTTTCAATACCTCAATATGGATGCCTGCGTGCGCAAAGCGATGAATCTTGCAGATGATATAAGGGATAGAAGAGAGGAGGGGAGAGGAGGTGAACTGAGCAACTGTGGTGGCTGAGCATGAGAACCGGAACCAGAACCGGAAGCGGTATGTCACCTTCACAAGGAACATCTTCATACCCGTGACGAACGTATGCAGAAATGCGTGTGCTTATTGCGGTTTCAGGGCACGGAGCATGAAAGAAGCCTATTTAATGCCACCGGAGCGCGTTTTATCCCTCATACAAAGAGTAGAAGGTTCAGTAACCGAAGCTCTATTCACTGCGGGTGAGAAACCCGAGCTTGCAAGTCCGCTCTTCCGTGACTGGCTTCGCACCACTACCGGCTGCTCATCTCTGGTGGAATATACGAGAGAGCTATGTAAAATGGCGATAAAGCACGGGCTGCTGCCTCACTGCAACCTCGGTATCATGAGTACCGAGGAGCTACTGGAGCTGCGTGCAGTGAGTGCCTCGATGGGGTTGATGCTGGAGACGACAGCGGAGCTCGAGGTACATGAGCATTCACCGGGTAAGGTGCCAGAAGTTAGATTAGATATGATAGCACGGGCAGGCGAACTAAAAATCCCCTTCACCACTGGATTGTTAATAGGGATAGGTGAGAAGCCCTCAGACCATATCCAGGCATTAGAGATGTTGAAGTCACTGCATGATGAGTACAGGCACATTCAGGAGGTTATTATTCAGCCGTTCGTACCCAAACCCTCCACACCGCTGTGGAATGTAAAACCACCTCATATCGAGCTGCTGAAGCAGGTTGTTCATACAGCACGTGCGATATTACCACCGGAAATCGCAATTCAGGTGCCTCCCAATCTCATCACACGCGACAGGACCAGGGAGATGATAGAACTCGGTGCCTCGGACCTTGGAGGAATCTCTGAGCAGACCATAGATTATATAAATCCAGAATCACCGTGGCCAACAGAAGCGGAACTACGAGCAGCAATTGCTCCTTATGTATTGAGGGAACGTCTCCCAATCTATCCACAATTCATAAAGAGGGGCTGGTACAGTACCGAATTACGACCTCTAATAGAGCGATATGCAGATGATGAGGGTTTGAGGAAGAGATGAGGGAGCATCTCGATGCCAGAAGTGAGGAGGAGGTGGTGGTGTAGGAACAAGAATAGGAG
>JAODGR010000070.1:0-326 GCA_025464275.1 Methanosarcinales archaeon
TTCGCATACCCGCAGAACGTTAAGTGAAATGCCCAAGCCTGCCTTAGAAAATAATTTAAAAGTTGAAAAAGAAGTGTAAAATCGGGTGTGGATATGGTAAACGACAAATCGGTTGATGATATAAAAAGAAATCTCAAAAAACATGAAAGAGAGTTAGAAGAAAAACATGGAGTTATGGAGATTGGTGTATTTGGTTCTTACGTGAGAGGTGAACAGGAAAAAGGTAGCGATATTGATATTCTTGTTGAATTTTATCCAGATGCTGATATGGACTTAATAAAATTTGTTGAACTCGAAGAATATCTATCTGATTTACTGGGAATAAA
>JAODGR010000070.1:553-10070 GCA_025464275.1 Methanosarcinales archaeon
GAGAATGAAGAAACATCGCACTCTTTATGAACAGAATGAGATGGCAGTAAGGAGCCAAATAATCGAGCCCATCCTGAGGAAGTACAGCCAAATATTTCTACTGAGGAGGGTATTCCAGATTACTCTCTTTTGAAAAGTGACAAAAAGGTTTTGTTTATTGAAGCGAAGAAGTTATCAGTTGACGTAGAACAAAGAGATGTCATTCGTCAATTAGCTAAATATTGCTTTGGTGAAGGGATGAAATATGGAGTTTTAACAAACGGTGCGATTTGGATACTTTTTAGAGCCTTCCAAGAAGGAACTACAATGGCAGAACGTATAGTTTGGAAAACTGATATCGAAAATGATGGAACAACAGCAACTATTAGAAGGCTTAACACCATTTCAAAAGAGAATATAACAGATATCGAGAATCTTATAAAGAAACTCCAGATATTGGATGAGATTTGGCATTCTTTGTTAGATGAGCCTGAGCAAACTGAAATTGAAGATTTTATAAAAGAAAGGGTAAAAGAGCTTATTTCTCCTACAGAAGAAACTGTAATAGAACCTATCCCAATTCCAGAACCTATGGACTGGAGAGATGCCCAGCCAAGGAAAATGAAGGTTGGGACTGATGCTTATGATATCAGGAATTCATATGACATTTTAGTAATTTCCTAACTTCCCATTTGACCACAAGGTGCTTCAAGTATGATATTGAAGTTGAAAATCCCGCCTGGTCAAATCTGTTTGCCACTCCGCTATGGCTTTCCCTTACCATCCATCACGGACGGTGGATGTTATTATATGAGCAGAAGGGCACAATCCTCCCATCTGGCAACCCATAATGGATCACACATCGCTTCACACGTGCGAGGTCGAAGTTATAAGCGTCCATGAAATGCATGGTGCCTATGAATATGAGATTGAAGTGCAGAGAGCTCAGGTCTCGATAGGCATGACTCCTCAATACACTGACGAACAGGTTCTTCAGAAATCCCAGCTTGATGTGCCTTAATGCTGCAACAGGTGTTATCCTGCCCTTAGCACGGTATATCTCCGCCAGCTTCTCCATATCCATGTACCTCGTTATCGGCTCCGCCTTGCCATCTTTAATCACGAGATAGGAGAACGCACCACATGCGAAATGGCACCCCACCTCCGATTTGCCGATGGATGTGAGTACCATACTTATCAGAGATGGAGGGAAGAAATCGTTACGAGTGAGGAGACCCGTCTGCTCTTCTATCCCTCTCAGGACGTCGGATACCGTTATACGCTCGCTTGCACGATAGGGTGCTCTACCACAGAATGAGATGGGCTGGAAATTCACTCCCCTTATAATATCCCTGTTCTCTATCGCGAACTTTATGATATCGCCAATCTGGTCATCATTCACACCCTTTACCACCGTGGGTACGAGCACGATTGCAGGTTTCGGCCCCGCTCTACGGTGGTTCTCTATCGCTCTCTTCTTCACTTCCAGCAGCTTTCGACCACGTAATTTCTCATATGGTGCGTCCGTCACCCCGTCGAACTGCAGATAGACAACACTTGTACCCGCGGATTCTATCGCCCGACAGTACTCCTCACTCTCTGCCATCTTTATCCCGTTGGTATCCACTTCCACATGCTCGAACCTCTGCCTCGCATATGATATCAGCTCCGGCAGGTCATCCCTGAGCGTGGGCTCGCCACCACTGAACTGTATCCCCGCAGCGTTCGTATTTGTGGCGAAGTTGTCTATAATCGCTCTTATCTCCTCCGCCGTTGGCTCTTTAGCTATGCTCCTCCCACCGCCGTAATCATCATTAAAATTACCCGCGAAACATACGGGACATCTCAGATTGCACCTGCTGGTTACATCTATGATTCCGAGCACCGTATGAGATTCATGTGCCGTGCAGAGCCCGCATGCGAATGGGCAACTGGGATTGAACTCCCTCCTGCTCCTGTTACTGCTCCTGCCATCAACGCGCGATTCAGCCCGTGCCCGTACCCGTACATCATACCTCTTAAATCGCCTGTATAACTGATAATCAGACCAGTACAGGTCTTTGAAACGCCCGTGCTCCGGACAGTTCTTGGAGATGTACAGCGCCCCTCCATCCTCATACAGGTACGCATCTATAACACGATGACAGACCGGGCAGATGCTCTTCGTGGTTTCTATGGCGGTGATGGTGGCATCTCTCATCCTTCTTCGCTATCCTATCTCTCCTCTTCACTCTTATCTTTTTATCTTAGAAAAAGATACTCCCTCTTACTTTTACCTTTACTGGATGCCATGAATCAGGACCAGCGGAGAGAGACAGAAGTGAAGGATATACTGAGACGGGTCAGGAATATAGAGATAAAGACAAGGGAACTGGTAGAAGGGCTTATATCAGGTGAATATCACTCGATTTTCAAGGGTCGGGGCATTGAGTTCGCGGAAGTCCGGGAGTATCAGCCCGGCGATGATATAAGAACCATCGACTGGAATGTGACTGCACGATTCAATGCCCCGTTCGTTAAGGAGTATATAGAGGAGCGAGACCTGACATTGTACATCGCCTTTGATGTCTCCGCGAGTAACGAATTTGGATACCGGCGGAGTAAGAAGGAGGTGGGATATGAGATCGCTGCTTCTATCATGTTCTCCGCATTGCGGAATAACGATAACGTGGGACTGTGTTTATTCAGTGAGGGTGTGGAGAAGTTTATACCGCCACGAAAGGGGCGAAAACATCTGCTCAGACTGCTGCGTGAGCTTGTATACTGGAAAACCAGGCGCAGAGCCACTGACATTCACGCTGCTCTGGCATTCCTGAATAAGGTGTTGAAGAGGAGAAGCATCATCTTTATTATTTCCGATTTCCTGTCACCCTCGCCACCCCCTTACGATTTTGAAGAGCCACTTAAACAGCTGAGGAGCAGGCATGACGTCGTACCGGTGGTTATTATGGATGTACGTGAGGTGGATATCCCTGATATAGGCTATATCTTCCTGGAAGACCTTGAGACCGGTGAGCAACTGCTACTGAACACCTCAGACCCCCTCTTCAGGCAGCAATACCGTGAACTCGTGGCGCAGAGGCATGATGAGCTGCGGCAGATGATGAAACGACTGAAACTGGAGATGATAGAGGTGAGAACAGATGAGCCTTTTTACATCCCCATGCAGAGATTCTTCGCACTGCGTAAGAGACGTGCGGGTATCTGAGTCTCCTCTATTTCTATTCTTTTTCTATTCCTTATTTCATCACTTCACATGATGAATACAACATGCATACACAAATGAGATGATAGAGGGAGATGAGAGATGGGGAGATAAGGACGGGATATGATGGGACCATGTTTTGAGCACCCGGAGGTACTGTTGCTTCTATTGCTCATCCCTCTGCTATGCTATCTCTACCGGCTTTACTGGCGTAAGCGAAAAGAAGCGGCATTGAAATTCAGTGCCCTCAGCATAGTAAGGGAAGCAGAAGCGAAAGCGGGAAATAGATACCACGGGTTCAGGGCTCATCTGCCATTCATATTACTGATTCTCACACTCTTGCTCATCTCCATCGCCGTTGCAGACCCGATGATACCGTTGAAGAGGGCGAAGCAGGGGGTAAATGTCGTACTGGCAATTGATGATTCCGGGAGTATGCAGGCGACAGATTATAGCCCAACACGGCTGGAAGCGGCGAAACACGCTGCTGAGACGTTGATAAGGAGTCTGAAGCCGAAGGACAACGTGGGAATCGTTGCGTTCGAATCCAGTGCCACAACGGTATGCTACCTCACCCCATTCAAGGACCGGGCGATAGAGAAACTGAGCACGATAGAGCCACACTCTGGTGGCACAGCCATCGGTGAGGGTCTCAAACTCGCTGTCGAGATGGCTGCTTCCATCCCCAACATGAAGCGGGTGGTTATTCTATTGAGCGATGGAGTGAACAATGCGGGTGCTGTAACACCGGCTGAGGCAATAAAGTTCGCACGGGCTGAGTCTGTACAGGTTTATACCATTGGGCTCGGCTCAAATAAGCCCGTACTCATTGGTTATGACTTGTTCGGCAATCCACAATATGCAGAACTCGATGAGGAGACATTGCAGAGGATAGCCACAGAAACAGGTGGTGAGTACTTCAAATCGGTGGATGAGAATACCCTGAGTGAGATTTATGCACGATTAGGGGAGAATATAAAGAGGGAATGGGAGGAGACCAGCATCAAAGACTGGTTTGTCATTGCCTCATTTATCGTTGTGCTTGTAGATATTTACATCATCTACGGCAGGTACAGGGTGGTAGTATGAGGAGCACGGGCACAGGCACAGGCACGGGCAAGAGATGGACGCATATGGCGAGGGCAACAGCAGCGGTAATAGTAACAGTAGCAGTAGCAGTAGCGGTCATTTGCGCACTTGCTGGTTTCCTCATCCCCTCTCACTGCCTCATCGCCGATGCCGCGAATGCGAATACCAGTGTGGACCATCTGGGAGTGCAGAAGCTCGTGCAGAACGGCACCGATATAAAAGTCGGGGATAAGGTGGTCATCCAGCTCAAATTCAGGAATCCCTTCGCGAAGCCGATACCGGTACGCATCAAAGACCGGAATATACTTGGAAATAGCGGGCTGGATATAAAATGCCTGGAATATACAGTACCCGCGAATGAGGAGTCTGTACTCTCTTATGAGCCGATAACCCCTCTTAAACCCGGTAAATATACCCTGGATAGTGCAGAGGTGACATATACCAATCCAGAGACTGGAATGACCGATACAGTCAAGTCGAACACGCTGGAGGTGATGGTTAAGCCCAAGCCCGGCAGTACACCCCCGGGTGAAGAGCAGAGCATCACCTCCATCTACCGCTGTAACGGCACGAATGTCCGCTATACCTATTCATCATATTCACATGGCTCTGGTGGGGGATTCAATATCCAGATTGGTGGTTCCTCTTCCTATACCTCATATCTCCCACCCGGCAATGTTAGCCATCCCCATCCTAACAATACCAACAACACCAGCAATAGCAACGGTAAGCCACCGCAGAATGAGGAGAAGGAGGCGAAGGAGGCGAAGGCGAAGCAATCATGGTGGTGGCTCTGGCTGGTGGGACTCATACCGGCAATTGCAGCAGGCTGGTATCTATATTCACACTACCTCGCACGGTTAAGAAGACAGCCACACCCGGAAAACCTCACTATATCGAATGACGACGGTGACCGCAGCCATCACTATGGGTATGTGGAAGAGGCGAGGCGAATGCTCGCTGATGCGGAAGAGCTATTCAGAGACAGAAGTGAGAAGGAGGCATATGAGAGAGTATCACAGGCTATTCGCTTCTATTTCGCCAATAAGCTCGGTATAAAGAGGGAGTTATTGAATACAGAGCTGATGAGTCTACTGAGCGGGAGGGATGAGATGGATGCCTCGAGTTACGATAAGGTTAAGAGATGCCTGGAGAGGTGCAGTATGGTAGAATTTGCGGGTTATAAACCAGATAGGGAGGATTTTGACGCGATAGTAGAGATGGCTAAGGAAGTGATCAAATAACTTCAATATTTCTTTCCTATCTATTACACCTTTCATTCTTCACCCGCGCCCGCTTCACCGTTATCTCTATCTCTTTCCAGTCACTTCTCACACCTTTTAGTGCCGATATTGCACCAGAGATCATGTTCCCCATCAACCCCTGCACAAACCTGTTCAGACCTATTACATCGCCGTCTATGTGTATCTCCACTTCTATCCCACCTGTATCACTCTCACCCTTACTTCCGCTCTTCGTCTTCACCTTATCCTCTGCTACCTTCTCCTCTCCATTTCCCATCTCCATCTCCCATTTCTCATTTTTATAATTACAGTACATAATTATTCGTATCCCATGAAGTTAGGAGTGATGATGGATTTCAGTGCAGCGCATTCGTTACCCCGCTATCCCGGTAAATGCAGGAATCTACACGGGCATACGTACAAGGTGGAGGTGATAGTGGAGGGGGATAAGAAGCCGGATAGTGAATGTGTAGCAGACTTCTCAGAGTTGAAGGAGGTATTGAGAGAAGTGCTCGAGCTGGTTGACCATAAGTACCTGAACGAGATAATAGAGTATCCAACGAGCGAGAATATAGCTCTGTTCCTGAAGAGTGAGCTGGAAAACAAGTTGAAAGAGTCGAAACTCGGTGTCACTCTCTACTCATTGAGGGTATGGGAGGGCAAGGATAAATGGGTGATGATTTAATCTTATCTTGCTCATAATCACTAATTTAGAGGAGATGATGATAAGGAGATGATGCAGGGGGATGTTTGAAGAGCCAGTAATAGAGATAGCTACCAGAGAGGTGAAGACCATAACGCCTGATACCTCAATAGGGAAAGCGGTGGGTATCATGGAGCAGAATGGAATCCACAATCTCATCGTGCGTGCTCAGGAAGACCGTAGCGGCAGCGATGGGAATGGAGCATCTACATCCACAACCGCATCCACCATATACATGGTAAATGTGCAGGATCTGTTACTTGCTTCCAATCCTGACTCGCCAGTGGATGAATTCATGTTCAAACCACACTGCATACGAGGTGATACTCCAACCATAGAAGCGCTCTGTGAACTGCTGGATAGTGGTCAGAGGGCGGCGCCTATTGTGGACAGTGATGAAAAGCTGATAGGCATCGTTACGGAGTATGACATTATGAGAAGAGGCGCACGTTCTTTCATTCTCAGGGATACAAGAGCGGACGAGGTGATGACCAGGGATGTGGTATGCGTTGATGAGACCGCCAGTATCGGTAGAGTACGCGGCATCATGCGGAGGAATAGCATGGGATATCTGCTCATCGTTGATGACGCTCGTAGATTGACGGGCATAGTCACAGAAGGTGACATCCTGAGGAGGGTTTACAAGCCAAAACAGAGAATGACAGCAGGCGAGTATAAAGGAGAGAAGGTGCCGCGAATGGGGCAACCTGTCTCCTCTATCATGAGCGCACCGGTGATAACCGCCTCTCCAGATGCGAATCTGGCTGAAGTTGCTGGCTTGATGTGTGAGCATGCAATACGCACTGTCCCGGTAGTGGGTAAGGATATGAGCCCCCGTGGAATTGTATCCACGCATGCCATAATGCAATTCCTGAGTGAATCCAGGAAGGAGCCGGGAGTGAATATGGAGATTCTGGGTGAATTAGAAGAGAAATACAGGGACCTCGCCATCCGAATCATCAATACAGAAGTGCGGAAGATTACCAGACTCGCCAGACAGGGGCGCATACACTGGATAAAGATAGTGATAAAGAAAGAGAGGGACAGGGGAGGTGTTTCATATTACAAAATCGGTGCGCACGTCAAGACCCCCGAGAGGCTATATGTGGGCTATGGAGAACCGGGCGGTACGAAGTTGATGGTCGCAGCGCGTGGTGCAGGCGAGATAGAGAAGAAGGCGGACAAACGGCGGTGGGATTTCATTGCCGCACTGAAAGACGCACTGCTCTCGGTAAGGAGCCAGATGGAGAGGGAGAGGGAGAGCAGATAAGCCAATGTCCTGTGGCGTGTCCTGTGCTATCGTTATCGCTATCGCTATTCCAGTCGAATAGCAGGAATCCAGTTATTGTGGTGTATGCCATTCGCATCAACGAAGTCAGTACATGTGATGGTTCCATTTCCATCCGGTGTTATAAATCTATCTCGATGGATGATCTGTGGATATGACACGGTGCGAATCACGTAAGTGTAGGGTTCACCCACCCGAAGCACGAGAGGCGGCTCGAAGATAATATAGTGGTAATCGTAAGCGCTGCTCCGGTAGTGGTAACCTCGCCGGTACCCTTCCCCGATCATTGTACCATTCTGCGCATAGAACGCTGCGTACTCGCTGTGCCCACCGGTGCCCGGGCATGAATAAGTGTACATCCGGTGTATGGTGATGGTTGCCTTTACGGGTGTTTCCACAGAGATACGAACCGTTGCAATCGCTGTATCACCGTACCCATCTATTGCTCTCACCACATAAGTGCCTGGTATAGCATCAGAGGTATCGAGAGTGGCGCTGAACTCACCATCCTTAACCACTGCGAGTACGGGTGTTAACTCCGAGTATTGCCCTTTTACTGTTATCCATACTAACGAGCCGTCAGCCATACTTGAGTGCCCTGTTACTACCAGTGGCTCACCGATCACGAGGTCTGCTATCGGGTTCAATCTTAGCTCCTCTACCCTACCCACACCTATGTAGCCAACCCATACGAGGTCTCCACTTGCAACTGCACCGAATGTAGCATCCTCAACAATGTCCAGAACCTCATCCTGTATCTTACCACTGAGCATATAATCACCCAAAGCTCTATCGATACTGTCGTAGCCTGCGTTGCCATATCTATTATCAGAACCCGGACTGAGCACGATAACGAGGTATCTACCATTGTCCACGTCTTTATCCACACTTATCTTCTTTGTGAATGTATGATCCGTCGCGGAGACCGATGCGGATTTGTAGTATATATTTGTGGTCTCATAAGTAGTACTGTCTCGAGTTGTCATCAGCCTGTCACCAACTGAACCTGTAATCACCGACCCGCTACTGCCTCTCGGCGATATTATCAGTATATCCACCCTCTTAGAGCCGGGAGCGCTGCCCTGAATCCAGAATTCATCCCCGGGGTCAACGTAACCTGTGGACAGATTCGCGGTCAGCCACCCTCGCACCATGAACACCCTTGTGGAGCCGTCATGTAACTCTTCAGACGTGATTGAATCGGGATACGATGCCGCTTTCGGTCTATCAATGTATGCTTTCAGTGTTACCGAGCCTGGTGTTTTAAATTCCGGTATGTCCTCAGATGCGGTATCTATCTCCTGATAGAACTCTCCATTCTCGTCTATCACCAGATGGTCTAATCTCGGATATACCTTATCCTCAACGGCGATGGTGACGAACTGCCCGCGTTTAGAATGACCACATATCCTCAATCGGTCGCCAATAACGGCAATAGAAGGCACATCAAAGGAGACGTTCTTCTCCGTAACGGTGATGTTGACCGATTCGGCATCGAGTCGAGTAGCATTCGGGTAGCCGGTACCGTAATCGAATGCGGTGATCTTATATTCGCGGGCTCCACTGAAATGAATAGCGAATATCAATGTACCATCTGAGTCCACGGTCTTCCATAGACCGGCAATACCACGTGCTTCTGCCCAATCACTGCACTCATGGAGCGCATCGGGTATATAGACCTCACTGGCTGGTGGTGCATAAAGTACCCTGGTGGTGCCTGAGAAGTCGTAGCGGTTGTATTCAAATATCGTGTGTGCGGGCTCGGAGGTTATTACACTCACATTGTGACCGGGCAGGGCATTAACAGTCAGGATTATTGTCTCATTCACATCAAGGTTGCGGGTCTTCGATGCTCCTATGTCTATTCCCCCACCCCGGGAGTTTATCATGTATATCAGAGCAGTGCCATCGCTTCTCTCAGCCGTGCTCACCCTGCCGGTACCCCTCTCACGGTCTATGAATGCCCGCAACCGCACCAAACCGGGGTCTTTAAATCCCGGTGGTGCATC
>JAODGR010000065.1:0-7704 GCA_025464275.1 Methanosarcinales archaeon
ATGCTCGTCTTCGCCTTCACGTACGCACTTATACCCGCTTCGTCCGCGGGGAAGTCCACCGCGGCACTCGCGCTCCCGGTAAACAACAAGAATAAAGACAAAATGCCGAAGAGCGCCTCACACACCAATATCCCACTTCTTATCTTTATCACCATCTTTAACCCTCCCCTATCTGGTATCTTATCGGTGAATGTTCAGCATGCTCACAGCGATCTTTATAAACTTTTCGGTTTTTCCTGGATTGTTAGCTCAATGGGTAACAAACATGAGTCCTGAATGAACGGCGGCTTCTCGAGTGGTAATGTCACTCTCCTTCGTCTGGTGCTATTGCAGGTCTCGGGCTCGTTTACTTCCGCGTCCGGTATATCGGTATCATCGGTATCACTGCGGTTATTGGCTGTTTCATTACCGGTTTCCTCCAAGCTCTTGCTCTTGCCCGGTAAAGGCTTGTGGGTATTGGTATTGGCAATCATGTTAGTGCCGTATACCGCAATAATGACAGATGCGGTGACTGCCAGTAGTAGTAACAGCAATAGCAGCGCATATTTATTGTCTGGCATTTTATGCATCACACCTTCACTATCTCCGCCCCTGTTACACCCTTCCCCTCTTCCACATACAGAATCACAAAGCTCCTGTATCGTGCCGGGAATGCACCTGTTGCACTGCCTGGATTGAGATATAAGACCTCCTCCCCATCCTTATCCTTGCTCCTCTTCTCCACCTTCAATGGTATGTGCGAATGCCCGTAGATTATCACATCCACACCCCGCTCTTCATCGCTGAACTTCTTTCTCACTCGCTCCATCAATCCAATTGGACTGCCACCCTCCGATGGATGGGTAACGCCTATCCTGAGACCCTCAATCTCTATTATCTCCACGGGTTTCAGCTCGCTCCTTATCACTCCAGGGTCCATATTCCCATACACACCCCTGAACTCACCCGCTGATTCTACCGCCACTGCTCGTAACTCTGCCAGTAGCCTCGCACCTGTATAATCACCAGCGTGAATAATCAAATCTGCACTCCTCAGCTCATCCCGTAGACGCTCAGGCAGCACACTTATATCATTCGCATGCGTATCCGCAAGCGCTACTACTTTCATCTCTCATCTACCATCTCTCATCGGCACTAATCGCCTCGCCACGAAGATAAAACCTGTATGTACAATCGCCCTGTGCTGTGGTCGCATACTCCTGCCCTTTATCTCCCACTCCCTTACACCCACCTCGTATATCCCCATCACACGGAAACTTCGCCCGTATCTCAGTTCTATACGCCTTGAGAGTTTGTATATCTGCAGTACAGTAGGATTATAGCATACCAGGATTCCACCACCCCGGAGTGCTTGCTCGACCGAATGAAGAGCGCGCCATGGCTCTGAAACGTCCAGTATCACCCTATCCAGCCCTTGCTCCTCTATTCCCTCATACACATCGCCCTCCTTTAATATCAGTCTGGGCTTCCCTGCGTGCGCATCTGCTGCACTCCGCACCTTACCAAAGAAAGTTTCTATATTCTTCTCGGCTATCTCCTGAAACTCACGCCGTGTATCGTAGGATATTACCTCTCCTTCACTACCGACTGCACGTAGTAGTGCTATTGTGAGTGCACCAGAGCCTGTTCCCGCTTCTAACACCCGCGCTCCGGGGAAGATATCCGCGAGGCTCAGAATCGCCGCTATATCCTTCGCATAGATTATCTGTGACCCTTTCCTCATCTTTGCTATGTACTCACCTAAGGTGGGTCGTAGCACAACCAGCTGCTCACCGAGTGAAGAGTTAACTGTACTCCCCTCCTCCAGTCCTATTACATCATCATGCGCGACCACACCATGAGCGAATGAGAAACAGGAGCCAGGCTGCAGTACGACCTGGTATCTCCTCCCTTTAGCACCGCTCTCTACCAGATGTACAAGCTCGTCACTCTCTATTCGCGTCAACATCACTTCTCGCGTGTACGGAGGTGTATCCCATCCTGGTCTATCTTCACTTCCAGCTTCTTCCCTGTAACGCTCTCAAACTCTTCCAGCATATCGAATATCTTTCGGTCTATCTGTATGTGCTCCACAACCCTGTCCCGATGCTGAGGCTGAGATTGAGCCAGATGTGCCCCGCCCGCACTGGCATCCTCGCCCTCGTTCTCGTTCTCACCTTCGCCCTCGCCCACACCGCCTACCAGTGACCATAGCTTTGTGGGTCCTATCATCTCACAGGTGATCAGTCCCCTGCCCTTAAGACTCTCGAGATACTTCAATACCGTCCCTTTACTCATATTCGCCCGTTTTACCACTTCACTCGTATTTAATTTGCCCTCCTTCAGCACTGCAAGTAACTCCTTCTCCCGCCAGAGCATCTTACGATTGATAATGATTATCTGGCAACAGATTAATAAATTATGTGGTGGAAAACCATCACTCACACACATCAATATGCAATTCTCTCAGTTTATCCGCTGTCGGTACCCCATTCTCGTCCCATCCACGCATGCGATAATACTCATCCAGTGTATTCCTGAACTCCTCGCGGTCTATCACTCGCCCGTTAATTGGCTCATCGAAGAATCGCGCGGGCAGTGTGTCATCAGCTCTCGTAAAGCCCTCTCTTATGTTGTACAGCCGTTCTATATTCCATATCCGCTCCCCCACACGCATCAAATCCTCTGAGGTGTACTCTTCACCCGTAACTGCACTCAATATATTCGCATACTCCTCCTCACCGGCGCCGAAGAGGGCGAATTTACAGACTATCAGGGAATCAACAGCGGCGAAACGGTCCTGGAATATCTTTGTATGCCCCGCCTTACCTGCGAGCGTATAGGGGTCTATCGCCTTCGGCTTTCGCAGTATCTCCGGTGCCACGAGGTATGCTCTGGTGTGACAGCCACCGCGATTGGAGGTGGCATAGCTGAAGCCCAGACCTTTCACACCCCGTGGGTCATAAGCGGGTAGATGCAGCCCTTTCACATGCATCGCCTTCTCCGGGCTGCCTTCTGCACTCGAATACCGCTTCACACCCGCGCCCAGCTGCGCACCTATGCCCTCACACTCACCTATTGCCCGCACCAGATTCACCAGCTCCTTACCGCTGATTCTTTCTCCTCTTATCTCGCTATAACATCCCAGTACACCCGCTACTGAGATTGTATCAATACCATAATCGTTACATAGCATGTTCGCCTCTACTATCGCTTCATAGCTGTCATTTCCTATATTCGCACTCATCAGCCCTATCGTCTCGTATTCGGGCAGTTCTATACCATCACCGCGCTCTCTCCTGCATCCTATCGGGCATGAATAACATGCCCTCCTCCTCGGCCTGTACCGCCTGTTAATCTCACTTGCAAAGAAGCTATCCAGATTGAAGTCCACTTCTGGCTCTGCCATCCTGAAATTCGCTACCGGGAGGACCCGCATCCAGCTCGTTATCTTCACCAGAAAAGGAGTACCGAATACCGAAAGCCCTTTGCTTATCGTGGGGCAGGCAATCAGAAGCCGGTTGATCGTTCTCCTGTACTGCCTGAACTTCTCGGTGTCATGGATATCCACGCCTCCGGAGCCCTTCACCACCACCGCTTTGAGTCTCTTCGAGCCCATCACCGCTCCTGCTCCACCACGTCCAAATGCATGTGTACCATCAGAGATGACGGAAGCGAGCAGGACTTGCTTCTCCCCTGCCCTCCCTATACATGCCACTCGCCCCCCGCCGCTCCTCATCTTCAGTAGCCTGGTGGTCTCTTTTACATTCTTGCCCCATATACTGGATGCCGAGCTCAGTTCCACCCGCTCATTCTCTATCTCTATAAATACCGGTGCAGGTGAGCGCCCGCGGATGATTACTGCATCATAGCCCGCTTTCTTCAGTTCCGCACCCATGAAGCCACCGCAGTTACAGTCGAATATCGTGCCGGTCAGTGGTGATTTGGTAGAGAGAGACATCCTGCCAGAGGCAGGCGTGGGTGTACCGGTGAGGGGACCCGTGGCAAATACCAGTACGTTTTCAGGTGATAGAGCATCTCTTATATGACCATTATCGTACACTATCTTCGCACCGAGTCCTCTACCGCCAAGGAAATCCATGAGCAACCCGTAGTCAGGAGTAAAGGTCTCTATATCGCCATTAGAGAGGTCTATCTGGAGTATCCTGCCACGCCATCCATATAGCCTGCTCATGATTTGATTCATGATGGTCCATAGTCGTGTATCACATACACATATCACATAACATACACATATCACGTGTCACGTATGGATTCAAGGAAATAATGATGGATTCGCCTGTCAGGGGTGAGTTCAGGATGAAACGCCAGTGCCATTATGTTACCCTGCCTCGCTGCTACAATCCTGTGGTCATCGAACTTCGCCAGTACATCCACACCCGGTGCTGCATGGGTGATGCAGGGTGCCCGGATGAAAACGCCCGGAAATGGTTTATCAAATATGCTCATCTTCACCATAGCCTCGAATGACTCCCTCTGCCTGCCAAAAGCATTCCGCTTTACTCGCACATCCATCAGACCCAGTAATCTCTGACCCGTCCTCTTCACCTCCTCATCACCCTCCTTCGCTAACAGTATCATCCCTGCACAGGTGCCCAGCAGTGGTTTACCCTCCTCCGCGGCTTCTCTTATCTCCTCCATCATACCTTCTTGCTCCATCAGCCGCCCGATGGTTGTACTCTCTCCACCCGGTATGAGGATGGCATCGCATGAGCTCATGACTCCACGATGCTTTATCTTCACCACCTCCCCCCTCTCACCACTCTCGGCTATGGTCGCTTTCAATGCCCTTATATGCTCCTCTACATCTCCCTGTATCCCTATTACCCCTATCCTCTTCATACCTGCCCGCTTGCCTTTAATTCTAAATCTTAAATCTTATACTATACTCTTATCTATATCATATCAGGGAGCAGAGCAGGAAGATGGTGGTAAAGGTATACCCAGATCCGGAGCTGACGGTTGCGGAGAAGAGGTTCTTACTCGCTTTCCGTGATAAACGCGAGTATGCACCGCAGGTGCTGGCTGAACTCACGGGTACAAATGAAGATGCAGTGATGCAGACCGCGTTTATACTCGCACAGAAGGGACTCTGTGTGGTCAATGAGCGGAGGAGGGTTTATTATCAATTGACACCTGAGGGAGCGGAGTATGCAGCCGATGCACTACCTGAACGTAAAGCAATCCGTTTAATACTCCATAGCAGTAAAAGAGGAGGAGATACATCGAAGGCTACACCACTGTCACAGCCCTTACCCGTCGAAGATTTGAAAGAAGCACTGGGTAAGCGTGCGAATATAGCGATAAACTGGCTGCTGAAGAAGAAATGGGCACACATGGATAGAGATAATGGGCTCCCGGTCTTGATACCCGACCTCGATAGCGAGCCGCCTTACGGTGCAGATGAGGAGATACTGCATGCCCTCTTACTCTTACAGTCACGACCACAGGCTCGTGAGGGTGGTACATCGCAGGATGAGCTGGAGAAGGAGCTGGAGAAGGAGGAGAAGGAGGAAAAACCCGAGTCCATGCGTGAGGCTATGGCGCAACTGATCTCGCGGCGGCTGGTGGTCTCTTCTACGCGGGTGGACCGGAGAATAGGAATCACAGATGCAGGCATGGAACTCATCGATCGTGGACTCTCAGTCGGTGCTGAGGAGGAGATAGCACAGTTAACGCCAGAGGTTATAAGGACGTGGAAAGGGCGGAGATTCAAGCGCTATGATGTGAATGCACCAGCGAGAGAGGTATTTGCAGCTAAATTACATCCCTATCAGAGGATACTGGACCGTATGAGGCGAATCTTCACCGAGATGGGGTTCGTAGAGATAAAGGGTGAACTCATCCAGAGTGCGTTCTGGAATTTCGATGCACTCTTCGTGCCCCAGGACCATCCAGCACGAGAGATGCAGGATACTTTCTATCTTGGATTGCAACGTCCCATAGATGCTCCTCAGGAATTGATAACACGTGTAAAGGAGATGCACGAGCATGGTGGACCTTTAAATTCTTCTGGCTGGGGTGGCGAGTGGAGGCAAGAACTGGGTGAGGAACTGCTCCTCCGAACTCATACCACCGCAGTTACTGTGAAATACCTGGCTTCTCATCCCGAGCCGCCGGTGAAGGTCTTCTGTATCGGGCGAGTCTATCGCCGTGAGACGATTGACCCCACGCATATACCGGAATTTGACCAGTTAGAGGGCATCATCATGGACCGGGGGGTGACATTCGCCAATTTGCTTGGTTGTCTCACCTCTTTCTATCGCAAGATGGGTTTCCCGTCCATTCGTTTCAGACCGGGTTATTTCCCGTATACTGAGCCATCAGTGGAGGTGGAGGTATATACCGGGAGAGGGTGGATAGAACTGGGAGGTGCAGGCATCTTCAGGCAGGAGGTCACGCATCCAATAGGGATAGAGTATCCGGTATTAGCATGGGGACTGGGTATCGGGCGTCTGGCTATGCTCACACTTGGTCTGAATGACATAAGAGACCTGTACCAGCCAGATATAGAATGGCTACGCCATGCATGGCTGCTATCTCGAGATTGAAGACAGAGATAGAAAGACCCATGGACTGAGTTATGCTCGAGCGAGAAGAGGAAGTGATAGAGATACTGAAGAGGCAAGGGATAGATCTCGTCGCCACACTACCCTGCGAGAAAATAAGCAGACTGCTGCGGCTCATTGTGCAAGACAGTGCATTCTGTCATGTGGGGTTGAACAGAGAGGAGAACGGTGTTGGAATCTCCGCAGGCGCTTATCTCGGCGGTGGAAAGCCGGTAATGGTCATCCAGAGCACGGGCTTGGGGAATTCTATAAATGCAATCATGTCGCTCACGGTCACTTATCGGTTGCCGTTACCGATAATAGCGAGCTGGCGTGGCGTTTACCATGAGAAGATAGAGGCGCAGGTACCGCTTGGAATGGCATTGCCCGGGGTTATAGATGCTCTGGGGCTGAACTACACGATAATAGATGATTCATCGGAGATATGGCTGGTGGAAGAAGTCATTCAAGACGCTTTCGAGAATGAAAGACCGCATATCGCACTCATCTCGCCGAGAACATGGGAGACAGCCGAGGAGGTAACTGAAGAGCCCACCGCTGTACACCACCGCAGATGGCAATTGAGGTATGAAAGACCCACGGATGAGCCGGAGATGAGGCGTTACGACGCGATACGGATAATATCAGAATATCTGAGTGAAGAAGCCGTGATAGCGAACATAGGCGTACCGAGTAAGGAACTCTATGCCGCCAGGGACCGTGATTTGAATTTTTACATGCTCGGCAGTCTGGGTCAGGCTTCTGCAATTGGGTTGGGCGTAGCGCTGGAGACGAGGAGGGAGACGGTGGTGCTTGACGGCGATGGCAGTCTGCTGATGAGCAACATATTGCCGGTGATAGCGGGTAAGAAGCCGGAGAATCTCTCCATTCTCTGCCTTGATAATGGCACCTGGGGAAGCACCGGGGACCAGCCTGTGCCACCTGTGGATATGGAACTGATGGCGATAAGCGCGGGTATAACCACTACGAGGGTTGTTAATACCGCGGAAGAGCTGAGGTCATCCTTAGAGCATCTGTACGATGACCCGGGTCCAAGATTCCTCCTCATCAGGGTGAAACCTGGCAATGCAGAAGTGGGGAATGTGAAGCTCAGTGCAGAGGAGATAAAGAGGAGATTTACAGCCGCTATGGGTCA
>JAODGR010000065.1:7824-9713 GCA_025464275.1 Methanosarcinales archaeon
AACTGTGTGGCTTGGGTCTGCCGGTGGTGAACTATGCGCAGTTTCTCGCATTAGCCCTGGGTGCCGACCCATATACGGTGGTGGGTGTACAGACACATTCCGTGCCGCTGGATGTGCTGTTATGAACATGAGACGAACAGGTTGCAACCCGTGACCAGGGCATGCGCAATCGAGAGGGAGATTACCATCACCGCATAGCAGAGAGAGAATAAGAGCGCGCTTCTCCGCACTATCCTTATGGACTCGACTATGTGGTCGCTTCGCGGCACTTCATAACCGGTGCCAGTAATGGAGTAATGCCCGAGCTTCTCTAACTTCACCCTCAGCACCGAGCTCATCGCCTTTATCGTCCGGTGCACATGCTCTCGTGCACGTGCTTCCACACGCGTCTCTCCATCGCCTGTATCTCTTATACTACCTGCGCCTACCAGCAATATCAATCCCGCAGCAATCCGTTCGGGTATGTAATTCAATGCGTCATCTGCACGTGCTGAGAACCAGCCAAAATGTCTGTATCGCTCGGTTTTGTAGCCCACCACTGCATCAAGGGTGTTTATTACCCGATAAAGCATCGCACCTGCAACTCCGAAGAGTACGAAATAGAAGAAGGGTGCGATGACACTATCTGTAAGGTTCTCAGCCACCGATTCGACCGTTGCAGAATTCAGATGCTCTATATCCAGGTTCGTTACATCCCTGCTTACTATCTTACCCACCGCATCGCGCTTCGAGTCCACCTCATGCGCAGCTATTACAGCCATTCCGTACCGTTCCAGCCCCTTCACCGTGAAGGTCATCTTGAACACCGGTGCAGCTGCGATGATATACACCAGTGTATATCGCATCATGAGAGAGGAGAGCATCAGACAGGGTATAGAGAAGATAGCAGCTATCAGAATGGCATACCCAATCCCCAGCACTCGCTCCAGCTTCGCCGCCCCTCGCATCGTTATGCGGTCAAAGAAGAACATTAACCTGCTTATCCAGACAATGGGGTATAATCGCTCCATTCGACCCTCCGGAGGGTCACCAAAGGCGAGGTCAATCGCAAGAGCGATGAGGAATACCATGAGCTGGATTAAGAGGTAATTCGAATGCCAGTACTGGAGAAGGAAGTTCATATCTCTGACTGACGCTGAGGAGGTGTGGGTGGATACTCATCCTTCAGATCCAGAAATATTCGTCTGCTTACTCGCTCTATATCCTCCTCCTCCACTCGCTCTATTCCTGCTCCTGCCCAGGATTCACAGAGTTTATTCAGTAATGCCTCAGCCACCTCCCTCCTGTGTATCCAGTGACAATACATACAGCTCCATACTGAAGTACCATCCCTGCGGGTTATCCATTCTCCACCGGTTTGAGGCTCTTCACAGGGATAAAAGGGGCAGAAACACCATGTACAGTCCTGACCCATGAAATGGCAGGGATAGTACTCGCAGTCTGTCCTGGGACCCACGAGCTTCTTATCCGCCAGCACCTTACGCAGGTGCTCGTATGCCAGGGGATGCATGACCCACTATCTCTACTTCTTTCTATTGTTATTCTTCATGTTCATCCTATTTCTTTTATCCTATCTATCATGTCAATCTCTCTTCCTGTATATCCTCTCCCTTATATTGACACCGATGAATTTATCCAGCATCTCCCCCGGTATGCTCTCTGTCTTACCCAGAATCAGGTAGCCACCACTGTTCAATGCAGTGAGGAAATCAAGCATCAGCCGTTTCTGGTGCTCCTTACTGAAGTATATCATCACATTGCGACAGAAGATGATATCGAAGTGCGAGAGCGGGAGCGTACTGCCCATGATGAGGTCATGCTGCCGGAACCTCACTATTCGCCTCACAGCATCCTTTATCCGATACAGAGCTCCATGAGCTCTATCTGAA
>JAODGR010000065.1:9821-10347 GCA_025464275.1 Methanosarcinales archaeon
GCTTTCATGTCTATATCTGTTGCGTGGATGGACACGAGGAATTGTGAGAGTGTGGGACCAAGTTTCTCATGTAAGGTGATTGCGATTGTATAGGGCTCTTCACCCGTGGCACATCCTGCACTCCATATTCGCAGTATCTTGCTCCCGCGTTCGTACTTCTCCCGTAACAGGTGCGGTAGTACATCGCTCATGAACGCATTCCATGTATCACGGTCACGGAAGAACTCTGTCACATTTATCGTTAGCTCATCGAGTAGCAGGTCATATTCAGCGGGATTACGCTCCAGGAATCGGTAATATTCACGATATGATGGAGCTATCCCTATCGCCTTCATCCTGTGGTCTATCCGCCTCCTCAGGTAATTATCTCTGTATTTACTGCAATCTACACCCTTACGTTCCAGTATCTTACGCTTCAAAAGGTCGAACGCAAACTCCTCAGCATGCACAATTAAAAATAAGCTCAACCCGGCTAACTAAAATGTCGCTCATTCAAAGAGAAATTCACAACATGGAAAGAATAATT
>JAODGR010000032.1 GCA_025464275.1 Methanosarcinales archaeon
AACTGCTAAAAAAGCAAGAAAACAACAAATGGAAACTAATTGAAGAGCCTTACCCGCTTAAATCACGACATTGCGAAAATTGGAGCGGAATAGTGCAGAGAGAGTACTTAAAAACTCATCTGTAAGTCATCCTTCCCTTTCCCCTGTCACTCCCTCTTATCCTACCCTTACCCTATCCTCCCCTACCCCTCTACCCTCTACCCTCTATCCTCTTAATATTAACTGTTAATTATAGATTAGATAGTGGATATTCAAATTAAGAGAGCGGGAGGGGCAGTAGGGTAGCCAGGTTATCCTCGTGGCTTTGGGAGCCATGGACCCCAGTTCAAATCTGGGCTGCCCCATCAAATCACATACCTGGCTCGGTTCGCTAAGCTGGAGTTACTGGCAGTTAGCTTTAACTTATAATCCATGAAGACTTCAATTCACCACATATTTTTTGAAATAAATAGAAAGTTATTTATCCTGATGCATTTCTTCTCTTAAGGGATATAGAGGGTGGTACCGTGGACATCATATGGATTCAGGATGAATTCTCAGTGCGGGGTCTGAAACGTTTCAGGCTGGTGTATGTGCTGGAGAAACCGCCTGATCTGGAGGATGCAATAGCATCGCTGATAGATATCGGGCTTTCAAACGTAGATAGAATGCCTGAGGTGCTCCGGATAATGGAGGATATCCTGAGCAGGGACAGGCGATTTGCAGATATCGCTGCCGATATGAGGCGATATCGTGAGATAATCATCAATCGAAGCGTCAATATCCCTTTCACCATGATAGAGGCGAGGGCGATATTAAGCAGGTTCAGGAAATGGCAGAATGCAATCGAGAGGGTGATGAGGAGCAATGAATGAACGGAAGATATCACACCATGAACTGGCTGAGCTGGCGGTAGAAGTGGAGGAACTCGGTCCGCTATCGCCTGAATGGTACCTTACGAACTTAATCTCACAGATAAAGGTGAAATTGCGGGAGTGGTCGGGGCGAGGGATACTCTCGGACGAGGATAGAGTGGTGGATGTCCTCAATGGTGAGTTCATTGCACGTGGATTCAGGGTAAGGGATGAGATGATAAGAGCGTTACTCCACAAGCCAGAGCCAGAGGCGAAGCTGGAGGAGCTGGCTATCCTGACCGGTGACTGTAAATGGGTGTTAAATAACCTGAGGGAGAGGCTGGATAATTATAATGCACTGCTGAATTTCCTCAAGTTACTCTCTTGGGCTACCAGTATAAAGGATAGACATCCTGTTGAGGCACGCTGGCCCGTACTGAAAGCCGTGGCGCTACTGAATAGAGAAGAACAGCAGAGAATGGCTTATATTCTCGCAGATACCAGTGCATTCCTCCAATCTGACCCGCTGATAAACTCGATATTATTGATGTTAATGCCTGACTCGACTAAGATAAGGAAGAACTGGCTGAGGGAGAATGCACCACTCGTCATGGGGCGCCGCATATACCAGATAGCATGTGAGATATGGCATCCGGGGCGTGAGGGTGGGGGGCTGAAGCGAGTGATGCGCAATCACGGCAAGGCACTCAAACGACTCATTGGAGATGATGCTGAGTTAGTACACATCGAGCCCTACTTCCCCGCAGGGAAGAACAGGGATGATAAGGTCGTGCCCGTGGATTGGGGTAAGGTGATGAAGGATGTGCGGGAGTACACCTCCTTCGAGGTGATGGTGGGGAATAACCCGGTGGAGGCAGTTGTATATTCTGGCAGGACAAGAGAGATGGATATCCCGGTATTCCTCATCAGGGATAGAGGTGGCTACTATGTGAATATGCTGTATTACTGCGGTGGCGAATACGTGAGCTGGGAGGATTTCTCTGAATTCTTCTCCAGGGCGGCGTGGAAATTAATAGTTATGGAGGAAGAAGAAGCGAGTAAGAGGCTTGGAAGCGACTACAAACCGCCCATTGTGCATACCAATGAGGCACAGACCGCACTGATAAACATACTCAGATTTATGGATGCTCACACATCCTCATCAACACCACATCTGAACTGGCACGAGGCTCTATTCTGGTTCACCACCCATACCTACGGCAATCGTGGTGTATTCAGCAGAGAAGAGGGTGAGAGGATATTGACCAGATGGAAGGTACCGGATGCAATGAAATGGTGGTTCATCCGTTCAGGCAGTATAGACGTGAGCAGCGGAGGCATCAGGTCCGCAGATGGGGTCAACGGAGTGAGTGAGATACAGGTGGAGGAGGTGCAGAGCTATGATGAAGGTGTGCCCATCGTATCTATCACCAATGGAGATGACAGGAGCTACACAGCAAAGGACTTCAGGAGGTTCTTCAGGGATTCCTTCCCCGATACCGATGTGGAATTCCCGGAACCATGGCAGATAGAGATTGTCAAGCGAATCGCGAAGACTCGGCTGGGTCTGAATCCCTATCAGCCTGTAATTTCCTACTCCGGTCGCCTGGTGGAGGAGAAGGCGGGGCGAAAACGCGCATTCACCGATGATAACCTCGAGGAACTGGTAAAAATGGGTGCACAGGTGGTCATCTTCGGTAATGTGCAGCCGGACGAGGGCAGTAAAAGGCTGTATGAGGGCTTGAAAGAGCTGCAGAAACGACTGGAGACGAAGAAGGAGTATCCTGGTAAGTTAATCCTGGTAAATAAGTTCACCATAGAGGAGCAGATAGCACTTTTAGCCGCCACAGATATCCAGGTCCAGGATTCAGACCGTGGTACGGAGGCAGCAGGCTATACCGAGGCAGACGTATCAGCCAATGGCGGGCTCGTTCTCGGACCACCATACAAAGAGGGCATCATACAGGCACAGGGAGAGATGCTCAATTTCGCTATCCCGGGTGAGGGTAACACCGTGATAGCGGCGAATCCGAAGGCTGAGAGCTATCTCGCAGTGCTTAAACGATTGATAGAGATGAACCCCTCCGATTTAGCCACCTACCAGGCTACTTCAGTTCGGCTCAGTCGCATCCTGGATGCGGAATTGACCGCGGCTGAGTACCTGAGGCAGTGGGATAGAGCACTCAGGCGAGAGGCGGGCATCTCAATTGAAGATACCCGCCCTATAAATGAGGAGGTGCAGCTAAGAGAGGGTGAAAGCTTCGTGGTGACCGCTCTGGTGAGTTTGAAAGAGGGTGTGCCACTGGAAGAGGTGCTTGTGCAGGTATGGACGAACGCCACGAGGAGCGGTAAATGGGCACCGAGGGATATGCACCTCCGTGAGAAGAAGGGTGACAGATACATCTACCAGCGCAGGGTAGAGCCACCAGGAGCTGGCGTGTTCGAGTACACCCTCAGGGCTTCTCCTGATTTCGGTAAGACATGGTTGTGGGCGGGTAAACCGGGTGAGAATCGCGTGATACGGGTCAGTGAAGTGAGCGGAGGAGATGAAGAAGGAGAGGAGATGAGGAGCTGAATGGAGCACAGGTTCCTGCCACGGTTGATATCATGGAATATGACCTTCAAGTGCAATCTCCACTGCCCACACTGCTACATAGATGCGAATGACAGGGCGTCAAGGGACGAATTGAGCACAGAGGAGGGTAAAATGCTCATCGACCAGATTGCGGAGGTGAGTAAACCCATCCTCATATTGAGCGGTGGCGAACCACTAATGAGGGAGGACGTCTTTGAACTTGCACAGTATGCCTCTAATAAGGGTTTAATTGTGGCTATGGGCACCAACGGGACTTTGATTACCGATTCCGTCGCCGCTGAATTGAAGGCATCCGGTGTAAGAGCAGTGGCTATCAGTATCGATTCCAGCGTTCCAGAGCGGCATGATGCGTTCAGGGGTTTAAAAGGCGCATGGAGACGCGCACTGGATGGCATCGCGGCATGCAGAGCACATGGCATCTCCATCCAGGTGAATACCACAGTGACACAGCAGAACTACAACGAGATAGAGGATATAATGGCACTGGCGGAGAAGGAGGGAGCAACCGCTTTCCACCTCTTCTTCCTCGTACCCACAGGTAGAGGGGTCGAGATGAAGGACATAACACCCGAGATGTACGAGCGAATGCTGGAGGAGGTACTGGATATGGTGGCAGGAGCGAAGTACAAGCTGGATGTCCGCCCGGTATGCGCACCACAGTTCATGCGCATTGCATCACAGAAAGGAATGGACGTGCGCAGATGGACCAGAGGCTGTATTGCAGGGCTGTATTATTGCCGCATCTATCCCACTGGAGAGGTTACTCCATGCCCCTACCTCCCCTTGAACCTGGGCAACATCCGTGACCCCGATACAAGCTTCAAAGATATATGGTTCAAATCGCCGGTCCTCAATGCACTACGCGATTTCGACCGGCTGGGAGGGAAGTGTGGCGTATGTGAATATCGCGACATCTGCGGCGGCTGCCGCGCTCGTGCATACGGATTATCCGGGTTCGTTGACTTCTGTGGTGGACTGCATGCACCTGAAGAGTTGAGAGGTGATTATCTGGCTGAGGAGCCATGGTGTCCATACATCCCGGGAGGTGAGGGGAAGAATTGAATGCGGAGGCAGGGTCCAGGTTGAAACTGGACAGAAAGGATAGGGAACTGTTACAGCTCATGCAGGATGAGTTCCCGTTAGTACACCGCCCGTATGCGATACTCGGTAACAAACTCGGACTGACAGAGGAGGAGACATTTAAGAGAGCGAAGAGGCTATTCGCAGAGGGTGTGATCCGCAAACTGCGCACCATCCTCGATGCACAGAAACTCGGCACCTGCTCTTCCACCCTGATGGCGATGAAGGTGCCTGAGGATAGAATGAAGGAGGTTGCTGGTATCATCAATGAATACATGAGTGTGACACACAATTATCGGCGTGAGCATGATTATAACCTCTGGTTCACGGTTACCACATGTGGAGATAAGAACCTGCGTGAGACGGTGGAGGAGATAAAGAGGAGGACAGGAATACCCGATTCCGACGTCCTCGACCTCCCCACCACTCGCGTATTCAAGATAGATGTCAGGTTCAAATTCACTGACGATGAGGATGAGGGTGAGGGTGAGGATGAAGGTGGGGAGATGATGAGGGGGAAGTAGGAAGGGAGTGATTGCAGATGGCTATGGCAGTCGCAGACGGAGATAAGAGGGAAGAGGATAGGGATAAGGATAAAGATAGAGATAAGGATATAGATAGAGACCAGGCAATTCTACGCATCACTGAGGATGATATACCGCTGTCTAAGGAGCCTTTCAGAGTGATCGCCGACCGGATAGGGCTGACAGAGGATGAAGTAATAGCCAGGTTGCGGCGATTGAAGGACAGGGGGATAATCAAGCGATTGGGCATCTCGGTGAATCAGCGCAGGATAGGGATAGTGGCAAATGCGGTGGTGGCATGGAAGGTGCCGGAAGAGGATGTGGACCGTGTGGGGACCATACTGTCCTCCTACAGGGAGGTAACGCATTGCTATGCCCGGGTGACCATCCCGGGTAAGTGGGAGTACAATCTCTTCACGGTGGTTCATGGCTATAATCGCGAGTCAGTGGAACGATTCGCGAAGCGAATGTCTGACATTATTGGAATCAAGGATTATATAGTGATGTTCAGTAATGAGCAGTTTAAGCGAACCAGTGTGAAACATCCATTCTAATTTATGATGATGGGTGTGGAGGAGGAGCATGAGAAGATGAACGGACTGTTCCCCGCGGTGAGGATGAGACGCCTGCGCAAGCTGAAATTGATAAAGGAGGCGCGACTTTACACGGACGAGCTCATTCTGCCACTGTTCATCGATGAGCACCTCAAAGGAGCGGGAGGCAGTGGCAGGAGACCGATAGAATCCATGCCCGGGCAGTACAGGCTCTCGATAGAAGAGGCAGTGAAGGAGGTTCTGGAAGCTCGTTCGCTCGGTATAAAATCCATACTCCTGTTTGGCATACCACTGCGGAAGGACGAGCGGGGTAGCGAGTCGTTCAATGAGGATGGAATAATCCAGCGAGCAGTAAGAAGGATAAAGGAAGAAGTGGGTGATGTGATAGTCATCACAGACCTGTGTCTATGTGAATATACGACGCACGGGCATTGCGGTCTGATAGAGGATGGCAGGGTGGTGAACGACCCGACACTGGAGATACTGGGTCGAATAGCAGTGAGCCAGGCGGAGGCGGGTGCCGATATCGTGGCTCCCTCCGGTATGATGGATGGCATGGTAGGTGCAATAAGGACCGCACTCGACGAGAACGGGCTATCCGATACCGCAATCATGTCCTATGCAGCGAAATACTGCTCTGCACTCTACGGTCCATTCCGTGATGCAGCCGATTCGGGCTATAAATTCGGAGACCGGAGCAGTTATCAGATGGACTCCGCGAATGCACGGGAAGCACTGCGGGAGGTGGAACTTGATATAAGAGAGGGTGCAGACATCGTGATGGTGAAGCCCGCTATCTTCTATCTGGATGTCATCTCCAGGGTGCGTGCACGGTTTGACATCCCGCTGGCTGCTTATAACGTCAGTGGCGAGTATTCAATGCTGGTGGCTGCATCGGATAAGGGCTACCTGAAGAAGGAGGAAGTGATGATGGAAGGGCTGACAGCGATAAAGAGGGCGGGTGCCGACCTCATAATAACCTATTTTGCAAAGGAAGCAGCCAGGCTCTTATAATTTCTTTAACTCTGTATCTGGTCTGGTATTATATCAAGGTGGTGGATAGGGTGGACAATTTGAGGGACGCACTGACGCAGATTTTAAGTAAAATCCCGATGGTTGAACGCCCCAGAAGGCGTGTTCCACTCAGAACAAAGCTCATGTTCACCTCCTGTATACTGATTCTCTATTTTGTGCTGTGTAATATCCCCCTGTTTGGGCTATCTCCAGAATTGATGGACCTCTATGGTAGATGGCGACTCCTCTTCGCGGCTCAGAGGTTCTCACTCACCGCCGCAGGGATTATGCCGATCATAAGTGCCTCCATTATCTTACAGATCCTGGTGGGTCCTAAGATAATGAAGCTTGACCTGACCGAGCCCCGGAACCAGGCATTCTATCTGAACATGCAGAAGCTGCTCGTCCTCTGCCTCGTCTCTTTCACGAGTTTCACCTATGTCAGTAGTTTTTATAAGCCCAGCCAGGGCATAGCATCACAGTTTGGCGTATCTTCGCAGGTTATCTCGTTTATACTCTTCATTCAGGTCTTATTCGGCGGTTTACTCATCTATTATATGGTGGATGCGGTGTCTAAATGGGGGCTCGGCTCTGGATTGGAGCTCTTTATCCTCGCTGAGGTCTCTCAGCGGATAATAACGGGGCTGATAAACTGGATGCCTGATTCGAGTGGCGTGGCAGTGGGTGTGATACCGGGATGGATTGAAACAGTGAGGCGAGTATCAGAGAGAGGGGGCTCAATCTTCCCGCTCCTCCATCGCATGCTCGCACTTATAATAACTGTGGTTATACTTCTACTCCTGATTTACCTGGCATGCACATGTGTAGAGATAAGCATACCAGATTATTTGAGAGGGCATGGTAGAATCCGATTTCCAATCAGGTTTGTCCACTTTACATGGGCAATTGCAATCCCGCTGGTATTTTTGAATTTAGGAACGATGATACTCGGACTCATACGGATTCTTGGAATAATGCTCCATGCCCATGGTGGTCTGCTGTACTACTTTGAGCCGGTTTATCCCCATGACTGGTTCCCCGGTTTAGCATCAGCACCGCCGTACATTCCAGGCTGGCAAATCGGGGTGAGAATTGTAATTTGCCTGCTGATAGTAAGCGCCGGCTCCATGATCTCCGGCTGGCTGTGGTTGAAATTATCGCCAGGGATGGAAAGAGGGAATATACGAGTGTTGATTCGTGATTCCGGTATCCCGATTCGGGGCTACAGGAGGAGTATAAAATCGATAAGGAGGGCTATGGAGAGGTACACCATGAGGATTACAGTGATGAGCTGTGGTCTCCTGGGTGCTTTGTTTGTGATAGTAAATGCACTCGGCACGGTTAGTGGTGCTGGTGTGGGATATCTTATCCTGGCGGTGAGCGTTATTTACAGTCTCTATGAGCATTCTCGGTGAACCGAACCTGATTATAATTATGAGTTCACGTCACCGTCAACTTCAATGCCCCTACCGGGCAGATATTGACACAGGCTCTACATGCTATGCACCCATCCTCTGTTATCTCCACCCACAGACCCGTCAGATTTATTGACTCTGTAGGACAGACCGTGGCACATGCGCCGCAGTAGCCACACCGATATCTGTCTATCTCGAGTCTTATCTTCTTGTTCTTACTCTCGTCCTTCTCCTCACCCATCCTCATCATCCCCCTCTTTAAATATCTGCCCCTCGAATACGCTCACTTCTGTACCCTCCTCCAGCCATGCATCCTGCGGTAAACCTGCTTTCCAGCACGTCTCACACAAGAACTCCTCCGCAGTCCAGTTATATTCGGTAGCAACCTGAGGCAGGAGTAATCCCTGGTAAATGCCCTTCTTTATTATCAAGCCATGCTTACCCACCTCTATATGTTTGGGCAGGTCCTTTGGCTTTACTCTCAATACCCTGGGAGTGGTCAATACAGTGAGCTCGATTCTTATATCACTCAGCTCCTCCTTCCTCACCGGCGGGAATCGGTAGTCACTTACAGCAGCGGAAATTGCAGCATCTATAATCGCATCCTTCAGTCTGAATACCGGGTACGGATAACCTATACAGCCACGCAGGGTGTCATATTTGTTTAATGTGACGAATACACCTCGCTTATCGTTAAATACCGGTGGTAAGTCATCTGATGCTTTTATCTTTACTCCTTCTCTTAGATACCGCTCTATCGCCTCCCGCGCGAGTTTTATGCCCAATCTACCCTCTTCCTCCGTTAACATCCCTGCTCTCACTACTTATAATCCCCATAACTCATATTAATTTTAACTACGATTAACTAAGCCAATGTCTGTACGGGTGGGCGTGCACGTCTCCATTGCAGGTTCGATAGATAAGGCAGTGGACCGTGCGATGGAGAAGGGGTGTGATACATTCCAGATATTCTCCCGTAATCCACGTGGGTGGCGATACAAAGCACTCAGGGATGCAGAGGTAGAGGAGTTCATCAGGAAGGTTGAGCACTCGGGTATATCCCCCGCGGTGGTTCACATGCCATATCTGCCGAACCTCGCTGCTCCGGACGATGAGGTATATAAACGCTCCATTGCATCACTGATAGAGGAGTTGAGACGATGCAGCTCACTACACATCCCGTACCTCGTTACTCACCTGGGCAGCCATCGCGGTTATGGTAAAGCAAAGGGGTACCGGCAAGTGGTGAATGCAATCAACACCGCATTCAGTGAGGTGGATAACGAAGTAATGCTCCTGCTGGAGAATACCGCAGGTACAAAGAACAGCATGGGTGGTACGTTCGAGGATATAGAGCACATAATCGAGGGGATTGAGCAGGTGGACCGGATAGGCATCTGCTTCGATACCTGCCATGCCTTCGTTGCAGGTTATGAATTGAGGACGGAGAAGAGCTTGAAAGCAACAATTCAGCATTTTGATGCCGTTATCGGACTTGAACGCCTCAAGCTCATCCACCTGAACGATTCAAAGGGCGGACTCAACTCGCGGCTGGACCGGCATGAGCATATCGGACTCGGATATATCGGCGAGAGTGGCTTCAGGGTGATTCTCTCAGAGGAGCATATAAGGAAACTGCCGATGATTCTCGAAACCCCCGTTGATGCGAGGAGAGGTGATATAGAGAATATAAGGGTGGTGAGGGCACTCTGCAATAAGTAGTAACAGTAACAGTAAGAGTAAGGGATAGGATGAGGATAGGGAGAGGGGGGGAGAGGGGAGAGGTAACTCGAATAGGTAACCCTAATATTAAAATAGGTAACCCTAATATTAGGTATGGTGATGTGGAGATGCTGAGCAGGAAGGTGGAGGATTATCTGGAAGCGATTTTGAACATCTCATCCCGGAAGGGATATGCAAGGGTGAAGGATATAGCTACAGCCCTGAATGTGAAGTCATCCAGTGTGGTAGAGATGGCGAAGAGGTTGAATGATATGGGACTTGTTAATTACCGGAGATACGATGGTATAAGCCTGACGCCAAAGGGGGAAGGGATAGCGAAGGTGGTTAAAGACCGGCATGAGACTATACGTGCTTTTCTCGAGATAATCAGGGTGCCTCCCAGGATAGCGAACAAGGATGCATGCATAATCGAGCACGAACTGGAGCCGGAGACGATAGAGCAATTGAGGAATTTCGTCCGGTTCGTACGCTCCGCTCCTGATTATCCGCAGTGGCTGCAGCATTTCGAGACCTTCTGTAAGACTGGAATACATCCTTGTGATACTCGCAAAAATGTCACCCCTCTCATGGAAGAGGAGTACAGGTGAGCGAGAGCGAGTTGAGTGATAACCATGATTGTGCTATCCGGGGGTACAGGCACCCCAAAGCTGCTCGTGGGTTTGAAGCGCGTATTCGGAGAAGAGCAGCTGAAGGTGATAGTGAATACAGCAGAGGACATGGTGGTGTCTGGCAATTTAGTATGCCCGGATATAGATTCGGTGATTTATACACTCGCAGGTCTGATAGACAGGGACAGGTGGTGGGGGGTTGCGAATGACAGTTTTTATACCCACACCACGCTGAAGCGGCTGGGCTATGAGGAGCAGATGCGGATTGGCGATAGGGACAGGGCAACGCACATCCTCAGGACCGAGCTGATGAATCGTGGCATGAGCCTCACAGAAGCGACCAGGGAGCTTGCTGCTAAATTCGGTATCACCGCGGATATACTACCGATGACCGATGAAGCAGTGAGCACGAAGATAATCACACCCGCGGGTAAGCTCCATTTCCAGGAGTTCTGGGTCAAAGAGAGTGGTGAGCCGGAGGTACTGGATGTTCAATTTGAGGGTATAGAGGAGGCGAAGCCCACAGAGGCGGTGCTTAGAGCGCTGAATGCTGAGCATGTCGTGCTCATCGGACCCAGTAACCCGATAACGAGCATAGGACCCATCCTGAGTCTGAGAGGTATACGTGAGTTATTGAAGCGTAAGAAGGTGATAGCAATCTCACCAATAGTGGGAGATAAGCCGGTAAGCGGACCTGCGGGTAAGTTCATGGCAGCAAAGGGGTTTGAAATATCAATTTTCGGGGTTTATAAATGCTATGAGGATTTACTCGATGTACTGGTGATAGATAAGAGTGATAGGAGTACAGAGTTAGAAGGGGCAGAGGTGCAAGTCCTGAAGACCGATATTGTATTGAGGAATGAGGTGGATAGTGAGAGACTGGGGCGGTTCATTCGCGATATTGCACAAGCACAGAGCACAGGGCACAGGGCAGCGCAGCATCACGTGGTTAAGTTAAGTTTGTGTAAGCGGTATAAATATAGTGGTAGTGATAGTGATGAGTGAAGAGTGATAGTGATGAGTGAAGAGGCGGGTGCGGGTGAGGGTGGTACGAGCGTCGTGCTCTACGCTGGAATGGGTATCTTCATCGTACTTACAGCGGTGATAGCGTTGATGCTGGCAGTGCCCTTTGAAGAGACGGGCATAAAAGCATTTGAGAACCCGGAATCCATGTGGAATCCTGTATACTTCTTCATCATCATCCTCGGTATCACCGCGTTCATCCTGATTGTGCTCAAATTCGGAGGAGACAAGCTCGTTTATATCGTTATGCTTGGAGCTGTGGCAGCCACGATGTACTACGTGATGGATGGACTTCTCTTATACTATCAGCACCATCAGGTGGGTATCGGTATCCCTGTTTTTGTATTCGGCACATGGGAATGGAATGCAGGAGCTCTGGGCATCACCGCTATCCTCACCTTTCTGCTATATAAATATCCTGAATGGTATGTACTCGATGTAACAGGTTTAATGATAGGAAGCGGAGCAGCTGCGATATTTGGGATTTCGTTAGTACCAGAGGTGGTGATCATGCTCATGATAATACTCATAGTGTATGATGCGATATCAGTATATAAGACGAAGCATATGGTCTCCCTGGCGGAATCGGTAGTGGATTTACGAGTTCCTATTCTCTTTGTCCTGCCGCGTAAGCGGGATTTCTCGATAATGAAGGGATGTGAGCTGGGTGATGCGTTCCTCATGGGGCTCGGAGATGCAGTTATACCAACCATGCTGGTGGTATCGGCATACATGAGATATTATATTGAGGGGGGCGGTAACGCAATGCCAGCTCTGGGCGCTTTAGCAGGTACCCTGGTGGGCTACACCGTGCTTACGAGGTTCGCGGGTAAGGGTAGACCCCATGCAGGTCTGCCATTTCTCAATACCGGGGCAATAATCGGGTTTATCATCGGGCTACTTGCCACTCACACTTACACTTACTGGATGTGAGCCGAGCTCGAGCTCGAGCTTTAGCTTCTATCCTCTCGACTCGATGACCGTGAACATTCGTTCTATCGCTCTTCGCGCCCTCGCTGCTAACTCTGGCTTGACTATCACCTCAGGCTCTTCACGCTCCAGTGCACGAGCTATCTTCTCCAGGGTATGCATCTTCATCTGTGGGCAGACAGCGGTGGTGGAGATGGGGTAGAACCTCTTATCCGGTGCCTCCTTCTTCAATCTATGTAGCAGTCCAATCTCTGTACCAACCAGGAATTCATCACCTGAGTCTCGCTCTTTGCAGAGCTTCACCATCCCGCTCGTGGAGGCGATATAATCTGCAATCTCCTGAACCTCAGGTATACACTCAGGATGGACAATGACTTTTGCGTTGGGATGTGCCTTCTTCGCCTCTATCACATCGCTCATCACTATCTGGTGATGAGAGGGGCAGAGTCCGTGTTGAGGGACAGGAATGACCTTCTTTGCGGTTGCCTTCTGCGCATAGTATGCCAGATTGCGATCGGGACCGAAGAGCACGACCGATGAACTCATGGCATTGACCACTTCACGGGCATTAGCAGAAGTGCAGATACAATCAGCGAGGGCTTTGCTTTCCGCGAGGGTATTCACATACAGCACGACCTCAGCATCGGGATACTGGTGCTTCATCTCTTTCAGCATCTCCACCTCCAACTGCTGTGCCATGGGGCAGATAGCACCTTTATCGGGAATGATGACTTTCTTATCTGGATTCAGTATCGCTGCGGTCTCAGCCATGAAATCAACACCGCAGAAGATGATCACCCGTGCGGCGGTCTCCGTTGCCTTTCGCGCAAGTTCCAGGGAATCACCCACAAAATCCGCTATATCCTGGACCTCAGGTCGCTGATAGTTATGGGCTAAGATAATTGCGCTCTTAGCTCGCTTTAATCGCTCTACTCGCTCTTCCACCTCCAGTGTGCTCTCGCTGTGAACATACTTCATAAAAGAACATACGAGATAGGTGAATAAAAAGGAGAAAGGAGAAAAGAGAAGAGGAGGTGTTGCTTGCATCCCCAATCTCGCTGCTCACGCCATAACCTTCCTGTCCTCTTCCAGTAACTGGAAGACCATCTCCTCTTCTGCCATCTTCATGTTTTCAGTTTGCCTCTGCCCATCTCGACTTCAACTGCAGTCATTCGCTCCTTCAGTGCGTATATCTCCTCTTTCACTTCCAGTTTATCCCTTATCGCACGGATATCAACTTTTATCACCTCTTGACCGGTTTCTAATGAATCCAATCGTCCTTCTACCGCTTCCAGCCTGTCCTTTAGGTCTGCTACATCTCCCCTTAGGTCTGCTATATCTCCCCTTAGCTCTGCTACGTTTCCCTTTAGCTCCACTATATCTCCCTTTATCTCCACTATATCCGCTGTATTCTCCTTCGCTTTCTCCTTCAAATCCGCAATATCCTTCGTATGACCTTCTATCCGTTCGGTGATCGTGATTATCTTCTTTATCCCGTCATAGACTTCCTTCAAGCCCCTCTCCATTCTTCACCACACGGTAAAAAAATTATCACCAGCACTATTTATATTTTCCATGTTATAATTATGACCACAGCAATCGCAACCGCGGTCTGGACTGCGATATGGCTCATGCTCCCCGCATATGTAACGAATGCGAGTGCAGCATTCTTCGGTGGCAGGACACCGATAGACCTTGGTGCCCATCTGGGGCGGAATCGAGTGCTCGGTGATGGTAAGACCTACGAGGGGTTATCCAGGGGTTGCACGACAGGATTCCTCTGCGGGATATTCCAGCATCTTTATAATGGCTCTTTTGGCTCTTTCCCCCTATGCATCGTTGTGCTGGCAGCACTCACCCTGGGAGCGATGTTCGGTGACCTCGCGGGTAGCTTTGTGAAGAGGCGGCTCAGCCTGAGAAGAGGCACTCCCCTACCCGTGGTAGACCAGTTAGACTTTGTGGGAGGAGCATGGCTGCTTCTCTTACTGCTCGCACCTGACTGGTTCATCTCTAACTTCTCCACGGAGGTGATGATTGTGGTCATTCTTATCACCCCATTGCTGCACCTGCTCACGAATTTCGCGGGCTTCAAGCTGGGTCTGAAGGATGTGCCATGGTGAAGTGAAGTGAAAAAAACCGGGCAGTCATTTCATGCGAACCCTCTATGCAGACCATACCGCCTTGCGGTCTCTACCACCTCACGATATTCCTCCATCCTTATCCATCTGTTCAGTTCTTTATACTTGTACGCGTTGTACATCGGTCTGTATTGCGCCATTATATTCACATACGAGTCCTTCGATATCTCCGTTGCGATGAACCTCATAACAGACTCAGAGTCCGCCACTCTGTTCGGCAGTACCAGATGGCGTATGAGGAGTCCACGGTATGCCAGTCCGCGGTAATCCAGCTTCAAATCGCCGACCTGAGCGTGCATCTCCTTCACCGCATCCTTACACCTGCGGAAGTAATCGCGAGCATTTGAGTACCTTGCAGCACTCTCTGCCGCACCTGCACCATATTTTATGTCCGGCATGTAGATATCCACAATACCTTCGAGCAGTTCGATGGTTCGCTTTGACTCATATCCACCGCAGTTATAGACCAGTGGTATACGAAGCCCTTTCTCTATTGCTATCCTCAATGCTTTCACTATCTGCGGTGTGAAATGAGTGGGAGTGACGAGGTTGATGTTATGACAGCCCCTCTTCTGGAGCATGAGCATACTATCTGCGAGTTCTGCCTCGCTCATTGCGCGCCCGTAGCCAAGATGGCTTATCTCATAGTTCTGGCAATACACACACCCGAGATTACAGTTGGTGAGGAATATCGTTCCAGAGCCATGTGTACCGACGAGCACCGGCTCTTCACCGAAATGCGGCTGAACACTCGAGACCTTCACGCTTCTACCGGAGTTGCAATATCCACGCTCACCTGTGTTCCTGTTCACGCCGCACTCACGGGGGCATAGTGTACATTCATCCAGTATAGCCTCCAGCTGCTCTATCCTGGAGTCGAGCACACCGCGTCTGTAAGTCTCAAGATATACTGGCTCACGGTATTCTCCTCTATCGTGCAATCTCTGTACCATGATGCCTCCCGTGTATTGCCTCAAGGAGAACTCTCGGGTTGGTAGCATCAATCACAATGGTTCTTATCCCGCACCGTTCTATTATCTTAGCAGCAACAGGGTCAATGACAATCCGCGAACCTGCTTTCAACTCCTCACGTGCAGTCAGCCTGACGAGCTCTTCCGGCGTCATCCGGCTGTATTTCCTCGCACCTGGATATTTATGCGGGTCTGCTTCGTACACTCCATCCACCGACGTCACATTCAGTAGTAAGTCTGCATTTATATACTCAGCGAGTATTGCGGAGACCGCGTCGGTCGTATAGCCCGGAGTCACACCACCCATCACCGCTATCCTGCACCCTCCTTCACCCCTGCCGCTACCGTCACCGTCACCCTCACCGGCTGCTATCATGGCAACATCTTCATAGTTGTAAAATGGTTCGGGATAGGCATTGCGTAAGGCGGCGATGAGCAGTCTCGCATTTACACGTGTGATGGCGATTCCTATGAGGTCACACACCGCCTCGTTCGCACCCAGCTCACGAGCCATGCTTATGTACTGACGCGCCAGCAGACCGCCACCGGTGACCACAAACAGCCTGTATGAGGATTCCGATTCCACAATCTCGTCAAGAACCGCTGCAATTCGCTTTATCTGCGCAGTCTCAGTGAAATAGAGACCGCCAACAGAGATGACCACCTTATTCATCTCCCTTCTCCCTCCCTGCTTCTACTACTTCTCCTCCTCCTTCTTCTCCTCCAATCCTGCCTCCCGCCAGTTTCGCAACCACAGTAATGAATACCGGACCGCGAATATCTATTCTGTTCTTTTGCGAGGTGATATAACGGACTGCTAAATCGTCTATCTTAATATTTATGTCCGAGCCACTACGCACTATTCGCACCCTTACACTCATACTCTCCCCGGCTCTGGCTCCGGCTCTGGCTTTTACCGCCTGCACCCAGTTCTCTATCTCGTAAGCTGCGAGTGCCGCGAAGGCATCTAAGAACCTTATATTCGACGGCACGCCGGTTTCAAATACCGACTCCCATCTCTTTGTGCGGGGTATGCCCAGTATAGAGCCTTCATGCACCACTATCTCATTCAGGTAAGCGGGACCGCAGAGTAGAGTATCCGCCTCAGGCTCTGTAACCCATACCTCTATCTCGGTACCGAGCAGAGTGCCCCGATATGCGATGAACTCGCAGGGTGAAGGCTCATTGCCTTTCTCCTCACATACATGGGTGATTGCTTTTGCTATCTCTGCACCCTCTGGCGTGCGCGGGGTATGCTCCACCGAGACCATGCTCGCCAGTTCCATATCGGTCAGTCTCCAGGGGGCATAGAACTGCGGGTATGTCAGTGCCCGTACATCATCGGCATTATGGAGAATCATAGCCAGCCGCTCCACACCCAGTCCAAGATTCACCACTGCATAGGGTATATCATACTGTGCCAGTGCGGTAGGTGAATAAATGCCGAAGGTAGCCACCTCCACCCAGCCTATCCTGGGATTGGGATGGAGGCTGAAGACTTCTATCTGTGTACCCGGGATATAATACTTTGACCGCTTCTCATCTTCACGGAATTTCAGCCGCTCGAATCCAAACTGAGATAGCAGTCCGGTGGCGATTTCCATCCCGTCATCTATGCTCACCTCCTCGTTGCAGAGGACACAGGATGCCGAATGGTAATTCCTGAGTCTCGTCTCTCCTTCACGCTGCTCTCGTCTGAAGCATCTATCCACGGAGAATAGCTTTATCGGGAACCGTTTCTTATCCCAGAGAGAGGCAAGAGTGAGGAACCAGCCGGAGGTCATATGAGAGCGGAGGGTGCTACTGGAAGACTCCGGCTGGAGACTCTTCAATTCAGGCAGGACCTCATCGAGCATCTTCGCCACCTCCGTATCAGGTACCCCTATACATGACGATATCGCATACACCAGGTCGTCACCATCTATCTCACCCTTCTTATACCGGTGCAGGGTATCCTGAAACGAGTCTATCTCATCCTTACTGAACTGCTTCCTGAAGAGGGTGCTCATCTGCTTCACTCTCGATGCTGAGATGCCAATATCAGGGCGAGGTAAACCAGCGAGATAGTAGCAGCGGTCCAGAACTGCGAGGGCTTCTTTACCAAATTGCTTCTTCACCTCCCCCTCTTCTATTATCAGGGGATTCATCACCTCCTCGAACCCGAGCCGGAGGTACGCCTCCCTCAGCTTCTGGATGGTCTCAAATACCGGATGTGGCTTCCCGGGCAGGCATATACGCGATATAGACCCTGGATAGCGCTCATTTATGGCTCGTTCACCGATGTACCTACTGCCCGCGAGCCATGCAGTTTCAAAATCACTGGCTGTGTCCTCCCTTATCTTCTCTGGATCGAATTTCATGACTTGCACATCTATTCTGTATTTTAGTTTTAATTTAAGAGTAAAGAAAGGGAGAAGAGAATAAGAACAAGATTTAAATATTGGATTATGATATTGAGGTGAAGGAAATGATAATGATGCTGGAGATAAGAGACCTGACCGTGGAGGTAGAAGGTAAGGAGATTATAAAGGACCTGACACTCAATATCGAACGTGGTGAGGTGCATATCTTATTCGGACCCAATGGTTGTGGAAAGACCACCCTCCTGCTGACGATACTCGGCTTACCGAATTACGAAGTAAAAGAGGGGCGGATAATATTCAAGGGGATTGATATAACCGATTTGCCGACCAACGAGCGAGTGAAACTGGGAATGGGTATCTCTTTCCAGCATCCACCGGAGATAAGGGGGGTAAAACTCGCCGATATGGTGAATATAGCATGGGGTAGAAGGGAGGGGAAGATAGACGAGGAAGTGATAGAGCTTGCGAAGCGACTCAATATCTCGGTCGACTTCCTGAGCCGTGATGTGAACCTTGGCTTCTCTGGTGGAGAGGTCAAGAGGTCGGAGATACTTCAGCTGGTGGCGCAATCACCGGACTTCATCATGTTCGATGAGCCGGATTCGGGTGTGGACATAGATAATATAGAGCTCATAGGCGAGATAATGAGCGAACTACTGGATAGGGGCAAGATGCCAAGTAGAAGGAAGAAGGCGGGGCTCATAATCACTCACAGCGGGTTCATAATGCGGTACATAAAGGCAGACCGTGCACATGTGATGCTCGATGGTCAGATAGCCTGCTCTGGTATGCCTGATGAGATAACGGAGAGCATAATGGCAGAGGGCTTTGAGAGATGTGTGGAGTTATGTAAGCGTAGTGAGCGTGAGCATACGGAGAGGTGAGTGTGGAATGGCGAGAGGTAAGCCGGGGGATGAGATAATAGAGCGAGCGAAACGGGCGAGGAGTAAGAGAGCTGCTCTGGGAGAAGACATAGAGCTTGAGAACTACGTCAGTGCGGGCAGTGTGGCGGAGCACGATGCACTCAACTCGCTATCTGAATTCCCGGATGAATACAGGCACGACCTGCTCGAAGCAGGTATTGAGCCGGGAGAAGATAACCGTTCTGGCTCGTTTATACAGCGTGACTGCTCAGTGGTGTTCTCAGCGGTAAAATACCCTGGTCTTGAGCTTATGAGCACTACGGATGCACTGAGGAGGCATGACTGGCTCGTAGATTACATGTGGAAGGCGGTTCCGGTGGATATGGACAAATACACTGCCGAGGTCGAATTAGACCAGACACACGGGTACTTCATCAGGTCGGAAGCGGGTCAGAAGGTAACGGTGCCGGTGCAGTCCTGTCTGTTCATCACCACAGACAGGGTGGGGCAGAAGGTGCACAACATTGTAATCGCGGAGGAGGATTCGGAATTGCATATCATCAATGGCTGCGCCGTCACTCACGGGGTCAGTTCCGCACTCCATCTCGGTGTTACTGAATTTTATGTGAAGCGGGGTGCGAAGATTACTTTCACCATGATACATAACTGGAACCCGGGTGTGGAGGTGAGACCAAGGAGTGCAGTGATGATAGAGGATGAGGGCACCTTTATCAGCAATTACATCCTGATGACACCTGTTAAATCACTACAGATGTATCCCTCTGCGTATTGCGTGGGCAGGAATGCAAGAGCAACCTTCCAGACTGTCATATACGCGCATGGTGATGCCAATATTGATTCAGGTGCGAGGGCAGTGCTGCGCGGTGAAGGTAGCAGGTCTGAGGTGATCTCGAGGGTGATTGCCACCGACAATGCGAGGGTCATCGCACGCAGTAATGTGATAGGCGAGGGGGCAAATGCGAAGGGGCACATCGAGTGCCGGGGCTTGATGCTCTCAGACTCCGCGGAGATAGAATCGATTCCAGAGCTACGGGCGACCAGAAGAGACCTCGACCTCTCACATGAAGCTGCGGTGGGAAGGATTGCGGAGGATGAGATTTATTACCTGATGTCGAGGGGTCTGAGCGAGGAGGAGGCTATCTCGGTGATTGTACGTGGGTTCCTGAACGTGGACATCACCGGTCTCCCGGAGGCATTAGCGAGGGAGACGAAGAGGATGTTTGATATGAGTCTGGAGAAGGTGATGTGAGCGAGGGGGGCATTAAAATCCGGGCATCTGTACCTGCGAAGGCGATACTCTTCGGTGAGCATTTCGTGGTCTATGGTAAGCGAGCGCTGGCAACTGCACTGAACCTGCGACTCAATGTCGAGGTCTCGGACAGGGTGGGGTCTGAGGGTGGTTATCACCTCATTGTGGAGAATATACCGTCGTTCGGGCTACAGATGGACCTGAGGGGTGTGGATACGGATGCGGATGCTGATGCACAGCCGCAGCCACAGCCGTTTCTCAATTATGGAGAGGCATCACGTGCGATTGCGTATATCAGGTGTGCGATTCAGTACATGGAGAGGAGGTATGGTCATAGAGTAGAAGGTGGAGGTGGAGTGGGGAGGGGGGTGGAGATAAGGGTGAGCTCGGAGATACCGCTATCTGCCGGGCTTGGCTCTTCTGCTGCGGTCTCTGTCGCCACTATCGCCGCGCTCAAGCGTTACTTCGGGCTGTGGAACGGTGACCTGGAGGAGCTGCGGGCGGATGCGCACAGGGTAGAGGAAGCGGTACAGGGTAAAGCCAGTCCGACGGATACGGCGATATCCACGTACGGTGGCTATGTAGTGATAGAGGGAGGAGAAGTGAAGCGATTGCACGACCTGCCGGAGATAGAGCTGGTAACCGGGAGTATAACCACTATCCCGCTGGGTGCGGGTGCTGAGCATTTATCAGAGCTGAGATTGAAGACCAGGAAGCTTGTTGAAGCAGTGAAGGCACGTAAGGAAGCATTTAGCAGTGTGTTTGAGTACATAGCCAGTGCTGCGGATGTGCTGACCGTGGAGGCGATAGAGGCATTGAGGCGGCATGACCTGGCACGGGTTGGCAGTTTGATGAACATCAATCACGGGTTACTGGATGCGATAGGAGTGGTTCCCCGGGAGCTGAGTGAGCTGGTGAAGCTGGCACAGGATGCGGGCGCGCTCGGTGCGAAGGTGACCGGTGCGGGTGGTCTTCCAGAACTGGGTGGCACGGGCACTGTGATTGCACTCCCGGCTGAGGGGCAGAGCGCTAAGCTGGAGACAGTGATGGGGCTTACCGGTGCATCTGTGCGTAATCTGAGGACGAAAGCGAGGGGGTTAGTTGTGGATGTGGAGGAG
>JAODGR010000047.1 GCA_025464275.1 Methanosarcinales archaeon
AGTTAAGAGTTATACACAGACGCTATACATATACAATGAAAGACAATGAAAGAGCTGATAATCGCATCGGCGGCATTCGCATTTTTCATCCTGTGTCCACGGATGGCGGGCATGACGAAGGTAATATCAGATGCAAGCCATGTGGAGCTGGTGAAGGTGGTGGTATTTGGGACAATATTTGCACTTCCACTGATAATTGCTATGGCACTCATATTCGCAAGGTATGGACTCATAGCAGCTTTGATATTCGCCATAGTCACTGATTTCGCATCGGCATTACTGATGCGTGAGATAAGCATGAAAGCGGGTGTGGAAACTCTTGTAATCGCGTTGTTCGTGATCATAGGTGTTAAAGTCGCATCTATGGTCTCAGGATGGATGAGCTGACGCGGTGACTGGCATCAAATGGCGTTTCAATGAGAAGAAAGGAGAAAATAGGGGAGGAGAGAGGGCACCACAGACATCAATTGCTCACTTCGGGTTCTCCTCCGTCAGTTCCACCACCCTTCTCCCTCTCCCCGTCGCCGATATCAATACTTCCATATCCGATCCATGACCTGACCAATTCAAATGCGAAGACCTTTGGAATCGCTTTCGCATCCCTCGGACCCGGCATCTTCATGTAGAACGCATTTATCGGGTAGACCGTGCCGTATTCTCCACGCTCTATCGCGATCTTGGCGAGTCTGATGAGGTCAACGAGCATTCCTGCGAGTGCTGGACTGTCGTTTATGCGGGCGGTTATCGTCAGTTCATCTTCGGCTCCGTTGAACGAGATGTAAGGGATGTGCATCGCCACGAACTTCTTATCGCCGAGTGGCATCAGATAACCGGTGGGTTTGATGTAATGAGGCACCTCGTATCCCAGGATATCATGCACGATTGAGCTCTTCGTGGTCTCCTTTGCGAGATTCCTCTCCGGCTCCATCAAGCTCAGGAAATCCGTGTTCCCACCGATATTGAACTGTGATATGCAGAGCACCCTCCGGCTCCTCTGGCGCATATGCTCGAGAATGTCCGCGGTGAGTGGCGTTGCACCGCTCGCACCATCATCTCCGAAGACCACACATGAATTCCTCTTCGCAAGTTCAACGCATGCGGGGTCGTTTGCAATCTGCGCGGGTATGCAGTTTATGAACGCCGACGGCTTATCATACTGCGTGACCGAGTAGAAATACAACTGAGATGCTGAAACCCGGTCATATCGGTTCTCTCTTATCGCCCTCTCCAGTTCCGTGGCATCATGAAACGGCTGAACGTTCTCGGTGGTTGTCAGATTGATGAATACCTCCACCTCGTCACGCTCGTACTCCTCCACAAGACGCCACACCACCTCCTCAAGTCCGGTATCCGCCATCGCTCCGTTCAGCATCTCTTCTCCGCCTTCACCGCTACTCCTCTGCGGCTGACGGTATCCCCTCTTCACCGTATAGTCGTTCTCAAAGCTGATTCCCCCATTCCAATACCAGCTCACGATATCCGAGAGCCTCCTGCCCACTTTCCTCTCATCTATATCAAACGCACGCACCAGCTCGATCTCCTCTATGCTCTCCGGTATGTGTTCGGCGAGCGGGATGCCTTCATACCCTATCTCTCCTTCCTTTATCCGTTGAAGACCTGCAGCAAGTATAGATGCAACATATCCCTGCCCAAAAATCGCAGTTCTCATATCTCTCCTATCACCTCCTTCCGACAAAGTAAAACACGACAGCGCGCAGCGCATGCATGTGTGCTGCTGCGCAGTTTCTCCTCACTTACACTTACTATATACTGCCGGTATAATATATAATATATAGAGATATTTTTGATATATAAAAATAGAAAGACCCGGGACCACCACTCCCACTGTTACTATCCTGTTACTATTCCAGTAGCATCTCCGATTTCTGAAGCATCAGCAAGTCTTCGGTACTCAACTTCTCTCCCTCTCTGAATCGCTCATATATACTCTTCGCCCTCTTCCTCGCCTCCATCCGCTCCTTGAAACTCCAATCTTCTCTTATCTTACGTCTTAAGCCGCTAATCACGTGATTGAAATCCCTTATGTCACGGAGACAGCGTACAAAGAGGCGGTGCGCCTCATCCGCAGCCTCCTGCGCCTCAAGATACAGCCGGTGCGCCTCATCCGCCTTCTCTCTTATCCTGTCCGCCTCCCTGAACCACTCCACCATCTTATCATGACACTCATGAGAGAGCTTGACATAATTCAATACCTCCTCGTGATACTTATCCGCCTCCCTCTTGTAGCGCTGTGCCTCCTTCAGCAGCTCCTTCAGCTTGAGGTCCTTCTCAAATTCCTTCTGCATCGCTGCGAACTCCTTCCTCAGCTCGGTTATCTTCGCTACCAGCTTCTTCTCCTTGTCCTTGCTCAATACCTCCACCTGCTGCCGCATCTCCAGCTCTTCTATCCGCCTCCTGAGTCGCTCGAAAGTGCGAATACTCTCCAGGTCGTTCCTCTTTCGCAACTTCTCCACCATGGAATAGTACCGTGATGCTTTCCTGTTCAGCTCACCACGCTTCTCCTTCTTCGCCTCTATCAGCTTCTCGTATTCTTCACGCTGCTTCTTGTATTCCTTCGCCTTTGCCACTGCTTCTTTTATCCGGCTGTTCAGTTCATCACGTAAATCCGCCCATTTGCTCGCTTCTGCATTCAGCTCTGTCCTCCTCTTCTTGTATTCCTCTGCCTTCTTTATTACTTCCGCCCGTCTCGCCTCCAGTTCCTCAAGCATTCTTATCTTATCTCTTCTTTCTCTTCTCTCTTCTCTCTTCTTCCTTCTCTTTATTTCACCCTCCGTCGGTCTGTCGTCTCTCTTTATTATACCTTACATCTATATCTATCCTATCCCCTCCTTTATAAATACCTTGCACTTATTTCTTATCCATGAAAGGGATTCTGATATGCAGCTCCATCATCAAAAGAATAATGCACGTTCTGGAATTCACTCTTCAGCGATTTTACATCCTCCTTTATGCTGGCGACCGATTCGCCCTCTATTAACAGCCTCCTCATGAGCGATGCTATCTCTATCATCTCAGATTCTCCCATCCCTGTTCGTGTGAGCTCCTGTACTCCAAGCCTTATCCCTGAAGGGCTATCCGGTTCTGTATCAAATGGTAGCATGTTCTTATTGGTGATGATATATGCCTCTTCCAGTCGCTTCGCCACTGCATCGCCTCCACCCAGTTCGCGTACATCAATGACAACCTGATGTGACTCGGTGAATCCTTTATGCTCACACAGGACCTTGAAACCCGACTCGTATAGCGCCTGAGCCAGTGATTTCGCATTCGCCTGTATCTGTGCTGCATAGCCTGCACCGAAATGGAGCATCTCCTGCAGTGTCACTGCCAGTCCAGCGATGTGATGGAGATGATGGTTGCTCACAGTCCCCGGGAAGACTGCCCGGTCTATTTTATTCTTCAAACTCCCTTTACAGAGTATCATGGCGCCCTGAGGACCCGGGAAGGTCTTGTGCGTACTGCTTGTGACGACATCAGCGCCCTCACGCAGCGGGTCCTGGAATTTAGCGCCCGCTATAAGCCCCAGTACATGCGAGGCGTCGTAGACCACAGTGGCGCCAATCTCATCTGCAGCCAGTCGGATCTCATGAATCGGGTGAGGAAACAGGAACAGGCTTGCACCGAGCAATATCAGCTTAGGTCTGACCTCCTTCATCGCCCGCACCATCTGGTCTATGTCTATATTCATCTCCCTCACATCGAACGGTATCTCTTCCAGCTTTAAACCTCGCAACCCGGGTACAGAATAAGCAGAATGGCTTATATGCCCACCATCAGGGACAGATAGTGCCATCATCGTATCACCCGGGGAAGTAAGGGCGAACAGTGCGGCTATATTCGCAGTGACACCCGAAACGGGCTTTACATTCACGTGCTCCGCCCTGAATAACTCCTTTGCCCACCTTATTGCTCGCCCCTCCACCTCATCTATATACCTGCAACCCTGATAAAACCTCGCTCCCACTTCGCCCTCGGCATACCTGTGTGAGAGGTCGGAGGCAAGGAGAATCCGCACCCGCTCACTCGTTACATTCTCACTCGCTATCATTGGGAGAGCATTCCTGTACAGCTCCTGATGCTCCTCCACCGCATGCATTATCGCTTCTATCTCATCCACCCCTGTCATGCCCCGAGCCTGCATCTCCACCCACTCCTTTACCCTTACCTTTACTTAGCACCCAGCAATATAGAAAGAATAGCCATTCTCACGGGTACCCCGTAGAAAGCCTGGAGGAAATACCTCGCATTCCTCGTGCTATCCACCCTCGTATCTATCTCATCCACCCGTGGCAGGGGGTGCATCACCACCACATCCTCGTTCTCTGCTATGAGCTCCGGCGTTATACGATATACACCCGCGACTCTGGTGTACTCCGTGGGGTCAGGGAATCTCTCTCTCTGTATCCTCGTCACATAAAGGATGTTCACATCCCTTATCACTTCCCCTACATCCTCGTATTCAAATATCTCCGCTCCTGCATCCTCAAGGTCTGATTTTATCTCCTCTGGCATCCTCAACGTGGGTGGTGACACCAGGTAGAGTATGGCTTTGTAGAGCGCGAGCGCATACGCGAGTGAATGTACCGTTCTGCCATATTTCAGGTCTCCTATGAGTGCGATTCGGAGGTTATCAAGCAACCCCTCACGCTTGATTGTGTATAAATCGAGGAGTGTCTGGGTGGGATGCTGCCCTGCGCCGTCACCCGCGTTGATTATGGGTACGGTGGAGAAAGAAGCAGCCATTCGCGCTGCTCCCTCCTTCGGATGCCTCAGCGCTATCACATCACAGTAGCTGGATACGGTTCTTATGGTATCTGCGAGGTTCTCCCCTTTTGCCACTGAACTCGCTTCTGGTGAGTGCATATTTATCACTTCACCACCTAACCGCTTCATCGCAGTCTCAAAAGAGAGGCGTGTCCTCGTGCTCGGCTCATAGAACAGATTCGCGAGTATCTTACCAGCCAGCAAATCAGAGCCGCACTTCGTACCCCTCGCGTACGGTTCCATCTCCTCCGCCCTGCTCAGGACGAAATCTATCTCCCGCTTTGAGAGCTCACGTATCGAGATGATATGCCCGTTGGAGAACATGAACTAAGATAAAAGAAGAGAGTGAGAGAAATAAAAATAGTAAATAGTAAAAAGATAAAAAGAGAGGAGAGCTCACTTTATATAAACCATAGCTGCACTACGCTACTTCTGCTCTCTCCCCTTCACGCCTTCGCTTTCATTGTTATTTCCATCGAGGAAACGTTTGCCTTGTCTCCTCCTTCGCCCACTATCGACTCTGTTCCTATCTTTATGTCTTTTATCTCTACGCCTGGCATGAACTTGTTCTTCACCACCTCCGCGGTATCCACAGCCCTCGAGATCGCTCTCCCTCGCGCTTTTATTACCACCTCATCGAATCCGTTGTTGAACTGCGTTACTACCGCCAGGACATAGCTCATCACGGGCTTGTTTCCGATATATATCACGTTGTCTTCTGGCATTTTTGCTTCACCTCGCTTATAGTATAGGTTGCCTACCCTACTATATAAAAACATTATATAAATATCAATACCATACTGTCTCAAACCCCCTTCCGGTCTTGTTTCTTACCATACCTCTCCTCGGGGTCGAAGACCTTCTCCCCCACTATCTCCCCGTTTATCCTCCGATAGAAGCAGGACCGGTACCCGGTATGGCATGCGCCACCTATCTGTTCCACCTTCAGAAGCACGGAATCGCCATCACAGTCGATGAGGATGTCCTTCACCAGCTGCTCGTTGCCTGATGTCTCGCCTTTTCGCCATAGCTTGCTCCTGCTTCTGCTCCAGTAATGCGCTTTCCCGGTCTCCAGTGTGAGTCGAAGCGCCTCCTCGTTCATGTGTGCGAGCATCAGCACCTCACCCGTCTCGTGATCCTGTGCTACTGCATGTATCAAGCCTTTCTCCGTGGCTATCGGCACCTTCAGAGCCATATTCATGGCTGTGGCTGGTGTATCATCCCCTGCCTTATTCACTCTATTCACTCCACTATTCATCTTCCTGTCCCTGTTCCCCTCCCTCTTCACCGCTTCTATCGTCTCCCGGTGTAATGTCACCAGTAAATCGCCAAGCAGACCAAATATAAGGAACTGCACACCAGAAATGATCATCAGAGAGGTGAATACGGTGAGAAGTACGTGCGTCACACCATTAAGCCACTCATAAACGACATAGATACCGGAGATGAGACCGGTGGAGATGAATGCGGAGCCGATGATACCGAAGTAAAATACCGGGTTGTGCGTTCTCGCAAGCACATACAGCGTATAGGTTATTCGCGTACCATCGCGGAGGAAGTTGAGCTTCGACTTACCCCGCCTCTTATGATAGCTGATGGGTACTTCTTTCAGTCTTATCCCCTTCTTCACCGATTCCACGGTCATCTCAGCTTCTATCTCAAAACCCTCCCTCCTCAGCGTCATCTTCCTCACCGCTTCCTTCGTGAACGCCCGATAACCGGATAGGATATCCTGCAGTTCTATCCCGTAGCCTATACTGAATATCTTATTCAGGACTTTATTCCCCAGCCGATGTAGAAGCGCAAATGCACCACCATAAGCGAATCGATTCCCGATAACCTGCTCCGCCTCGCCACGTTCTATCGGGTCGAGCAGTCGCTGCACCTCCTCAGGTGAGTACGTGCCGTCACCATCGATCATCACGATGACATCACTATCTATGAGCTCGAAAGCCTGTCTGATTGCTGTACCCTTACCCTTACCACGCTGTATCTCCACCCTTGCACCCGCCTGCTTTGCTATCTCACGTGTGGAATCCGTACTCCCGCCATCAATGACGAAGATATTATCAAATCCCTGCTGCTTGAACGCCTCTATTACCTCCCCTATCGTCTCCTCCTCGTTCAGCGTGGGTATCAGGATGCAGACATCACTCATCTCTCTATGGTCTGTTTCAGTCCTTCTCTTCCTCTTTACTCAGCACCCGCACGCTATCTCCACGGACAGTGACAGGAATCGGGACCATCGCCTCGAATAGTTCAATTGTGAGTTCCTCATGTGCTTCATCCACCTTCTTCACCCTCGCTCTCTCACCCTTGAAAGGACCTGAGACTATCTCTATTATGCTACCCTCCACTATCCCGGATACGGATGGTTTCGGTGTGAGGAAATGCTCGACCTCTTCCATTCTCATCTCTCCTCTGATCAATCCCCTCGCATGCGGGATGTTCTGGATTATCGGCTCAATCACATCCGTGGTGGTTGCCTCTATCAGTACATATCCCTTCAACTCGTCGGGTACGAGGATGGCTTTTACTCCATGCTCGGCTTTGTCCTTATCCTTTATCGCCACCGCTATAAGATTCGCAACCGCCTGCTCCTGGTTTACTGTGGTCTTCAATGCGTAGATCATGGCTATTAAAAACCCTTTGGTAAGACGGTCATCAGGATATATATGGAGAATCCAATGGAGCCGATGAGCAACATAGCCGCACCTGCTATCTTGGAGACCTTAAAGAATTCATCACTCTTCGGTCTCCTCACCAGTTTCAGTATCCTCAGATACTCATTTAGCTTATTTGATATCTCCTCAGGCTTTACCTTGAGTTCCATCACTACACCACTATCTCGATACCGTATTTCTCCTTCCTTCGCTCCTTCCGGCCATATATCTGCTCCGATTTCACACCCGTGACCACCACCAGTGTTCGCATGGTATTCTTCATCTCCGGACTGAGCTGAACGCCCCAGATTATCCGTGTCTCCGGATTCATCATCCTGTATACCTCCTGAAGCGCGCCTTCCGCCTCCTCTACTGTCATATCCTCTCCACCGGTCACATTTATCAATGCCGACCTGGCACCAGAGACATCAACCTCGAGGAGAGGGGAGCTTAAAGCCTTCTTCACCGATTCCATCGCCTTATTCTGCCCGTCTGACTCGCCAAATCCGATCATTGCCATGCCACCGTCTTTCATCACCGTTCTCACATCAGCAAAATCGAGGTTCACAAGTCCTGGCTTGGTTATCAATTCTGTAATCCCCTTCACTGCTCGCATCAGTACTTCATCCGCCACGCGGAAGGCGTCATTCAGTGGCAATCGCGGAACCACTTCCAGTAGCTTGTCGTTTGGGATCACGATCAGTGTGTCTGTACTCTCTCTCAGTTTCTCCAGCCCAATATCTGTATTCTCCCTCCTGATGTTACCCTCCGCGGTGAAGGGGAGTGTAACCACGCCGATAGTGAGAGCCCCAGCATCTTTTGCCGCCTGCGCCACCACCGGTGCGGAGCCCGTACCTGTACCACCACCCAGTCCACATGTTACGAATACCATGTCCGCATCCTCCACGATGGCTCTTATATCCGCCTCGTTCTCCTTCGCTGCCTCCTCACCCAATCTGGGAATGCTACCCGCGCCCAACCCATGCGTGGTCTTCCGCCCTATCAATAGCTTTCGTTCAACCTTTGAATATAGCAGATGCTGGGCGTCGGTATTCAGAGCAAATAGTTCAGCACCATAAATACCCTCCTCGGTCATCCTCTGTATCGTATTGGTACCACTACCACCGCAACCTATCACCTTGATAATAGTCCTCGACCTCTCCAATACCGACTCGAGCTCACCATTATCGAGTATCTCTATACTCCCGCCCCCTGTGATCACCTCGTTGCCACCACTCTGGTCCATATTTCCACCACCTCTATATATCTATCCTTAATAAACTTTCTTTTCTTTTATAACTTGAGGACTGGGCAGGAGAAGAGGGGAGCCGAGAGATGGGGAAAGTATATCTCGTGGGAGCTGGACCGGGCGACCCGGAGCTGCTGAGTTTGAAGGCTTACAGGCTCATAAAAGAGGCGGATGTGATACTGGTGGATAATCTGGTGCTGGGCGTGAAGGACCTGATTCCAGAGGATAAGAAGGTCATAGATACCGGCAAGACTGCCGGTGCGCATAAGTTCTCACAGGAAGAGATAAACGAGCTCATGGTCCATTTAGCCTCGAGATACGATAAGGTGGTACGATTGAAGGGCGGTGACCCTTTCATCTTCGGCAGGGGTGGAGAAGAAGCGGCATATCTAAGTGAGCACGGGATTGAGTTCGAGGTGGTACCGGGAATAACATCCGCGATTGCAGTGCCCTCTTCTTTCCTTATACCCCTCTCCTACCGTGGCGTCTCTTCTTCCATCACCTTCATTACGGGGCACGAGATGGAAGCGAAGGAAGAGAGCGCGAGTATCAACTGGAATGCGATAGCGAACCTAAGGGGTACGCTGGTTATCCTGATGGGGGTCGGTAATCTCGCCAACAATATTGAGCAGCTACTGAAGCACGGATTACGCCCGGATACACCGGTAGCAGTCATTGAGAAGGGTTTTACGCCAGATGCGAGGATTGTAACCGGGAGAGCGGATAACATCGCTGGAGTAGCGAGGAGCGAGGGAGTGAAACCACCTGCAATCATCGTGATCGGTGACGTGGTACAGATGCGGGAGAGATTGAACCCCAACCCCAACCCCAACCCGTCCGATAATGAGGATAATGAGTGATGAGGGAGCATTTCGTATTGAAGGAGACTTCTGCATGGATTACTGCAGACGATGAGCGGTACATAGAGATAGCGAAGGAGCAGATAAAGGAGCACAGGAAGGAGCTTGAGCGATTCATTCGCTGGCATCCATTCTTCCTCGTTACCCTCGAGCCGTATCGGATGGATGATGAAGATGAGGGTGAGGAGGAGATACCGGAGGTGGTGCGTAGAATGATAAGAGCGTCTGCCATATTCGGGGTAGGACCGATGTCCGCAGTTGCAGGTACACTGGCTGAGCTGGCGGTGGAGGCTATGCGTGATGCTGGTGCCACCCATGCGATGGTGGACAACGGGGGTGATGTGGCATTGATAAGTGACAGGGAGTTACTTGTCGGTATTTATGCAGGTGACAGCCCGTTCTCTAATCGTATTGCATTCAGGGTTAGACCTTCCTCGTCTCTCATCGGGATATGCACATCTTCAGGCACCGTGGGGCATTCTATAAGCTTTGGTCATGCCGATGCGGCAACGGTGATAGGGAGCAGTGCATCACTCGCTGATGCCGCTGCAACTGCGCTCTGCAACTCGGTCAGAGGAGCTCATTCCCGTTCCCATCCCCATCCCTATTCCTTGGCTGAGTCCTTTCGCTCTATCAGTCATGTAGCAGGTATAAAGGGTGCAGTAGTGATATATCATGATGTACTTGCGAAATGGGGTGAGATACCACCACTCGTACGGCTGAGCTCATGTGCCCACCCTTACAGGATATGTTATACCCCTGAGAGTTGCGATAGCAGAGAGAGCAGCCAGGTGGCTCGTCTTTGGATTCATAGGTGAGGGTACATTCTCCACCCGCACGAAGAGTTTACCAAATTCACCCTTCACCTCTATCTCATGCACATTCTCAGCTATGGTGGGGTCTGCGATGATCTTCACCATTGTCGAGTCTGGACCAATCCCAGCGATGCTTAAAGAAGCAGCAACATTCACATTCTCCGGGAAATAGCGTACTGCATCCCGCGCAGGACCCACAAAAAGCGTCTCTTCATGCTCTATCACGCTCAGCTCCACACCCTGCGCTCTGAGATATGTGTTACCCGCAAAACCCCGTGGTGGCTTCCTCGTCCTCAGCTCTACACTCTCGATACTGCCAATAGCACCTGATTTCAGCCCATCTAAACCTGCAATTGCACCTGAAGGTATATAAACCCTGCTGCCCCCCGCTCTCGCAATATTTACAATCTCTTCAAACAGCCCCTCATCACATATCAATGCTCCAACGCTCATTATCATCACGTCCTTACCTGCATGCAGAGCGGGAATCACGTACTCACGTACCGCATCCTGTGAGGCACACTCTATCACCAGGTCTACCGCGTCCAGCATCTCAGACAGCCCCTCACTGCCCGACCTCGTTATCTTCGGGCGCCTCTTCAATCGGTTCACCAGCTCCCTTATCCGCTCTGGATGCTTGTCAATGAGGAAAATCAGCTCCATCTCCAGCTCATCATGGTCTATCGCTTCGCATATCTCTGTTCCTATCGAACCACAGCCCACTATACCCACTCTCACTCTCATGGCTCTATTACCATTTACCATTCATTAATTAACCTCTTAATTCTATAAGTAAAGAGGAGGGGGAAGAGGAGACAGGGAGATGGCATGTTACTGAAGGAGATAGAAGCGTTTCTGGAAGAGGATGTAGGGCATGAGGATTATGAGGAGATAGTTCCGGAGAGAGAATGTGAAGCGGAGATAAGAGTGAAGGAGAGTGGGGTGCTTGCAGGTCTGGCTGAGGTGGAGCAGATATTTAATTACCTCGGAGTGCGCCCGACCACGGACTTCAGAGATGGAGCACGGGTGAAAGAGGAGGAGGTAATTCTGAGGGTGAGGGGTGCGGGCATGAAGATACTGAAGGCAGAGCGGCTTGTACTCAATTTCCTGGGCAGGATGAGCGGTATTGCCACGCTAACCGACAGATTTGTGAGGGAGGCGAGACGCGTGAATGCCAGGATAAGGGTGGCGGGTACGCGCAAAACCACACCGGGCTTCAGGAAATATGAGAAGAAGGCGATATCAATAGGCGGTGGCGACCCGCACAGGTTCGGACTGTACGAGACGGTGATAATAAAGGACAATTATATAAAACTCATGGGGCTGGAGAGCGCGATAAAGAAGGCGAGGGAGAAGGTCAGCTTCACTCGCAAGATAGAGGTGGAGGTGGAGAGTGTGGAGGATGCCCTGAGAGCAGCCGAGCTGGGGGTTGATATCATCATGTTCGACAACATGTCGGTGAATGCGGTGAAGGAGGGTGTGCAACTGCTTACCGACCGCGGATTCCGCTCAGGATTGCTATTAGAAGCTTCAGGTGAGATAAATCTGAGTAATGTATGCGAATATGCCGCCACGGGTGTGGATGTCCTCTCCTC
>JAODGR010000074.1 GCA_025464275.1 Methanosarcinales archaeon
ATTTCAGATCAAGCCCACCTTCTTATGCTCGGTAATGAGTCGCCGGAGCAGTTGCTCCCTGATAACGTTCGCCTCCACACTCGTTCGCTTCCTCGGTCTCTCTATATTGATACCCATGCATTCCACAATCCGACCCGGTCTCGCAGACATCACCGCCACCCTATCAGCGAGGTAGACCGCTTCGTCAACACTGTGAGTGACGAATATTATGGTCTTCCCTGTCCTCTCCCAGATTCTTAAGAGCTCTTCCTGCAGTATGTTCCGCGTTTGGGCATCCACAGACCCGAAAGGCTCATCCATCAGGAGTATAGAGGGTTCTGTTGCAAGTGCGCGTGCAATTGCCACTCGCTGCTTCATACCTCCGGAGAGTTCATAGGGGTAATGATGCTCGAATCCCTCCAGGTTCACGAGCCCTATATACTTCTCCGCTATGGCAATCCGTTCCTTCTTCTTTATGCCCCGCATCTGCAGTCCGAATTCCACATTCCTCAACACCGTCCGCCAGGGGAATAGCGAGAATTCCTGGAATACCATACCCCTATCCGAGGATGGTCCGCGCACTTCTCTACCATCCAGGATGATCTCACCGCTGGTGGGATGCTCCAGACCTGCAATCAGCCTCAGGAGGGTGGTCTTACCACACCCGGAGGGACCGATGATGCACAGGAATTCTCCGGGTTTGACCTCCAGATTTATACCCTCCAGCGCCTTTATCTCCCCACCTTCTGATTTGTAGACCTTCGTTACGCCCCGAAGTTCGAGTTTATGATTCATATCTCTTCCATTTGAATAACTTCTCCACCACGAAATAGCGGAATAAATGGTCTAAAGAGAGGGCTACAAGTCCCAGGAGGATCATATATGCCACCAGCCGGTCTATCATGTGTAACGGCCAGAATACCAGAAATAACCGGTATCCCAGCCCGGTATTGCTCACCCCGAAGAGCTCCGCTGCCACCACACACATCCACCCCACTCCCATACCCACCCGAATTCCCGTAGCGATGTATGGCATGGAGAACGGGAAAGCGACGTATTTTATCAATCTCCCCTCCTCTTTACAACCCAGAACCCGTGCTGCATCTATGTATGTCTTATCCACCTCTCTGAACCCTGTATAGGTATTTATCAGCACGGGGAAGAATGCACCGATGAATACTATAAACCCAGCCGCGTAATGGGTGAGTCCACCCCACAGGATTGCGAAGGGTACCCACGCCAGTGGCGGTATAGGACGCAGTATCTCCACTATCGGGTCCATAATCCTGTCCACTATCCTGAACCAGCCCATAAGCATCCCTATCGCTATCCCCACTGCTGCACCCGCACCTATACCTATGGCAAAGTGTAACAGACTGACAGCGATATCAATGGGCATTATCTCCACCAGATCGATGAACGCGAGCAGAACGGCATACGGTGAGGGTAATTTACCCGGATTGTGGATGATGAGCACCGCTATTAACTCCCACAGGATAATCGCCACGAATAAAGCGACTGCTTCTATGACCCCCCTGCTGGTTAATACAGACCTCAACCTGTTTCTCATCGCAGGTAAAAAATAGAGGGAGATTTGAGTTTAAAAAAGCTATCTCCCCTCTCTCCTCAATACCATGGTGTAAGTGACCAGTACCAGTGCGGCAATTAATAGAAGAGGAGCAGTGAATCCGGGTGTGGCTGTGGGTGTGGATGCAGCAGGCGTGGGTGTGACTGTGGCTGCGGGTGCGGCTGTGGGCGTGGGCATGGGTTCAAGTCCAATTCCCATGAGTTCATCGTAAAAGGTGGTATCAAAGAGGTCTTCCATCGTTAATTCCCGCTTCGTATAGCCCATCTCATAGTCTACCTTCGCATACAGTAGTGTGGAATTTATCTCTATGTGCGGGTCATAGACCCATGCTCCATCCCATCGCTTCAGGGATTCCCGCACCTTCTCTATATCTGCCCCTTTCACTTTCCTTGCATATATCTCCGCAGCTTCTTCCATGTGCTCGTTGTTATATCGGGTAGCGTTTATGTGCGTGTGGACTATCTGCTTGACGAGTTCCGGCTGCTCTCTAATCAGCGTACCGCTCACCAGCAGGCAGCAACAAGCATGGTTGGGCAGCATCTCACCAGAATAGACCACCGTCTTCCCTGCACCGTCCATCTCTATGATTGTGGGTGAAGGAGCGGGCAGGAAAACACCATCCACAACTCCAGCCTCCATCATTGTGATCGCCTCTCCTGGTCCCACGCCTATCAGGTGCACATCCCTCTCAGGGTCTAATCCGTGATCTTTGAGCCATTTCTTGAGTATCGTATCCTGGATAGAGCCAGGAGGGAAGGTGGCTATTTTCAGCCCCCTCAGGTCCTCTGGCGATGTGTAATTCGCAGCCAGTTCGGGTGAGAGGACGAGTGCAGAGCCGTTTGTATTGACTGCGGCGACGATCTTCGCATCTAACCCCTTATCAATGGCGGAGATGGGGGGTGCAGTGCCCACGTATGCGATATCAATCTCTCCCGCCATCATCGCGGTCATCTCCGGTGGACCAGAAGCGAAGACCTTATCAGTGACATTCTCAACGCCGAATCGCGCAAGGTCACGCTCCCACCATCCTTTCTCCATCGCGGTCATCTCCGCTATCTGATGTGTACTGGGCTGATAGCCGATGCGCAACGTCTTTATCTCACTGGCTCCAGCTCCAGTACCTGTGACTGTGATGGTGCAGATAATGAGGGATAGCAGAGCAAGAGCGGTTAGCACAGCTTCGAACTTCTTCATTCTGTCACCTCCTAAACATCCTTATTGGGTATACTTCTATACAATTATCTACTAAAAACTTCATCACATATAATACTTTCTATTTTTGCACACCTGATTTCCTATTTGTATATTAGCACTTACTCCGTAGATGTGCAGAGGGTTAAAAAATAGAGAAGAGGGGATGACTGGCTCAGCGACCCCAGACACCCACGCATAATGGGTTACCCCCGGGATAATGCGGATACCATGACGATTCCGGTGTGCTGGTGGGCGGTGGCGTATAAGGGAAAGGGAACGGGGGATAAACCCGATTTGCACCCCAAAAGGGGCACAGTCTGGTCAGGTCCTTCGTCCATTGCTTCATATGCGGAATAGTTGAGGTGCAATTACCGGTGACGTCACAGGCGGTGATATAAATTGTGAGGACTGTACCCGCCGGCTGACCTGGTATCGTTGCCTCCCAGTACCCATCGAGCGATGTACCGCTGCTCAGATTCATCCTCACCGTGGTCACATAATTTGACATGTTCACATATGTGAGGTTCACAGACTCCACACCGAGGTCATCGATGACATGTGCGGTTATCGTGACGTTCTCGCCCTCAACCGGGCTATTGCTCGACTGTGTGAAGCTTTCCACGAGTGGTGGTGTGGTATACACCCTCACACTCGCTTCAGCCTCCCGGGAGACTGTACCACCCCCCGGTAGCATGGCAGAGACGTTGACATGGTTGATAAGCATTCCAAGCATACTCTGGTTTACGTCTACGCGAGCCACGAGATATACCTCTATGGCTTCCGCAGCATGGAGTGTGTTTATGCTCCAGTTTACCCACTGCCCGTTATTTACACCGCCATCAGAGGCGCTGATGAAGACCAAACCGCGGGGTAGACTGTCATTGATGTACACCCGGGTGAGGTCTGCTACACCGTGATTGGTCACGGAGATGGTGAAGTTGATATCCGTGCCATTAACGCCCTCCGCGGGAGATGCAGTCTTCTCCACATTGATCTCCGCTGCATACGCAGTCACATTCGCGGTGGTCTCGTTGGTGACCCGCTCACCACCCGGGAGTTCACCACTCACGGTAACGTGGTTGGTCAGTGTGCCTGTGACACTGCCAGTGATGTTCGTCTCCAGATATACAGTGACTGTATCGCCACTCGGCAGAGTATCTATGGACCAGTTTACCCACCCTCCGTCGCCGTTACTGTTGTTTACACCGCCGTCAGAGGCATTGAGGAACTCCAAACCCTGTGGTAAACTGTCATTGATATACACGGGTTCAAGTGCGAGCTCACCAGTATTGGTCACCGTGATAGTGAAGTTCACGTGCGTACCCGGAGCGCCGGACTCGGGCTGTGCCCTTTTGCTAACCTCTATCCCCGCAAGTGTGGATACGGTTACAGTACAGGTATCGTTATCGCTCACCATCAGACCCTCTTCTGTGGTGCCATTGACGGTAGCCACATCTGTAACTGCTGGTATGTCCGATTCGGTGATGAGATGAGTTATCCTGCCCGCGGTTGATTCATCTGGTAGCAGTGAAGTTCTTTCCAGTGTTACAGGTCCATATTTGTCGTCCGTAACCTCGATATCCCTCAGCTTCACATCGCCGGTATTGATTACATTGAAGCAATAAGTCACGGTATCACCGAGATGAGCATTCAGGGAGTGATAGCCCGGGCATGTACCATCAAGTGAAGCGGTCTTTATGATTGCGATAGCAGGTGCAAGAATCTCTGTCCTCCTCGTTACACTCGCCATCACTTCTCCTCCCATCTCATCGAGCCCTTCCACCCTGAGTGTGTCCCTCACACACTTATCAGCTCCTATATCTGCCATATCCACCACATAAGAGCGGATATAGGTCTTATTAGTGCCGGGTGTGAGCACCAGGTCTGTATCGAGCAGCTCCACCGTGCCATTTGGATAGACATTGGTGACATTCAGTGTATAATTCACATCATCAGAATTTGCCACCTCCAGTGTGTAGTTGATGGTCTCACCCACACAGTAGACATCCCTGGATGTGTTCAGGCGCAATTCAATCCACCCGGCATTCACCGGCGTGAGCAACAGGAGGAATAAGAGAGCCACCATGAGGCATGTGATGAGCATCACCGGCTTGCTCTTCTCTGTCATCTCATATCCACTGGGTATTACCATCTTTCACTTCCTCCTTATTTTTACATGTGTGTATGACATATGTGAAGTCTCAGGTATTATATAAGCCTTCCGGTGGTGTTTCCGGTGGAACTCGATGTGTGTAACAAAAATGATATATACGTTCAGGATAGTATAGGTAAGGAGGAGATAGGAGGTGAGGGATAAAAAATGGCTTTTGGATTGCTGATTGCTGGTATAGTGCTTGTAGTACTGATATTACTGGCATCCTCGATAAAGGTGGTGAAGGAATACGAGCGAGGAGTGATCTTCAGGCTTGGACGACTTGTTGGTGCGAGAGGACCAGGACTGTTCTTAGTGATACCCATCTTCGAGACCATGGTAAAGGTGGATCTCAGGGTTTCGGTATTCGATGTGCCACCACAGGAAGTGATAACCAAGGATAACGTCACTACCAGGGTCAATGCAGTGGTGTATTACCGTGTGCTCGACCCGGAGAAGGCGATAACTGCTGTGGAGCGATACGATTACGCCACATCACAGATCGCGCTTACCACGATAAGGGGCGTGATAGGGCAGGCGGAACTGGATGAACTGCTATCCGAGCGTGACAAGCTGAATCAGAGATTGCAGAGGATAATTGACGAGGCGACCGACCCGTGGGGGATAAAGGTATCAGCGGTTGAGATAAAGGATGTGGAACTACCGAAAGAGATGCAGCGGGCTATGGCTGCGCAGGCAGAAGCGGAGAGGGACAAGAGAGCGAGGATAATCACAGCAGATGCGGAATTCCAGGCGGCGAAGAAGATTGCAGAAGCGGCAGGTGTACTCGAGGCGCAGAGGGGCGGGATGTTTATCCGGGCTTTGCAGATGATAAAAGAGGCTACCGAGGAGAAGGCTACCACTGTCATCATTCCGTTCCCCATAGAAATGCTCGAAGCTTTAGGGTACAGAACTGAGAAGAAGATGGAGACCACAGGCACAGGCACACAGTAACGAGACAATCGTAAAATGGGGAAGCAATTCCTGGCGATAACGGAGCAGAGTGAAGTGGAACGTAAGATACAGGAACTGAGTGCGAGAATGGCAAAGACTCGCACTTCCGAGCTGGTGGGAATAGAGAGCGCTCTGGGCAGGATTGCTTCCTGTGATATCTTTTCACCACTCGATATCCCACCCTTTGACCGTGCAACGATGGACGGCTTTGCGGTCGTGGCTTCCGATACATACTATGCCTCGGAAGCGGAGCCTGCCACTCTGAGGGTGAAAGCGCGGATCAATGCAGGAGAGCCTTATTATGGAGTGATAGAGAGCGGTTCATCTGCGTACATCTCAACCGGTGCAGCCATACCGAGGGGTGCGAATGCGGTGGTAAAAGTGGAGGATACGATGGAGATGGAGCGGGCTAAAGAGGTGAAGATCTACAAGCCTGTGGCACCGGGAGAGAATATCATGCTCGCAGGTTCGGATATAAAGCGTGGCGAGAAGATAATCAGCCGGGGGAGCATACTCTCCGTGCGCGATACCGGAGTACTGGCTGCATGTGGAATAGCCAAACTCCAGGTCTATAAGAAGCCGAGTGTGGCAATCATATCCACGGGCAACGAACTGGTGATGCCCGGAGAGGGAGAGGAACTGCCACCCGGTAAGATATATGATGTTAATGCACAGACGCTCAGTGATTCTGTACGTGATTGTGGTTCTATCCCGGTATCCCTTGGCATCTGCCGTGACACGATGGAGGAGATAAGAGCCAAGATAAAGGAGTCCTTGAGGAGGGGTGTAGATGTGATAATACTCTCTGGAGGTACCTCCGCGGGTGGAGGAGATGAAGTGCCGGAGGCGATAGAGGAGATGGGGGAGGTCATCCTGCATGGTGTGGATATAAAGCCTGGAAAACCTTTTGTACTCGGGCTATGCCATGATAAACCCGTATTTGGGTTACCCGGTAATCCCACCTCTGCATTACTCACCTTCAACCTCTTTGTGGCTCCTCTGTTGCGTACCATCTCAGGCTTGGAGGCGCATTCTCATTCTCATTCTCAGTCGGAGGTGGTGAGGGAGAAGGTGAGGATGAGGGTGAGAACAGGGTGCAGAATATTCTCGGAGCCCGGTCGAAATGAATATCTGATGGTAAAGCTCGTTGCCAGTCCTGATAACGGTGACCTGGTCGCTTATCCTATCCTCTCCGGCTCTGGTGCGATTACCACCCTCGCGAGAGCTGACGGTTTCATCTATGTGGAGAAGGGCAGGGAGATAATAGAGGAGGGAGAGGAGGTGGAAGTGGAGGTATTGAGATGATGGAGAGGGGATGAGGAGAGGGAGAGGGTGAAGGCATCAACCCATTTATTATTTATATATCCTTAGGGTCAAGATACAGATAGGGATGTGTAAGGTAAGCGAGCACCCGCCTTAACTCAGTTTGGAAGAGTGCGCGGCTGTAGTGCGATTTTTGACACCTCCCAAGGTAATACCGCGCGCGGAAACCGTGATGTCCCCGGTTCAAATCCGGGAGGCGGGATTCACATCCTCCCCCTTCTTTTAGCCCTTGAATGAGCCATGACACTGCATATCCACAAGAGGGGTATGAGAGTACTGGGAATAGCAGAGAGTTTCGTCATGGAGCATAAGAAGTCAGTACTTGGGGGTATAGTGATGCGTTCCGACTTCATCATAGATGGTGCTGCCTTCCAGGAGATAACAGTGGGAGGGATGGACGCAACAGAGGGCATTCTGCGGCTATTTCATTCGCTGCAGCGTGATGATATAAATGCCATGATGCTCAACGGGTGTGTGATCAGCTGGTTCAACATAGTGGATATGGAAGAGATATACGATGAACTGCGAATACCCCTCGTATGTGTGACGTATGAGGAATCAGAGGGTTTGGAGGAGCATATAGAGCACCATTTCAGTGGTAAAGCACGTGATTTGAGGCTCGAGGCGTACAGGAAACTGGGGAATCGGGTCACTCTCCACCTGCATAGCGAGACCGACAAGAGGTACGAGATTTTAATCAGATTTCTTGGTATGGACAAGAGAGAAGCAGGGAGCATACTCAATAAGTTCACCTTACATGGCAGGGTGCCCGAACCTCTGCGGGTAGCGAAGATGATGGCGAGAGCAGCACTCAGGTATTTCTCCTGACTCCCTCTCTCCTTCTCCTCTCCTCTATATCTATATCTATAATAGCACCTCTATATCGAGCTGCTCTGATAATTCCTTGTACCTGTTCCTTATTGTGACCTCTGTAACACCAGTAACATCAGATACATCCTTCTGCGTTCGATGTTCGCCATTTAAGATTGCAGCGATATAAATAGCCGCGGCTGCAATGCCTATGGGACCCCGACCATTGGTCAGTTCCTTCTCCGATGCTTTCTTTATTATCTCTATCGCCTTCGCTCTGATGTCGCTACTGAGACCGAGCATGGAACAGAACCTGGGCACGAAGTCAATAGGAGATGCAGGCGATATCTTGAGGTCCAGCTCACGTAACAGGAATCGATAAGCGCGTGATATCTCCTTCTGCTCCACCCGGGATACCTCGGTGATCTCTTCGAGCGTTCGCGGCACCCCATACTGCCGGCAGGTGATGTAGATGATTGCGGAGGTGATGCCCTCGATGCTGCGTCCGCGGATTAGATGCTTCTTCATCGCTCTACGGTAGAGCATGGATGCCGCTTCGCGGATGTTCATCGGCAGTTTTAACGCGGACGATATCCGGTCTATCTCGGAGAGTGCGAATATGAAACTCCTCTCGGTTGTATTGGCTATATGAGTGCGCTGTTGCCATTTCTTCAACTTATACTGCCCCTGTGTTAATGAATTCCATTTGGTGAGCGTGCTCAGCCCCTTATCATGGATTCGATATGTGAGTGGAGCACCAGCTCTCGCCCTCTTTAACATCTGCTCTGAATCAAATGCTCGCCACTCGGGTCCCATGTCCACGATATTCTCAGCAATCACCAGTCCGCAATCGGCACAAAATATCTCAGCCTTGGTATAATCACGAACCAGGCACTTAGAACCGCATTCAGGGCACACACTCACATTCGCATCATCTTCCTCTTCCTCTTGCTTACCCTGCTTCTTATCCCTTCCTTCTCCCTTCTCCCTCTCAGGGACCATCTCAATATCATATCAGGAGGGAGGTTATATAAATATGATCTTACCCAAGTCGCTGAATCGTTTTCCAGGACTGCCGCACATAAGCAGGTAGCTCATCCTTATGCTCCCTCAGCAGACGCTTCAGGAACTGGACGGTTCTGGAGTCAGAGGGGTATCCGCTACCTATATCAGCACCTATTTCGGCGGCAAGCGCTCTGATTGACCGGTCACGATGCACCTTTGCCACTATTGACGCTGCACTGACCACGGGATAGTTGACATCCGCCTTGAACTCGGAGATAATCTCAATATCATGCCCCTTCTCCTTCCTCAGCCCCTGTCCCTGCCCATGCCCATGCCCCTCCTCACCCGCATCCAGGCTGTATCCGTATCCGCACCCGCACCTCCTGCGGAGGTTGGAAGCGAAGCGTTCCGGATTGACATCTGCAGCGTCAACGTATACCCTGTCGGGATGAAGGAGCTCAATGATGGAGGAGAAGAGGTCAACGGTGATCTCGTTCATACTCTGGCTCTTCCGCCTCTCGTCTATCTCATCTGCGGTGAGTTCCAGGACCTGAACCTCGGTATTAGCTTCGATGAGCTCTGCGAGTTCTTCTCGCCTCCTGGGACTCAGCTTCTTCGAGTCTCGCACACCCAGCGCTTCCAGCCCCTCAAAGTTCAAGACTCCGGCAACGAAGAGTGAGCCTATTACAGGTCCCCTTCCCGCTTCATCTATTCCTATCTCCCTCCGGCGGTTATAGCAGGTCATTGTAGGCAGATAGTGCGGCAATTGCACCCTCTGCACATGCGACTACCACCTGTCTGACACCGCCTGTGACGTCACCTGCGGCATACACGCCCTTGAGATTCGTCCTCTGGCTTCTATCTGTGATGATGTACCCGTGTGGATCGAGCGAAACGCCCATCTCCTTTGCCAGCTCACTGTTCGGCTCCTCACCGATGGATACGAATAGCCCGGCGATAGCAAGTTCACTCTCAACGCCCCCGGTATCAATAATAACACTTCTCAGCACCTTATCCCCTCTTATCTCCTTTATAATGGAGTTCCAGCGGATGCTAATGCCCGCCTCTTCCAGCTTCTGCTGTAAATATGGCTCTGCTCTGAGCTTATCTCGCCTGTGAATCAATGTAACCATGCATCCAAGTTTTCGGAGGTATAGCGCCTCTCTGGCTGCGGAATCGCCACCACCAACCACAGCTACCGGCTTATTTTTAAAGAAGAAGCCATCACAGGTGGCACAGTAAGATACACCCTTTCCAAGGAATGCATCCTCGCCCTTCACCCCAAGCCGCCTGTGCCTGGTTCCTGTGCACAGCACCACCGCTTTTGTGCGGTAAGAGTCCTTATCAGAGGTGACCACCATGTCCCCCTCCGGGCTTGCTTCTATCGCCACGACCTTCTCCAGCTCGCGGATCACAACGTATCTCGATACATGCTCCTTTATCTTCGATGCCAGTTCCATCCCGCCAATCCTATCGAATCCTGGATAATTCTCTATCTCCGGAGCTTCGTTCGATAATCCTCCGCTTATCCCTTTCTCAAGTATCAGGGTATCCAGTCCGCTTCTCACACCGTACATCCCGGCGGTCATTCCCGCGGGTCCCGCACCAACCACCACCAAGTCGTGTCTCTCACTCTCACCCATATCATATCACACCACCATTAACATAGGGAGCAAAGGCAAAAGAAGAGAGAGGAGAAAGATATATAAATAGGGCAACAATGTAGTGTATAGCATAGGTATAGCAGAGAGAGGGCCCGTGGTCTAGGGGAATGACGTCGCCTTGACGAGGCGGAGGTCATGCGTTCGAGTCGCATCGGGCCCATGAGTAATATCTGTAATCCGTCTGCAATATCAGCAGATTTGCATGCAGTTATGTTATTTCAATTGAGTTAACTGTGGGCTGAGGTGTTCAGGTCTGATAAATAGCTCTTTTGGCTTCTTGTGCCCTCTAATACCATCAAATACCTTCACAATGAACGCTCTACCTCTTCTACCCACCACCTCACCGGTCATACCGTGGAATCTTCGATGCGGCATCCCTTTATGGACGCTGGGGTCTATCTTGATGTGAACCTTATCCCCCGCTTCGAATCTCTGAACCGCTTTGCTTATCGGAGATAACCCGCGGTCCCTCTTCCTCTTACTCAGCTTCTTCCTCGTCTTCTTCCTCTCGCCATGAGAACGTGCCATTGTATTGCACCTCAAATCTTTGTTATTTATATAACATGAGTATATATAACAAATCGTATGCTGATTGAGTTACCGAGACATACGGAGATATTCGGCTCAGTGAAGATCCACGAGCTCCAGCGTGTGTTAAAGCTGGACTCCGGGAGGTTTGAGAACCCCAGAGCTTGCAATATCGCTTTTGAGGATATAAAGGAGGTTTTGAAACGACTTGCGATCATTGTACCCATAAAGAATGAGAATATACACCTGCTGGAGGGTGTACTGAGAGCGATTCCTTTTGATTGCTCGGTAATAGTGGTCTCAAATAGTGCGAGGACGCCGCAGGATGTATACAAGATGGAGAGGGATGTGATAACGAATGTGCACAACCTGACGCAGCAGGAGATGCTTATCATACACCAGAAGGACCCTGAACTGGGCTTCGCATTCCATGATGTGGGGTACGACTATCTCCTGGACAGGGACAGACTGGTCAGGGACGGGAAAGCGGAGGGGATGATAACAGGCATGCTACTTGCGAAGGCACTGGGTAAGGAGTTCATCGGCTTCGCCGATGCTGATAACTATATCCCCGGGTCTGTTCGTGAGTATGTGATGGATTATGCAGCGGGGTTCTGTATGTCCGAGTCGCCCTATAGCATGGTGAGACTTCACTGGCGTTACAAGCCGAAGGTGGTCGAGGACAGGCTATACTTCAAGAAATGGGGTAGAGTGAGTGAGACGACGAACAAGTACCTCAATCTGCTGCTCTCCACCTCCACAGGCTTTGAGACCCGGGTGGTGATAACGGGTAATGCAGGAGAGCATGCATTGACGGTGAAGCTCGCGAATATCATGAGCTACTCCACAGGCTATTCAATCGAGCCTTTTCATTTCGTCTATCTCTTCGATGAGTTCGGGTTGAAGGCGGAGAAGGTGGTCTACACTGATGCGGTAAATGCAGGGATTGAGATCTTCCAGATAGAGACGTTGAACCCGCACATCCATGAGGAGAAGGGTGAGGAGCATATCAAGAACATGCTACTCGGCTCCCTGAGTACGATTTATAATAGTAAGCTCTGTAACGATTATGTGAGGCAGAAGGTGCTGGAGGAGCTGGTGGATATACTGGAGAGGTGGGAGAAGCCGCCGGAGATGTTTATCATGCCTCCGATAGGTGATATTGACGCAGTCAAATTTGCTAACTCGCTGAGTATCCATTCAGACACCTTTTTATGGCTTAAACAGGGTACATTCGAGAATAAAGTGGATGAGGAGGCGTATTTGAGAAGTTTCAGGGGTACAACCGAATGAAGTTCGTCCTTTTCACTGACCTCGATGGCACCCTGCTCGACCCCTCTGATTACTCGTACGATGTGGCGCTTCCTGTTCTGGGCGCTCTGAAGAGAGAGGATGTACCGGTGGTATTCTGTACTGCGAAGACACTGGCAGAGAGCGAGTATTATCGTGAAGAGCTGGGGATAAAAGACCCCTTTATCGTGGAGAATGGCGGTGCAATCTTCATACCTCACGGCTACTTCTCTTTCGAGTTCTCCCACACGGTGGAGATGGGTGATTACAGTGTTATCGAGCTTGGTGCGAGATACGAGGAATTGAGGCGGGCATTGGAGGAGATAAGAGCGGAGACGGGTCTTAAGATAATAGGATTCGGTGATATGAGCGTGGATGAGCTGGTAGAGGAAGCGAAATTGAGCAGAGAGAAGGCAAAGCTCGCGAAAGATAAACTCTATAACGAGAGCTTCATCTTTGACGAGTCAGAGGATAAGGAAGCGATACTCATAGAGAAGGTAGAGGAGAAAGGATTCAGCCTCACGCATGGCGGGCGATACTACAACATCCATGGAAGAGGAGCAAGCAAGGGCAAAGCGGTGAGGATACTTACAGAGCTCTTCAGGGAGGAATACGGGGCTGTTAAGACGATAGGAATTGGTGACAGCAGGAACGATATACCCATGCTGGAAGCGGTGGAGCAGCCAGCGGTGGTAAAGAGGCGGGATGGTACGTGGCTCGAGTTACCGTCAGCCCTGAGGAATCTATATAAAGCGAAGGGTGAGGGTCCAGAGGGGTGGATAGAAGTGGTGGAGAAGTTCATATTGGGGTTGAGTTGAGTTGAAGTGAGGTGAGGAGAGAGAAAATTTGGAGGAGAGGAGATGAGATGGGCCCGATGCGATTCGAACGCATGACCTTCGCCTCGTAAAGGCGACGTCATTACCACCTAGACCACGGGCCCGTTATTACCACACATCACATCTTATCCTTATCCCCATCCTTAAATTAGATGTAGAGATGTTCGTATATATTTATCTCTTCGGATTCCTTATTAGGAGGTTAGAGGGATAAAAATGCAGGTGCGTGGTGGATTTAGGAAGGGAATCAGTCCCAAGAGGTTGAATCAGATGTTGAAGCAGACGGGGATAAGCGTAGAAGAGCTGGATGATGTGGAGGAGGTGGTGATAAGAAGAGCCGATACCGAACTTGTATTCTCTGAACCCACCGTTACGATTATGGAAGCTCAGGGTACGAGGGTGTATCAGATCTCAGGCACGCCGGAGGAGCATGTGCGGACGCGGATTTCTGATGATGATGTGAAGCTGGTGATGGAGAAGGCGGGCTGCAGTGAGGCAGATGCGAGGGCGGCATTAGAGGAGGCAAACGGTGACCTGGCTGATGCCATCTCCAAACTCTGTGGGGAATGAAGATACACCCGAGACGCATTGGATTTGTATGTCGTGGTGAACCAAGGGATATAACCGTGCTGAGAGATTTGGTGGAGGGGGTAAGTGTTGAACGGGAGGGTCTGGAGGTGGTACTCGATGCCGATTCGGCATATAAGATGGGGAGCGGGCTGCGCGGGCTGAAGATAGAAGAGATGTCTGTGGATTTACTCGTCTGTATCGGTGGTGATGGCACTATTTTACGGACTTTACACTACTTGAAGCGCCCAATACCAGTTCTGGGTGTGAATACAGGTATGATAGGATTTTTAGCGAGGATACAGCCGGATAAAGCAGTGCCCACACTGAAGAAGCTGATACTGGATGGTTTTGATGTGGAGAGACGGGAGCGGCTATCCGTTCGCGTGATGGATGAGGAGATGCCATATGCGATGAATGAGGCGGTGGTAATAACCGCGAAACCGGGTAAGATGCTTCATTTTGCGATATTTGTGGACGGAGAGGAGCTGGAGCGGTTGAGAGCGGATGGTGTCGTCTTCGCCACGCCCACCGGAAGCACGGCATACGCGATGAGTGCGGGTGGACCCATAGTAGACCCGAAGGTAAACGCCACGATAATAGTACCCATTGCACCGTTTAAACTCTCTGCGAGACCCACCATTGTGGATATAAATAGTGAGATAAGCCTGGAACTCCTGGGTACGAAGGATGCCGAGCTGGTAATAGACGGGCAGTTCTACCGGGGGATAGTAAGGGATGAGAGGATACGCATCACGAAGGGTGAGCACGCTTCTTTCGTAAAGATTCCGGACAGATACTTCTCCCTGTTACAGGATAAGTTACGAAGTGGGGAAGAGATATGAAAATATTATATTTGGAGTGAAGGTGTTGGTGTTTATTGAGTGAGGATGAGCGATGAAAGAAGGGAGAATATTTGCACAGAAGCTGGGATATAAGGAGGTTCTGGATTCTGAGGGTAGAGAGATGGGGGTTTTGTATAATATCGTAGCGGATGCGAAGACGGGTATCCTGACCGAGCTTGTAATAAAGCCCGCATCGGAACTTGACACGAGCGGGTTTAAGAAGGAGAGGGATTATATCCTCATACCCTTTGATGCAGTCAAATCGGTGCGGGATGTAATAGTGGTGGACAGTGAGAGGATAAAGAGGTAGGGGTGTTGTGTTGATAGGAGAGGAGTGGAGTGGAGAACACGGGCGTGACGGGATTTGAACCCGTGATTTGCAGCTCTCCCCTCCTTCTATTCCATGAGTGAGGTTAGGAGGCTGCCGCCGTGTCCTAACTAGGCCACACGCCCTCTGCCTCTGTGCTGTGTGCTTGTGCTGTGATCAAGATTAAAGGTTGGTGTATTTCTATTTTACTTTTTAGTATGTATAGACTTCATTAATTTATTTGTTTTAACGGTTACGATGGGTGTATTACAGCGCGAGGTGGCGAGGGCGGCGGAGATAATAAAGAGGCACGATTATGCACGTGTGGTATCGCATTATGATGTGGATGGGATAACGTCTGCGGGTATCATCTGCAATGCGCTGATTCGGAGAGGAATACCGTTCCATGCGACGATAGTGAGTAGATTAGACCGGCGGCTCATCCAGGGGATGAGAGATGAGGAGCTGATCATCATTGCGGATATGGGGACTGCGCAGCTGGAGATGCTCATGGAACTCCTCGGACTCGGAGATGCTGAGATGGATACGGATGGTGATAGAGGGGGTGGGGGAGGAGGGGATAGAGGAGGAAGCAGGGATGTGATAATCATAGACCACCATGCGGTCTCTTCATCTGCTGCTTCTTCGTCTGGATCCGTCGTGCTCATCAATCCCTACTGGTTATCGGAGCGCAAACAAAATGGAGAGGTAGTGGGCGGTGAGCTCTGCGCTGCTGGAATCTCTTACCTCGTTGCACGATTGCTGGGCACAGAAGAATCAGCTGAGCGAGGTAACGTGGACCTTGCAGGTCTCGCAATTGCAGGGACGATAGGTGATAAGCTGCCACTGGAGCGTGGAATAAACCAGCTCATCCTGGAAGAAGGGATAAGAGAGGGTGTGGTTACCCCAAGAGAAGGGCTGAAGCTGGGTGGAGGTAAGATTCGCGATTTGATCCTATTCTCCACTGACCCCTATCTACCACTCGCAGGTAAGGTGGAATGGGTGGATGCTTTCCTGAAGGAGCGAGGAATAGACGGTGATAAGCGACTGGAGGAGCTGGATAGAGAGGAAGAGAGGCGATTGTGTTCTGCTCTACTCTCCATTGCGAGCGAGTCAGCGACGAAACTGAGTAAAGAAGCACTGTTTGGGAGAACGTATATGCTGAATTTAGAAGTGGTGAAGAACGCACTGGATTTCACACGTATGGTGGATGCATGTGGGAGATTTGGGAAGGCAGGTATAGGAATAGGGCTCTGTCTGCGTGAGTCGAGACTGGTAGAAGAGGCAAGGTCGCTATATCAGGTATTCCAGACCAAACTCGTCTCTGAATTGAACAGGATAGAAAGTGCGAAGGTGCACGGGGATGGGCGCGGAAAAGGAGATGGAGTGAAGGAGCTCACCAATATCTATTACCTGTATGTGCAGGAGAAGGGAATAACCGGTGTACTGGCTGGTATCATCGCGGAATACATCAATACGAGCAAGCCTGTAATTGTATTGAACAGGAAGAACGGAGTAAACGAGCAGGTGCAGGGAGGTACGAAGATATCCGCCCGCTGCAGCAGGGAGCTACTCGATGAGGGGATAGACCTTGCAAAGGCGCTGGAGCAGGCATCCCGCGAGGCAGGCGGGTATGGCGGTGGACATCCGGTGGCGTCCGGCGCATCGATTCCAGAGGGTATGGAGGAGCGGTTCATAACCGCTGTTGACCGTATAATAGGGGAGCAGATACGCGCTCACACCCACAGGCTATCCTCGCAGTAACCCCCGGTGGAGTAAAAAGGAGAATGTTCAGATATCGAGACGAGGG
>JAODGR010000075.1:0-11801 GCA_025464275.1 Methanosarcinales archaeon
CCATAAATATCTGAGACAATTTCTTCTTTTATGTCCGCTTCGATTATTGCATTTATTTCGACATTGTCTTTTAGTCCACCAGCCGTTAGATTAGACGAGCCGATAGAAACAACGACTCTTTCTCCTTCCCTCAGAAGGTAAATTTTGGGATGATAAACCGGAGTATCATCGGTTGACGTATCAGAGAAGCACCTTCAACCCAAAGATGCAGATAAGAGCAACCGGTATGAGAATCATGCCATTGAACCCGCTTCTTACCAGCACCTCCAGCTCTTGCTCTTCCCCCTCCATCACCGCTCCTCCTCCTCCACCTCCACCGCTATGCCGCTGGAGCCTGAGTGCTGCCATTACACTCCTCCCGGTATAGAACGCCGGCAGTACAAGAGTCAGTAGTGGCAACCCGTAGTAAGGAATATTGAGCCATAACAGCGGTATGAACAAAGCCCACGCACATACCGTCAGTGGCAGATAAAGTGCCACTGTCCTGTACTTCCCCAGCCGAATCGCCAGCGTCCTCCGCCCTATCTCCGCATCACACTCGAAATCCGGCAGTTCCCTCGTCAATTTCAGCTTGAACACCTCTATCATCCATGGTAGAGCAACCACCGTGGGAAGCCAGCTCACATGCCCCGCCTGAAGGTAATAACCACTGAAGACCGTCAGCCAGCCCACACCCGCAGTCAGCGCCAGTTCACCCAGACTGTTATACGAGAGTCGCGGTCCCCTGGAGTATGAGTACGCCACAATAATCCCGAATAACCCCAGCGGAATGGTCAGTATCCCGGTATCCAGAACCAGCCAGAGGAGCATACTCAGAGGTATAGCAGCCAGCAGGCAGATATATGCAGCTTTAACCGCCTGATTCACCGTTATATGCCCGCTCTCAAGTGCATTGAAGCGCCCGCTGACCGCAGTAGAATGCAACGTGCTCACAGCACCCGTACGGGTACCCCCTGATACCTCCACCCTGCTCTTACTCTTACTCTTGCCTCTCACCTCTATAACATCTGTATATACACTGCATGCATTGAGCACAAAGCAGAAATCGGTGAGTAAAAATACCGCCACGAGTGAACATACCAGCACCGGCAGATTGATTTGATGCCCGTTAGCCTCACTCCACGCCAGTACAGCACCCAGGAGAAAAGGTAACAGCGTGGTTGTGAATTTCGGGAAACCAGAAAGCTCCACCCAGCCGGCAAATGGGCTGGGTTTACCTCTGCCTCTGCCTCTGGCTCTGGTACCGGCTTTAAGTCCTGAGTTGTATCTCATCGCCTCCCGCTTGCGCTTAATCGCTCCTTCATCAGTTCACGCTTATGCCGCGCCTTTGCCACCGCCGTATCCACCTTCCGCTTCATTGCTTCAAACACATCCTCCGATATATGCTCGCCTACTGCCCTCTTCACCGGTGTATATGCCGATTCGCGGAATCTCGGTGTGAACTCCTTACGCTCTCCTCCTACCACCAGCTCTGCCCCCTCTCCCTCCTCTACTCTGCCTATCTCCTCTATCCTGACATTATTATTCGCTCCTACCTCTCTTATCTCCTTCACCACAGCCTCCGGGCAGATAACAAGGAGCGCATCCAGTGATACTCCCAGATAGTCAATCCCATGCCGCTCAAGCATCTCAAGAACCTTCTTGTTCACCATAGCCCTGATTCTATCCTCATACAATACCAGCTTCAACCCTGATACCTTTGCAATCTCATGCGCATCACCCCTGATACCCCCATTGGTAACATCGGTCATCACATGGATTCTTCCCGTCATACCCGACTCGATGAGCGCACTGCACAGCACCAGGAATTTCACGTTCAGTGTCTCTTTTACCACCTCATACTCACCATTATACAGTGCAGCCGTGGATATCGTACCACCTCCGGCGCCCTCACTCATCAGTATCACATCTCCTTCCACCGCACCCATACGCGTCATTATCTCCTCCGCAACGCCTACCGCGCCAACACAACCCGTCATACGCTCGCCTATCACCACATCACCACCGATCCTCAGTGTGGAGCCCGTGATGAGTGGCACACCCGTGGCATCGGATACCGAGACAATGCCCGCAATATGGTCAAATATCTTCCCAACATCTCCATCGTCCGCCACGTGAATGTCTGAGAAGAGTGCAAGTGGCTGAGCTCCCATCACGTAGACGTCACGAAGAGCCGCACGGGCGACATGAAAACCGGCAATGAACGGGAAATCACTCAGCCGCGAATGCATTCCATCAACGGTAACGACAATGAACCTCCGGCTATCTCCTGATGCAAATGCCGGCATCTCCACAACGCCCGAATCGCTGAATGATGACGAATCTACCACCGCCCCCGTGGCTCCTATCAGCTCTCCTATCTTCTCATGCACGTAAAAATCACCCGCACCGCGCGAGCCCACACCGAACTCCCCCATGTGCACCCCTGACTCTATCGCACCAAACAGCTCATCCTCCTCCAGCTCTATGCTCGTCGTCTCCTTCGCCTCCTCCAGTACAGCCTCCGCGAAACTGTCCAGCGATTCCATACTCATACCCGGCTTAATCTCCCTTATGCGACTGCGTAATTCCCCTATTATGGCTGAATCTTCCCAGCCCTCTCTCAACTTCCGCTTCACAAAACCCTCTATATCCATTTATATTATCCCAACCTCATACAGGCTATCGCCTCTCGCATCTATGCCCACCACCAGTGGACCGAAGTCCTCCACACGCAGATGCCATACCGCTTCCGCCATTCCAAGGTCTGCCCAGTAGAGTGATATCACCTCCTTTATGCGTGTGGCTGCTAAGACTGCTGCACCACCCGTCATTGCGAGATATACACACCCGTATTTACGCATAACCTCCCGGGTTGCCTCACCCATACCCCCTTTCCCTATTATCGCTCGTATATGGAACGCCTCTATCACCGCTGGCGTCACCGCGTCCATTCTCGCACTGGTAGTGGGACCCGCGGCTATAATCTCCCTCCCCACCGCCAGCGGACCGCAGTGGTATATCACTGCCCCATGCTCCTCCGATGCCGGTACGGGTACAGGTATGGGTATATCACCGTGCCTGCCCGCCCGCAAGTAATCCAGTAACCGCTGGTGCGCCTTATCCCGCATAGTATATATCTCCCCGCTGAGATACACCACTTCTCCCAGCTTCAATTCTCTTATATCACCCTCACACAGCGGGGTGTGGAGCTCCTTCTTCATTCTCCCCCCTTCATCACCTTTAATAATATAATCCGAGTTCGTTTTTATTTTTGTACTTTTATGCAATTAAGATGAATAATCGTTAATCTTAATCGTTAAGTCGAGATGGTGCAGGGAGATGCTCGAGGGATACCTGAATAAAGTGGTGGAGGGTGAAGACCTGAGTACCGCCGAAGCGGAGAGGGCAATGCGCGCTATAATGGAAGGCACTGCGGATAGAATTCAGACTGCAGCCTTCCTCACGGCATTGAGGATGAAAGGCGAGACAGAGGATGAGATTGCTGCTTTCGCTCGGGTCATGCGCAGCATGGCATTGCAGATAAACCCGAAGGTGGATAAGAAGGTGGATGTCTGTGGCACGGGCGGGGATAGAGTGAAGACTTTCAATATCTCTACCACCGCTGCGTTCATCACCGCATGCGTGGTACCTGTGGCGAAGCATGGTAACAGGTCCGTGACTTCAAGATGTGGTAGTGCAGATGTTATGGAGGAGCTGGGCGTGAACCTGGCACTGCCACCCCATAAGATTGAGGAATGCATAGAGAAGATAGGTATTGGTTTCATGTTCGCCCCTCTACACCACCAGGCGATGAAGAACGTGATGGAAGTGAGGCAGCGGCTCGGTGTGAGAACGGTCTTCAATATCCTCGGTCCTTTAACCAACCCTGCTAATGCCACGCATCAGCTCATAGGGGTTTACGACGCGGGAGTGACGGAGAAGATAGCGAAAGTACTCCGCATTATCGGCTTGCAGAAGGCTATGGTCGTCCATGGCGAACCGGGAGTGGATGAGGTCACCATCACCGGGAAGACGAAGGTATCACAGTTAGAAGGCGGTGAGATAGATACATATTACATAAGACCAGAAGATTTCGGACTCCGAATCGCCTCACCGGGCGAGATTGCCGGCGGCACACGTGCGGAGAGTGCGAAGATACTGAAAGACATCCTCAGCGGTAGTGAATCAGGTGCGAAGCGGGATGTTGTGCTTATGAATGCCGCTTCGGCTATCTTCGCAGCAGATGAGGCTGAAAGTCTGACTGCCGCCTTTGAGATGGCTAAGGAGGTGCTGGACTCAGGCAAAGCGGAGGATAAACTCCTGTCATTTATCAATTTCGCAACTCAACCATCATCAGAAGAGAGTCAGGGGGATGATAGAAGTGGATGAGATGGATAAGAAGATATTGAAGGAGCTCCAGAAGGATTCCCGAATGTCCTTCACGAAGATAGCGCAGAAGATAGGAGTGAGCACCGCAACAGTGAGTGAGCGGGTGAAGAGGCTGATGAAGGAGGGTATCATCTGTGGTTATACCACGATTCTTAATACCTCCGAGATGGGAATGGCGACGTTAATCATGAAGATAAAGACCAGGCAGGAGTACCGGGTGGATGAGGTAGGAGCGGAGATAGCGGCAATGGCTGAGATCTGCTGCGTTCATCACGTGACGGGCGAGTTTGACCTGTTTGTCATTGCCAAATGCTCAGGTTATGAGAAGTGTGGTGATGCGATAGAGAAGATAAGGAGTATAAAGGGAGTGGAGTGCGTGGATGCCGAGCTGGTCTTGAAGACGCTCAAGGAGGAGCTCAAAGTCGAGATGTGATGTGACTTCGCTACTGCTGCTACTGGTACTTCACTTCCACTATATCCAATATGCATATCCAGTATGGAAGTGCGAGTAGTGACGGGCGCGCGAGTGGTGGTAGGAGGCACCTTCGACCCTTTGCACGACGGGCATAAGAAACTACTGAGGAAGGCATACGAGTTGAGTGGTCCTGACGGGGAGATCCTGATAGGCATAACCTCAGACTGGATGGCGGAATCGAGTAAGAGACGGCTGGTTCTTCCTCATAAGGTGCGAGCTGCGAATGTAGCTCAGTACATGTACAGAGAATATCACGTGCGAGTAAAAACATTGGAATTGAATGACAGATACGGGATAACCGTAGATGCAGATATTGATATCCACTATATTGTGATCTCCCCGGAGACCTATGAAGTGGCACTGGAGATAAACGAGCTGAGGAAGAAGCGCGGTAAGAAGCCCATACAGATAGTCATGGTGGAGCATGCAAAGGCAGACGACGGCAGACCAATCTCCTCTTCAAGGGTAAAAGCGGGTGAGATAGATAAGCACGGACATCTATTATGTGATACGTGAGATGAGCGGAAGCGGAGAGAGATGCTTGACAAACTCTTCAATCCCGAGAGTATAGCGGTGGTCGGTGCAACGCCAAAAGAGGGTAAAGTGGGGAACACCATCCTCAGAAATTTAATCGCAGCACGGAAGTTCAGGTTATATCCCGTAAATCCCGGCTACGATAAGCTTCTGGGCTTGAAGTGCTACCCCTCAGTGAGCGAAGCGGAGAGTGACACCGATACCGGAATAGACCTCGTGGTGATTGCGATACCCGCAGGTGCAGTACCCGAAGTGCTGGAAGAGTGTGGCAATCGCGGTATAAAGAACATTGTGGTCATCTCCGCCGGCTTCAAAGAGGCTGGACGTGAAGGTGCAGTGCTCGAATCCCAGCTCGTCAGTATCGGCAGGCGCTACCATCTGAACATCGTTGGTCCCAACTGCCTGGGTATTATAAACACGCATGCAGACCTGAATGCAACCTTTGGTAAGACCATCCCGGATAGGGGCAGCATCGCATTCCTCAGCCAATCCGGCGCGTTCGCACTGGCGGTTATCGACTGGGCAAAAGCGGCTAAGGTCGGCTTCAGCAAGGTCGTATCGCTGGGTAACAAAGCGGTACTCGACGAATGCCACTTCCTGGAATACCTGAGTAACGACCGTGAGACCGGGGTGATCGCGATGTATCTCGAGGATGTAAGCGAAGGCAGCCGATTCATGAGGGTGGTGCGTACCATCTCGAGGCGGAAACCGGTGGTGGTGATGAAGAGTGGCAAGACAGAAGCGGGTGCAAAAGCCGCATCCAGTCACACCGGTAGCATAGCGGGCAGTGCAGATGCATATCGAGCTGCTTTTGCACAGTCGGGCATCGTGGAAGCACCATCAATACAGGATCTCTTCGATTTCTCCCTCACACTATCACGAATCCGGAGTATAGGTACAGGCACAGGTACAGGTACAGGTGCGAGCACAGGAGGGATAGCAATAGTGACCAACTCCGGGGGACCCGGTGTCATGGCTGCGGACGCCATCGAGGAATCCGGGCTTAAACTCGCCGATTTCGAGCGAGAGACGCTGGAAAAACTCTTATCGCTCCGGCTCGCCAATTCCTATAACCCCGTTGATATACGCGGTGATGCCACATCCGAGTTATTTGGGACTGTACTGGACATAGTTGCCGCAGACGGGCATGTGGGTGCGATAATCGCCATCCTCTCTCCCACTGCTCCGATAGAATTTGACCGCGCTGTTGATTACCTCCTGAAGACGGATGCAAAAAAGCCCGTCATCCCTGTATTTATGGGCGGTGAGACGGTAGGAGCAGCAGTTGAAGAGCTTAAAAGACATGGTATCACAAATTATTTTGACCCTGTGAGGGCGGTGAAGGCGGTCAGTGCGGTCAGTGCCTACCAGGAGATGCAGCAACGGGCTCTTGAACCTCCTCATCATTTCAATATCGATACCGCACGGCTGAGGGCTGAACTGCCTCATACGCCGGTTCCCGGCTTTGAACTGCTGAAAGCTTACGGCATCCCTGTACCAGCCTATGGTAAAGCTACAACTGCCGATGAATCACTCCAGCTCGCCGACAGGATTGGCTATCCCGTAGCCATGAAGATCCTCTCACCGGACATAATTCACAAGACTGATGTGGGTTGTGTGAAGCTGGATGTGGGGAGGGAGGAGGTGAAGAGGTGCTTCTTTGAGATCATGCGCAGAGGTGAGAAGTACACCAGTGCGAGCCGAATAGAGGGTGTACTCGTACAGGAGATGGTCAGGGGTGGCAAGGAGGTGATAATAGGGATGAAACGAGACAGGCATTTCGGTCCTCTCCTCATGTTCGGACTGGGCGGGATTTATGTGGAGGTCTTCAAGGACGTATCATTCCGGATTGCTCCACTGAGCAGGAGTGATGCAATAGAGATGATAAGGAATGTCAGGGCATACAGGCTATTACGAGGTGTAAGGGGTGAGCCGATGTCTGATATAGACTCGCTCGTCGAGCTCCTGCTCAGGTTCTCTCAGCTATGTGTGGAGTTCCCGGAGATACTGGAAGCAGATTTGAACCCGATCAAGGTCTTCGAAGCTGGCAGAGGATGCGCTGTGGTTGATGTTAAGTTGATAACGCGTCACCCATCCCACGACCTGTGAAGTAGAGAAATACATCTTCCAGGCTTGGCTTCCTCAAATTCACCGCTCTTATCTCCAGCCCCTCCTCCGCTGCAAGCTCCATAATCGCCGGTATTCTCAATTCCGCACGCTCCATCTTTAATATCACATAACCATGGTACAATTTTATATCACGTACGAAATCGAGCTTCCTGAATGCCTCTATATTCACATCCGGGTTACTCAGCTCCAGACTCACCAGGTCTGACCCAATCAGGTCCTTCAAGTTTCGGGGACTGTCAAGCACGATTATCTTACCATGGTCCATGATTCCCACACGGTCACATAGATAATCCGCCTCCTCCATGTAATGCGTGGTCAATACCATCGTTACACCCTCACGCCTCAACTCCTTTATGTAATTCCATATCGCTCTCCTGGTATGCGTGTCCAGACCCAGAGTGGGCTCATCCAGGAAGAGGATTTCGGGATGGTGCAAGAACCCACGTGCAAGTTCCAGACGGCGTTTCATACCACCTGAGTACTTGTCCACGAGCAGATCCGCCTTGTCCTCCAGCTCAACCAGCTTCAAGACCTCTTCTATCCGCTTATTACGCTCTCCTCGCTTCATACCGTACATCCGCGCATGGAAATCCAGATTCTCCCTGCCCGTCAATCGCCAGTCAAGCGCAGGCTCCTGGAATACTATCCCTATATGCTCTCTCACCTCATCCCTCTCCATGGTGAGATCGAAACCCGCAACACGTGCCATACCGGAGGTGGGCTTCAGCAGTGTGGTCAGTATCTTTATCAGTGTGGTCTTACCCGCACCGTTGGGACCGAGTATTCCAAATATCTCACCTCTATCCACACTGAATGAGATGTGGTCAACGGCGGTGACGGCGGCGGTACCGCTATTAAACCGCTTTGTCAAATTCTCTACCTCTATCGCCCTCGCTCTCATTATTCACACGCTAAGCCCGGTTATACTCACTCTTATTGTTATCTCACCTATACAGTTACAGTTATATCCAGCTCAAATCCCACAACCGGATAGTCCAGCCCGAAATTGAGGAGCACTTCAGGGTGTATCTCACCAAATACGCCCCTTATCTCGCCTCCTATCACTATATCCGCCCGCCTGCCTGCCAGGAACGCTTCATCCGCAGACTCCACCACCTCCGCTTCACCCTCTTTGCCCAGCTCCTTCAGTACTGCATCCACCACCGACCTGACCTCAGCGAAGTTAGCATTTGCATGGATCGATAGAGAGGCGAGGTGCTCATGCTCCCGGAGATTCATTATCACGGGACCCACCTCGAAGATACGCTGTGGCAGTTCGTGATGCTTATTTGATGAGAGGATGTCGAGCAAATTCGGTAAGATCGAGCATCGGAGCATTGTATGCTCACTGCTGATTGGTGATGCCACCCTTACAATCCCGGTATCATCCGGTCGCATTCGCACCCGCCGCATCAGCTCAAACTGCTTGCTCTCCGAGGTAAGTACGAAGGTAATCACCTCGAAATAACCTAATCCGGTCATTATCTCTCTTATTACTGCCTTACGCGCCTCAGCTGGATGCTCCTCCCCTATAACCACGGCAGTGGGATTCTCTGGCTTTATCCTGTTATATCCGTATCCGATGGCTATGTCTTCGATGATGTCACGTGGATGGAGTATATCGTACCGGTAAGCCGGTATCAGTAATTCAATCATCCCACCCCCGCTCTTAATGACGCGTGCATCGAGCCCCATACGCGCACAGCTCCGCTTACACTCACCCTCATCCAGCTTGAGTCCGAGGAGCGAGTTGACCTCGTCCATCGAGACCACCATCTTCGTGGGCTCCAGGCAGGGTGTCTCCTCATCTCCTGCTGGATAATGCATCAATACCGACTGGACTCGCCCACCACGTTCAACGAGTGCAGAGGCAATGATATTCAGGGCAATGGATACATTCTTATTCAAGCCAGTAACCTCTATAAAAATATCCCTGCTCGATTCGGTCACCCTCGTCTGCTCTGCATTGATAATGGGCGGGAAGGAGAGGGTATCTCCTCTGGAGTCGATGATCAACGGGTACCTGGCTTTGCCACTGAGGATGTAACTGTATGCAATCCCCTTTGGATGCCTGGCTAAGATCTCGCTCAGGCTCATCTCCTCACTGTAATCCAGCGGTATAAATGAGGATTCAGGGTCAGCTGCGATGTACCTGAAGGGTGGTTTCACCTCCTGCAGGTCATGCAGCCCGATTGCAACCTTCTCGCGGTTACGACCGATTCCGCGGTGCAAATGCTCCTGTAGCTGCATCAGCGATTCTATTGCATTCGCACTGAGATGCACATCCCGTGCAACACCACAAGCGATATAAGGTCGAACATCCCTCACTGAGGGGTCCACGAACATCTCTATACCGGATGGTTCCACTTCGTACCGCACCAGCCCGGGCTCCACTTCCAGGAATTGCCTTAATGCACGGGCTACACCCTCCACACTGAACAGGTCAGGGCGATTGGGGAAGAACTCCACATCCATGTACTCCTGCTCCATCCGCTCCACATCAGCAGGCATCAGGGGCAGTTGCTCCTTTATCCGCTCGATATCCACACCCGTCAGGCTCTCAAGCTCAGAGTAAGGCAATCTTATTACAGGCATCTTATTCCCCTCACGTACTCCTCTACTCTACCTCTACTCTACCTCTGCCTCCTTCCCTTCACCTGACCGGAGACCCAGCTTCAATAGAATATCCTCCAGGCTGCTTATTATAAACTCCTCCCATTTCTCACACTCATCTCCATCATCTCCTCCTCTCTCTCCTCCCCTAACTGCTCCCCTAACTGCTCCCCTATCTCTGCTTCTATCCAGGAAATAAGCATTTATTCCCGCCTTTCTCGGGTTCAGGAAGTCAAATAGCCAGTGGTCACCGATATGAACCACCTCCTGTGGTCTCACACCCAGGATATGGCATACCCGGGTATAGAAATTATTGGACTTCTTCACCTCGCCGAAATTAGAGGTGGCGGAGAAGATGTGGGAGAAGAAACTCCTTAATGTAGCGGGGATCTGGAACTCTATGAATTCTATCGCGGCATTTGAACTTATTACCAGTTCGTAGCCTGCTTCACTCAATTTACGGAGTACATAGGGCACCTCCTCGTATACTTCCACCTCGGTTCTGTATCTCAGAAAAAGTTCTTCTGCACTTATATCCAATCCGAACTTATCCAGCCAGTAATCTATCATGTACCACCTGATATTCTCCTCTCCCACCTTCTCGTACTCCCTCTTCACTACCCGATACGCGTCTTCAAAACACAATCCCTCCTTCCTCGCATACTCCTCCGGTATCGCACGTAGCCACACTGCATCCGTAAATCTCTTGCTCACCAGTGTACCATCCACGTCGAATGATAATACCTCTACCTCAGGCTCCGACTCAGGCTCTTTCACTATCATTGATGATTTCATATATCTTCTCCATATCTATATTACTGCGCACCAGTTCCGCCAGTTTATCGTACTCCTTATCCCAATCGATAAACCTGGTATTGCCTCCTCTATGACTGCTTGAAGGTAAGGGTGACTCACCCCTCCTCATGTGTATATAATTCAGGAAAGCATGTCTGAATTCATCATTATCAAATAGCCCGTGGATATAAGTCCCGATGACATTTCCAGATACGGCACCACCTCCATCATCACTGACCGCCCGCCCTGAGCGCTCAATCACGGTGAATGCACTCCTCACAGCAGCAGCAGTAGCAGCAGTGGCAGCAGCGGGAGAGAGGTATGTCCTGCCCATGTGTATCTCATAACCTTCAATCTCACCGCTGTAGAAGCTCAAATTCACACGTGCACGTACCTGATTCGTCAGTTTGTGGTGCTCAAATACCGTCTTCGCAGGTATTAATCCCAGCCCTTCCGTCTCTCTCTGGCTCGATTCCACACCCTCAGGGTCTATTATGGTATCACAGAGCATCTGATATCCACCACAGATACCGATGACTATGCCTCTGCCGCTCTGCGCGTACTTCTGTATCTGTGCAGCGTATCCGCTCTGCTTGAGGTACTCCAGGTCACTGATGGTGCTCTTGGAGCCCGGAATGATGAGCACATCCGGGTCACTTATCGGCTCCCCCTTCCCCACATAGCGCAGTGCGACTCCTGCCTCCGCTTCCAGCACATCAAAATCGGTGAAATTGGATATATGCGGCAGATAAACTACCTCTATCCTTATTACTCCATCTCCATCTCCATCTCCCGCTCCAGCTCTCTCCCGCTCCACCGGTAGCGAGTCCTCTTCCTGTATCTTTATATCGTGGAAATGGAAATATGGAACGACCCCAATCAC
>JAODGR010000075.1:12055-31749 GCA_025464275.1 Methanosarcinales archaeon
GTGAAACACTCCTTTATGAGGCTCATTGCACTTGGTTTATACTCATGATACTCCCCCGCTGTCATGTTCCCCACCGGCTTACCCCGGACTATCACCTGAGCACCGGTATCACTCGTGGGCTTCAGTAATATCGGATTCATCTCCACCGATGGCTCCTTTCGCGCTGCGAACGCCTGAAAAGCCTGTGCACGTCCCATCTCCAGCCCATCGCGTGTGACATACGAGTTAAGAGCCATATTCTGCGATTTGAACGGTGCAACACTGAAGCCATCCTGGGTGAATATGCGACAGAGTGCTGCGACGATGACACTCTTGCCCACCCCGGAACCGGTGCCCTGCACCATTATCCTCTTCGCCATCTTGGACGGTGCTAAATCTAAATCATAGAATCATAGTATTCGCGGACTCTTGAAGTACCCGCCCTCTCTCCTCGGAGCGTTCTGAAGCGCGTCCTCCTGGCTCAATACCGCCTTTGGCTCGTCTTCACGTACCACATCCCTCAGCCCTATCACATTATACGTGGGTTCGATATCACCGGTATCGAGCTCGTCAAGCACTGCGAAATAATCAAGTATGGAACTCAACTGCTTCTCAAACAGTTCCTTCTCCTCTTCTCTCAGTTCTATTCGCGCTAACCAGGCTATGTGCTCTATCTCCTCCCGCTTTATCATCTCCCCATGGACCTCTCAATTAAGTTTAAATAGTCTCTCCTTCTATTTTATTATTCGCCCCTTCCGGTAGGAAGGTATCGTATCGGGGTATTGGAAGAAAGAAGGAAGAGAGATGAAAGCGGTGGTACTCGCAGGAGGTTATGGCACCCGGCTTCGACCGCTCACATTCAGTACACCAAAGGCGATGATTCCGCTCGTGAACCGACCTGTGATCGATTACATACTGGATTACCTGGTGGGATACGGGTTGAGAGACATCGTTATCACAACGAATTACCTGAGAGAGCAGACGATAAATTACCTGAGCAGGCGTAGGGACTTGAGACTCACATATCCCGAGGAACCTTCACCACTGGGCACTGCAGGCTCGGTGAAGAACGCATCCCTTGATGATACTGCACTGGTCATACAGGGAGACAACATCACAGACATAAACATAAGGGAGATGGTGAACTTCCATCACAGTCATGGAAGGCTTGTAACCATAGCCCTGCTCCCCGTCTCAGACCCATCGCAGTACGGTATAGCAGAGATAGAGGAGGGGAGTGGCATGATTCGGAGATTCAAGGAGAAGCCATCACCTCGTGAGTGCTTCTCCAATCTCGCAAATACCGGGCTGTATATAATAGAGCCGGAAGCGATGGAGTATGTACCCGAGGGGCGTGCTTTTGACTTCTCACGCGACCTCTTCCCATCTCTGGTCGCTCAGAATGAGGTCTATGGCTGCGTGGTTGAGGGCTTCTGGACTGATATCGGCTCCCTGGAGGGCTATATGAAGGCAAGCAGGTGGATACTGGAGAAGAAAGGGTTTGAATGTGCCGAGACTGCCGAGATAGAAGATAGTGAGATAGAGGGTAACGTCGCCATCGGTGAGCATGCGGTGATAAACGAGTCATTGATACGCGGTCCTGCGGTGATAGGCAACCATGCAGTATTGAGGAAGAGCAGGGTACACGGGTCGGTGGTCTTTCATGGTGTGGATTTAGGTGAGTCACTGCTCCATAATAGCGTGATTGGTGAAGACACGGTGATAAAAAACGCGGAGATAAGCGATTCTATACTCGGTGCCAGGTGTGAGATAAGGGCATGCTATTGCAGGGTATAGATAAGATACGAGAGGCTAAGGGAGGAGCTGGCAGTGCTGCATGCAGTGCTGCAGTGCTTTACCTGCCTGCACTATCTATTATCTCATGGTATGTCTCGATGGTATTCATCGCGCTCCTCTCCCATGTGAAGTATCTCTCCACTCTTGCCCTCCCTCGCTCGCCCATCGCATTTGCCGCCTCAGGGTCATCCAGTAGTGAGGATATGCCCCATGCTATGTCCGCTGGATTACTGCCATCCACATGGACCCCTGTCTGGTCATGACCTGATGGTATTACCAGGTCCCTGAACCCGCTTATTCCACTGGCACCCACCACCACCGGCTTCGCCATCGCCATCGCCTCCAGCGCTACGATACCGAAAGGCTCGTAGAGGGAGGGGAAGACCGCGATATCGGATGCACCGTAGTGTAATATCCTCTCCTCCTCTGATACGAATGCGAAATTCGGCTTCACATTCTCCACAATGCCCAGCCTGCTAATCATTTCCAGTATCGTCTTCTCCAGTTCTCCCTGACCAAGGATGACCAGCTTCGCCTCCGGATGCCTGCTGATCACCGTGGGCATCGCCTTCACCAGGTTAATTACGCCCTTCACCGGTATCAATCTGCCCACAAACAGTATCATCTTGTCCTCTGCACCTATCCCATAACCACTCCTCAGTTCCTCTATCGCATGCTCGTCGAGCTTTGCAGGGTCATATAGCTCTGTGGATACTCCATTCCAGCAGACCCTTATCTTCTCCGCTTCTATACCGCGCCTTATCAGGTCCTCCTGCATCGGATAACTCACCGTGATTATACCATCTGCTGTATCAGCTGCGGCTTCTTCTATGTATATCACGGTATTGGAGCCGCCATCCAGCTTCCTACCCCACTCTGTCGAGTGGAGATGGAATACAAATGGCAAGCCCAGCTCGTTCTTTATCATTATCCCCGCAATCGCACTCAGCCAGTCATGTGCGCAGATGATATCAAATTCGTAGCCCTCCTTCTTTATCAGCTCGTTCACAAACTTCGTTGCGCTCAGCACGTTATAGATGAGTACATCATTGAAGAATTTCAGTCCACTATCCCATCTCCGGAGGTCCTCAGTGATAAATAAAGGCAGTATGTTACTCCCGTCTATCACCATCGGTCTGTTCACATCCACACCCCTTATCACTTCCCTCGTCTTCAACTCACCGCTGTTCATCGTGAATACCGAGATGTCATGCCCCATGTCTATCAGTTCGCGGGTGATGTTCACTGCGTATGTGCCCAGCCCCCCGGTTATCCTCGGTGGATATTCCCATATGAAGAACCCTATCCTCATCGCTATCCCTCGCTCCTCCCGTCTTGAATTTATGTGTGGGTTCCTTTATCAATATTATCACAGTTGAAGGATTTGTTGCACATATCTGAGATAAGGAATCAACAATTTAGAACTAAAATTGAAATTATATGAAATTTTATTTAAGAGCGGACGTGCGGTGATATAGTCATCTACATCTGCTGTCTACACATAAACATTTAAATACCAAAAACGGACATATATGATTACATGAAGAAGGAAGAGCTGGTACATCTGCATCTGCTGTTGGCTCAATTGAAGAAGTATTGTGAGGAGAACGGGTTGGGCTGTAACTTCGAGCGTTACAACGAGCTGGGTATCTCCCCTTTCCAGGTACACCGGAGCAAGGAGGAGCACAAGCAGGCGGTATTCGTGCTTGGAACCGAGCTGGCATCCTTAGCACTGAAGAACAATAACAACGGCAATTTCACACGCAAATAAAGTAGCGAGAGCGAGCCCGGCAGGCCCTTCAACCGTTGCGCGTTCTTATTATCTCTGGTTGTTGACTCGAGTTGGTAGCAAAAAAATACGATTGTAATCCAAAGATTGTTAACTTTTATTTAAAAGTATGCTGTATCCCTCCACTATCTCCCGCCCCTCGATGAATACACTGTGGTGCCGCTCCGCGTAGCTCCTTGCATCTGCCTTCGATACCGCATATCCCGTGTCTCCATCCAGCATCTCACAGATCACCATCGCAGGCGGTATACCCGCGAGCAGTGCGAGTGCGACGGAGAGCTCGGTCTGCCCCCTCCTCTCCGCGAGTAAAGAATCAGCAGCTCTCAATATCGCAACGTGCCCCGGCGTCCTGAAGGATGACTGGAAATTGAATGAGCCGCCATTCAATACCTCCGCTACCGCTTCACCTATCTTATTTATTGTAAGTGCACGGTCCCTGTCTGTTATGCCAGTGAATGTATCACGGTGATTCACCCACAGGGAGAACGAAGAGCGCTTATCATATACCAGGTCGCCCTTACCCTCCACCAGACCGCTCAGTGGCGAATGCCTCAGAATATCACTGATGAGTGGCAGCCCGAACTTATCCGCTGCAACCGGATGAATGGCAACGCATATAAGTCCACCCGCTTCCCGCCTGAAGTATGCTATATCCTTCGGACTCACTGTGATTGCAGGCATTACGAAGTCTGTCTCGCCCTCACGGTCTTCAGCGTCGTAGATCAGCACAAGCTCGCCTCTCCTTACCCGTTCTATACCCCGCTTCACCGACTCTGGAATCTCAGGCTCAGGAATCATATCCTCACTTTCGTCCTTACCTCATCACCATCGTTCAACCCGAGTTCACAGCGTAGGTAAACCGGGGAGATTATCTCCACCACATCCTCCGGGTAGTGTGTCCGGTCGGGAATGATCACGGCGCTCTTGATACCCTCTGCCCTTGGGTCCAATATCTCGCAGGAGAAGCATCTACCACCGCCGAAGGTCCTGTTCTCGGATTCAAAACCCTCTATCTCTATCCCTCTCCTCCAGTTCAGCTTCTTACGCACCGCCAGACTGCGGGAGTCCAGGTGGAGGTTCAGAGTGCCAGGGAAAGGAGTGAACCCCAGTTTGGTCTCGAATTGCTTCCTGTAACCCTCGAGGGTGGTGTAATACTTCCCCTCACCCAGACCCGTAATCACTCGCCCGGCGATCTCCACCTCGATATTCGGCGTGGAGAACAGCGCCTGATATTCGTAACATTCCTTCTTCAGCTCTTCCACTCCCTTCTCTGTCAGCGTTATCCACTGCCCATCCGCGATAATCCGGCGGTGCACCAGCCCCTTACGCTCAAGCTCCTGGAGCCGCCTCGCCGCGGTTTGAACACTCGACTTTATCGCCTCTGCGAAATGCCCTGAAGATAACTTGATCGGCTGTTCAATGGCGCCCAGGAGAGCCAGCTTCCTTAACGAGAATATTATATCCCCACTCATCTTCTCCTCACCCCACAATTTTGAGATGCATCTCAATATAGATATAATACCATTATACTAACATATAAGTACTCACCATCACTGACTGGATACTGTACGCTGTACACTGTAGACTAACTGTAGATGCGCTATTTTGTCATCTTAATTCATTCCTGGACTCCATCCAGCCAGCGAGCAGCCCGAACAGGAGTCCGGATAGATGCGCGGTGTGGGCTATCATATCCGGAGCACCGATCATGAAGAAGTCATACAGTGCAAATAGAATCACCATCATCCACATCTCCATCGGGAAGATTATGAAATATACCCGCATCCTCGGCATCAGCATCGCCAGAGCACCGAGGATGCCAAATATCGCCCCGCTTGCGCCCAGTGCAGGATAAGCGGGCGAACCAATGCAGTAGCCAATCCCCGCGAATGTACCGGAGAGGAAGAATACGAGCAGGAATTTTGTACTCCCCACCCGCCTCTCCAGCACGGGAGCGAAGAAGAAGAAGACGAGTAGATTGATGAGTAGATGGTCAGGGCGGAGGGTGGAATGGAGGAAGATATGCGTTACCAGTGTCCATGGTCTCTCCATCATAGTGTGGGGATTCAATATCAGGAGCTGTGTGTAGCCTGGAATGATTAACTGGAGCAGGAAAGAGAGCGCGATGATGAACATAAGCAGATAGGAGCAGTTATGATGGAAGATGCCGAAGAGATTCCAGCTGCTACTCAGATAGTACCTGAACAGCCCCTGCCTTAATATCTGCGCCCCTCCATGCCTCTCTCCCACGCACCAGTGCTTATCAGGGGGGAGATGCTCACCGCAGAGAGAATCGCCACAGTACTTGCATCTATACAGGGCTGGTCTACCGCATACGGTGCATCGTGGACGAATCATGCTTATCTCTATGTTTAAGGTAAAAGTAAGAGAGTACTTATTGCTTTAAAATTAAAGATGATGGACCTGGACATAAAGGGGATAAGGGAGCAGGTGGAGCGGATGAGGGAGATGGAGAGGTCAGTGATAGCAAAACTCCTCATCCCCATCTCGCTCGCCATTGCGGTGGCTGTGATAATCGGGTTTGCTGGTCAGGAGGTGTACATGAAATACGCTACCGTATTCAGTATATACTCGTTCATGCCACTCGGTGGTGCAATAGCAGCCATACCCGCGGGTTTGCGGCTGGGCATACATCCGTTATGTCTCATAGCTTTCATCGTCTTCTCCGATGCCGTACTCTCCCTCTTCCTGGTCTGGAACTTTGACCATGCGAAGAAGATCCCGGTGATAGGGAAAGTGGTGAAGAAGATGGAAGAGAACGGTAACAAGGCGCTGATGAAATACCGCTGGGCGAAGCGGTTCGGGTTCGTCGGGCTTGTTATGCTTGTTATGTTCCCGCTTCAGTGGACCGGGTCGGCAGTGGGCTCAATAGTGGGGAGGCTGATAGGCATGCCGCCTCTGATGACCTGGCTTGCGGTCGTGCTTGGCACCCTTATTCGGACCTCCATCTTCACCTTTATCTCCATCGGTGTGTCCACCTTCCTCTTCTTTTGATGTGATGGCTTATGGCTTTCTCACTCCTATTTTTTAAGGATGCGACGGATATATTCCAGACTCTCCACACCCGCCTCCAGACTGTATAACTCAGTTACAAATAGACCGCAGTAACCCATGGCTCTAATGCCATTGAACACCTCCTCCCAGTGGATGTTACCCCTTCCTATGGGTAAATGCAGGTCATCGGTGCCGAAGTTGTCACTCCCGTGGATGTGTATTATCTCCACTTCACCTCCGCTCTCATCACTTATATCCAGCATCTCTGGTAGTGTCTTCGTGGTGTTGGCATGTGCGACATCGAGACAGATTCCGATATTATCGGTGTTCACGCCCTTTATTATCCTTATGAGCTCATCCGGGTATCTGCCCATCAACATGTTCGTTGCTGTAAGATTCTCCAGAGCTATCCTGAGCCCATAGTCAGATGCGAACTCGGAGATGATTTTCAATGCAGAGATAGCCTTTTCAAATGCCCTATCCGGAATCTGAACGGATAGAGGAGATAGGATACCCGGATGGACCACGCATATATCTTCTATGAACTCATGTGCATTCTTTATGCTCTCCTTTATCTGCCTTATGCTCTCCTCCCATATCCGCTCATTTACACTCGCTATGTTGAGGTCAGAGAAAGGAGCATGGAGCGAGAGTACAAGATTGGTTGTCTGATATACCTCCCTCACACGCTCTTTGAATTCGCCCTCCACACGCTGCAGGCCCTCACCCACTATCTCCCAGCCCTGAAATCCCACTTCTTCAAGCTGGTAGACGTATTCCAGTGGGCTGACTGTTGCATCCACCAGTGAGAAGCTTATCTTCATCTTCCGGGCCACTCCATCCGTCTGCTATGCTATGTTTAAATCTTTAATTTTATGTAAAGTAAGAGATAAGTTAAGTTGATAGTAAAAGTAAAAGTTATGAATAAAGAATAAATTATGAGCATTGCAGATACTGTGGTGAGCGAGATATTCAGGCACGGGAGAGAGCTGTCAGAGGTACTCAATGATGCCATCAGGCATGGTCTTGGCATTAGCGTAGGTGAATTCAGTGACAAATCGGGTATACCGGTAAGCACGCTTTACAAAATCCTCGCGGGCGAGCGAGACCCGAACCTGCGTACCTTCAGGAAGATAATAGCCACAATAAGGGAGATAGAGCTGGGCAGTGGTGACAGGAGGCGATTCATCGCCGTTATTTGCTCCCGTGGCTGCCTGGACGTGCTGGACCGGAGGAAGATAAGCATAGGAGAGGAGAGCTTTGATATCAGGGAGTATGCAGTGACGACGATGGAGGAAGCGATCATAGCTGCGATACATGCGGAGAACGAGGGCGCTTCCGCGCTGGTCTGCGCTCCTATTCTCAGTCCCACGGTGGAGAAGATAGTGAATATCCCGGTTGCCACGATAAGACCGAAGACGAGTGTCATAAGGGCTGTTGAACTGGCTGCGAAGAAGATAAGTTATTGATTTTTTATATTATAATGATAGCACTTAGATAATTAAGTGATGGAAATGAAAGAGATCAAGGGTGTAGGAAAGGACCACTGGATGTATCGCTATGTAGAGCGTTTAAATAGTGAAGAGGGGATGTCTGCGGAGGAGATATACGAGGAGGAGAATGCGCGCCGGGCTGCGGAGGGCCTGCCCTTGCTGAAGTTCAATTCCGTTGGGCGTACACTGAATACCTTCGGGTACCCCAAATCGGGCACGAAGCGTAAGCAGCTGGAGGAGGTGAAGCCAGTACGTATCGGCGTCTTCATAAAGGAGCTGAAGCGGAAGGTGGAGAAGCTCAGTGAGCTTATAAAGGAGGAGAAGCTGTCACGTGTGGAGCAGGAGTTCATATGGCTATTTATAGAGGATTATCCGATGTCACAGATAAGGGAGATGCTAAATCTGAGTGAGGAGAGGGTGGAGGAGATAAAGAAGAAATTGCATCTGGTATGACCTCCACTCCCATCCACTTAATCCTTAATCCGTAATTCTTAATCCTGAACAGGGAGAGAAGAGGTCGATGAACTTCGATTCTTCAACGTCGAATAAGCCCTTATCAGAGAGTTTCAACTCTGGAATCACGGATAGTGCCATGAACGAGAGAGTCATGATTAGCGAGCTCAGTGCAGAATCAGGTGCCAGCGCCTTCGCCATGGACTCCAGCTCCCGGTACCTCTCTGCAACCCGAGTATAATCCCAGGTGCTCATGAGCCCTGCGACGGGTAGTGGAAGAACCATACTCCTGCCTCCTCCGCCTGATACCACACTTATACCCCCACTGTTCTCTATTATCAGATTCACTGCCCTGCATATATCCTCATCACTCACCCCCACGGCAATGATGTTATGGGAGTCATGAGCCACGCTGGATGCAATTGCCCCTTCTTTCAGTCCGAAATTCCGGACGAATCCTATTGCTGGCTTTGAATCCCTCTCATAGCGGTTTATCACCACCAGCTTCAGAATATCACGCTCCGTATCCGATACCACATATCCGTCCACCTCTTTCGGTGGTGCACATACCCTATTTGTGGTCAGTTGACCATCAACAGCTTCAATCACGTTTATATAGTCTTGATTGGGCTTGCATCGCACGAAGAAGTCAGCCACTTCACGCCTGCGCGCTTCAAACCTGTTTATCGGTGGTGATGTTCGCCTGATGCGGGGTATCAGCGACCTGCCATCTTCTGCCACCAGAGCACCATTGATATAAGTCCTTCTGACATTGAAATCCTCATCAGCGATGATAAAATCGGCGTAATCACCCCTGCGTAGCAGTCCCACATCCAGCTGGTAGTGGATGACGGGATTCACACATGCTACCCGCAGGACTTTCATCAGTTCTATGCCGTAATCCAGTGCCCTCTTCACCATAGTATTTATATGCCCTTCTATCAGGTCATCGGGATGGATGTCATCGGTACAGAACATGCAGTTCTCGTAATGCTCATTCACAATGGTGATCAACTCATCGAAGTTCTTCGCCGCTGAGCCCTCCCGGATCATGATTTTCATGCCAAGGTAGAGTTTCTCCAGTGCCTCTTCTCGAGAGGTACATTCGTGGTCGGTGGATATCCCCATGCTCAGATACTTCTTCAGCTCATCACCACGCAGTCCGGGCGCATGCCCGTCGATCACCTTTGCATGCTCCCGTGCGATACTGAGCTTCCGGCGCAGCTCCTCAGCTCCTTCTCCTCCTCCCTCTCCTCCTCCTACACCTCTCACCACCCCGTGGAAGTTCATCACCTCACCCAGGCATTTTATCTCGTCCAGTTGCAGTAGCTCTTCTATCTCCTCTGCGTTTATAACCCCGCCACTGGTCTCGAATGGCGATGCAGGCACGCATGATGGTGCACTGAAATAGAATTTCAGGGGCACTCGCTTACCTTCCTCTATCATGTATTTCACCCCCCTTACACCCATCACATTCGCTATCTCATGCGGGTCTGATACCACAGCCACCGTGCCATGAATCACCGCCACCCTGGCGAACTCGGCGGGTGTGAGCATCGAACTCTCTATGTGGATATGCGAATCCACGAATCCAGGGATGATGTAGGAGCCCTTATCCCTGCCATGAGTAATGATATCCCTTATCCTACCATCTGAAATGACCAGAGTGCCTGGATATATCTCTTCGTGTAGGGGGTCAACGATGTTACCGGAGATACTCCATGTACTACCCGTTACCGGCTTCACTCTTCTATCACTTCCTCGTCTTCTGAACGCCACATGGGGTGAACAATGCACAGTATGCTGAGGATAGAATTGCCCGTATTCCGGAGTTGCTGCGTGGAGCCCGGGTGGATATAAATAACCTGTCCGGAATGAACCGGAGCAGATTCACCGTCTATGGAGATTATACCCTCACCCTCAAGCACGTAATATATCTCTACCGACCTGTGTAGCCTGTGTAGCTTCGTGGTCTCTCCGGGCTTTATGATTGCATGTGCGATACTGAACGGTATTTCCATCTCCGGTACCGGTACCCCTGATGGCTGTCTCGCCGGATGCAGGAGTTCACAGAGAGTGGAGCCATCCATAGCCCGGAAGTATTCACAGTTCCGAATATCGCGCATAATTATGGATATTGCCCTCACCTCCCTCCTCGAGTAAGTGCATGTGCTATTTAAGATTTAAGTACATCTAATCTAATATCAATAGTTCAGTTTGAGTGGATGGGTGAACGGATGAATGGACGGATGGATGAATAATAAGAGAGATGGCGGATTTTGAGATAGAAGAGCTATCGTTATACTGGAATGTGGAAGAGGATGAGTTCAGGACTAAGATAAGGGACTACTACAACATCATGGTTGCAGGTTTTCCACCGCTCGGGAATATCATACCATACCACCTGAAGGAGCTTTTGAGTGATTCTGAGAAGATATTAAGCCTGTATTCCTATAACTTCCCGCCGATGGTGGAGGCGCATGACGAGGTGTTTGAGATACCGCATGACGAGCTCTGGTACAGTGAAGAGAAGCGGCTGTTCTGCTACGTGGGTAAATACCCGGAGACGGAATATCTACCAAAATCGGCATATAAGCAGGCAGAGGTGGTAGCGCGAATAGCGAAGGAGTTACATGTCCGAGAACTGTACACTGTGGGTGTGATAATGCCATTTCAGAAGCCGTTCAGGGAGACCCCACCGGGTATAGAGGCGTATGTGGGCTATTTTGAGGGCTCGCATAAGGAACTGCCGCCCGCTTCCGTGAAGATGACCAGGCGGAATATAGGGAGATACACGATCATCCGTAAGACCGGGCTGTTACCCGGGTTCGCATCGAAGATGGGGATTGAGAGCTATTCCATCCTGGGCGCCGGCAAGTATCCTGAGGATTTACGAGCCTGTGTGGGTGCTTTAAGGGCATTCAAGCGCATGTCCGGGATAGAATTGGAGACCGGGAGGGTGGAGAAGATGCTCAGAGAGAGTGCAGAAGCGGTGGAAGCGCGTATAAGGCAGCAGATAGAGCAGATAGAGAAGTCCAGATACACCTACCGGGGCGATGGTGTGGGTGTAGGTGTAAGCAATGACACTTCACAGTTCATGTATGGCTGAGCAGCGGCAAGGGAATGAAGGATGAAGATGAGAGATGAAGGACTCGCTGAGCAGTGTGGACATAGCAGTGATTGTAAGAGAATTGCAGGCTGAGCTGATAGGAGCGCGTGTGGAGAAGGTCTATCAGATAGGCAAGGAGGAGCTGAGATTCAAGCTCCATCAGAGGAACCGGGGTTCCATTGACCTGTTAATAGAAGCAGGTAGAAGAATCCATACCACAAAATACAGGCGTAAGACGCCACAGGTGCCTTCTAACTTCGCAATGCTACTCAGGAAGCGCCTCGGTGGCTGCCATATCAGCGGGGTTCAACAGTTAGAGTTCGACCGTATAGTGGAGTTGAAGCTGCGATGCAGAGATGGGGAGTTCAGTTTGATAGCGGAGTTACTGCCAAAGGGAAATATCATCCTGACAGATGCACGGGGCGAGATACTCCAGCCACTCAGGCGAATGAGATTCTCAACCCGGGAGATAAAGGCGCATGAGCGCTACGAGAGACCGCCATCGAGGGTGAATCCACTCCGAATCCCGGCTGACGAATTGAAGTTCATCTGCAAGAACTCAGATAAGGATGTAGTACGCACGCTCGCATGGGAATTGAGCCTGGGTGGAGTGTATTCCGAGGAGGTATGTGAGAGAGCAGGCATAGATAAGGCTAAGAGAGCATGTGAGCTCGATGATACCGAGTTGAGGGCTATATGGGATGCGATACATGAGCTGCTGAAGCCTCTGATAGAGTCAGAGTCGGCAGAGGAACAGGGATTGGGGCTGGGGCTGAGGCTGAGACCTCATATCGTGCTGGAGAACGGTGAGCGTGTGGATGTCCAGCCCCTGGAGTTGCACAGGTATCGCGAGGCTGAGAAGATATTCTTCCCTTCTTTTAATGACGCGGTGGATGAGTACTTCACGGAGAAGATAGCGGAGTGCATAGAAGCGGCAGCGGAGACCGAGCATGAACGCCGAATCGCGCGATATGAACGCATATTGAAGGAGCAGGAGGCGGCACTGCGTGAGTTCCAGGCTAAGGAGGACGAATGGAGGCGGAAAGGGGAGCTAATCTATGCGAGATGCGGTGAGATAGAGGAGCTCCTCCATGAGATGAGAGAAAAGAGCGCGAGCGCGAATAAGAGTAAGATAGTAGAGATAACCCTGCCTGAGGGCAGACTGGAGATAGACACCTCGAAGTCGTTATTCAGTAATGCCAGCCTCTGCTATGAGCGAGCAAAGCTATACAGGAAGAAGAGAGAGGGTGTGGAACGCGCAATGGAAGAGACGATGGCGAATCTGGAACGGGCACGTGCGGAAGAAGTAGCCACTGGAGAAGGGGCACTGCCGGAGAAGCGAGATACGCGGAGGGGCAGAGGTGAGTGGTACGAGCGGTTCAGGTGGTTCGTGACCGCCGAGGGTGTTCTCGTGATAGGAGGCAGGGATGCCACCACGAACGAGATACTGGTGAAGAAGTATATGAGCAAAGATGACCTCTTCTGCCACACGCAGGCGAGTGGTGCACCGGTGGTGATAGTAAAGACGGGTGATGTGCATGTAGCGGGGCATGAACTCTCAGATGCGAGTTTGAGAGCGATAGCCCAGTTCGCAGCCTCTTATTCCAGCCTGTGGAAATACGGATTCTACGAGGGTGAGTGCTATTTTGTCAGGGGTGAACAGGTGAGTAAGAGACCGCCGGCAGGTGAGTATATAGCCAAAGGGAGCTTTATGGTCCGTGGCAGGAGACGATATGTCAAGGTACCACTGGGTCTCTGCATAGGTATAGATACGGATGTCAATACCGGAGATAGCCGACCGGTCGCCAGACCAGAACTGGATAAGAACAATCTGCAACTATTTGTGGTGCTGGAGCCCGGAGATGAGCTGGATAAGAACACGCTCGCGAATGTCATTTTGGAGTTCTTCACCGCACATGGCTCCAACCCTGAGGAGATAACCCATGATAGGATATTAAGCCTCCTGCCACCCGGCAAGTCGAGGATAAAAGCACGTAGTGGTGGTGGTAGTGGTGGTGGTGCTTAAATCTGTCTGGACGGGTCACCATCCCCGGCGCTTACTCTGCCGCAGCAGCGCGAGCACTGCTGCAACACCGGCTACCATAGCCCCGAACCCGAATCCATCCGGTTTCGGTGTGAGCATTGGGGAAGGAGAAGGAGATGGTCTATAGCCCTTATTCATCATCACCTCCGAGATGGCGATAGCGAAGTCAATGGCTTCTTTCGGTCCCTTAGCAGTTATTATATTGCCTGAGACCACCACGCCCTCGTCCTTATATCTCGCTCCTGCATTTATCAGCTCATCCTTCACCGCGTGGTATGCTGTGCATTCCTTATCCTTCAGTATACCTGCACGTGCCAGCACTACCGGAGATATACAAATTGCTCCTACGGGTTTATTATCCTCATAAGCCGCGGTAACCAGAGCTCTTAAGTCGTTATCATCCCACAGGTACTGCCTCGAGCCTGCACCACCTGCAATCACAATGGCATCATAATCTGAGAGATTCACCTCACCAATTGTGATATTTACGTTCACTTCACCTCCGAACATACCCCTCGCTATGCCCCTGCGTGTGCTTGCGACCACCACCTCCGCACCTAACTCCCTGAATATGCCCTGCGGGACCGATAGTTCCTCCTCCCTGTAACCTTCGGGCGCTATCACCATCAGTACCCGTCTACCCTCGAGCTCCTTGCCACCCATGGCAGGCATGGTGAGCGGGGGTAAGAGTATCAGCACAAGGAGCAGCGTAGTGAGCAGAGGGGTGAATATCCATCGCGCCCGCACTGCCACTGAGGCTGGTACTGCCACTGGTACTGGTACCGGTGCCGGTGCCGGTGGTGTTATTGTCATCACATAATTCCTCCTGCCTCGTCCTCGTGGTTTAACCTGCCGCAGTGGCAGCGCGTTCACCCCGATACTTCGGATGGTACTTCTTTATTATGTGCTCGTCTATCCGCTTGAGTTCTCCCTCAGGCAGAGTAGCCAGGAGGTCCCACCCTATGTCCAGTGTCTCCTCTATGCTTCTATCCTCGTTCCTGCCCTGCGTCACGAACTTCTTCTCAAAGACGTCGGCGAACTCCAGGTATTTCTTGTCCCTGCTCGTGAGTGCCTCTTCACCCACCACTGCCACCAGGTCACGCATATCTCTGCCTTCTGCATAGCCCGCGTATAGCTGATTCGATACACCTGCATGGTCCTCCCTTGTCCTGCCCGGACCTATACCCTCGTCCATCAGCCTGGATAGAGAGGGTAATACATCCACGGGCGGGTATATACCGCGTCTGTGGAGGTCACGGGAGAGGACGAACTGACCCTCTGTTATATATCCCGTCAGGTCGGGTATGGGATGAGTGATGTCATCATCCGGCATACTCAGGATGGGTATCTGGGTGATGGAGCCTTTACGCCCCCTTATCCGCCCTGCTCGCTCGTAAATCGTTGAGAGGTCGGTATACATGTAACCGGGATACCCACGCCTGCCGGGTACCTCCTCACGTGCCGCGGAAATCTCTCTCAACGCCTCACAGTAGTTCGTCATGTCCGTGAGAATCACCAGTATATGCATGTCATACTCATAAGCGAGGAACTCAGCAGTGGTGAGTGCCATTCGGGGTGTTATCACTCGCTCAATTGCGGGGTCATCTGCGAGATTGATAAATGCCACCATCCGCTCGATTGCGCCCGTGCGTTCGAAATCGCGCATGAAGAACGAAGCCTCCTCGTGTGTGATTCCCATTGCGGCGAACACAACCGAGAACTGCTCCCCGGTGGATAATACCTTCGCCTGTCTGGCTATCTGAGCGGCAAGTGCATTATGGGGCATACCAGCACCTGAGAATATCGGTAACTTCTGACCACGTACGAGGGTATTCATGCCATCGATGGTGGAAATCCCGGTCTGTATGAATTCACGTGGATAATCTCTTGCAGTGGGGTTAATTGCCGCGCCAATGATGGGCAGCCGGTCCTCAGGGAGTACCTCAGGTCCTCCGTCGCGTGGATTGCCCAGACCATCGAAGAATCGCCCGACCATATCCTGAGCAACGCCTATTCGCATTATATCACCTGTGAATCGGACACGTGTCTTTGAGGTGTCTATTCCCGCGGTCCCCTCGAAGACCTGAACCACAGCAAGCCCTCTACCAGCCTCCAGTACCTGCCCGGTCTTCTCCTCCCCCTCTGGCGTTACTATCTTCACCACTTCACCATACGATACACCTTCCACACCCTCGACCACGATAAGAGGCCCTGCGACCTCTTTTATGGTGGTATACTCCCTCGCCGAGATATCCACTGCCGGGGTACCGGCATCAGCATCAGTATTCATATTATTTTTATTCACCTCCTGTCATTCATGCCTGTGTCTCTGCCTGTGTGAAGAGGGACTCGAATTCGTCCTTCATATCACGCATTATCTCCTCATATTTAGCTTTGAAGTCCTCATTCCTTATGTACTTCATCCGGGCTATTACATCCTTTATACGCATTGTAGCCAGCTTCTCCACCCTCACACCTCGCTCTATCGCTTCCTTCGCACTGTCGTACCACTGGAGAATCACCTTCGCCATCAGATACTGCTTCTCCAGTGAGCAGTAGGAGTCCACCTCGTGATATGCATTCTGCTGCAGGAAATCCTCCCTTATCATTCGTGCCACTTCCAGTATACCCCTCTCTCGTGGCGGTAGCGCATCGGCGCCCACAAGCTGTACTATCTCCTGCAGTTCCGCTTCCTTCTGTAACAGGCTCATCATCTCCTCCCGCTGGTCCATGAAGTCCGAAGCGGCATGCTTCGTGAACCAGTCACTGAGGTAGCCAATGTAGAGAGAATAGCTACGCAGCCAGCTTATAGCGGGGAAATGCCTACGGTCTGCCAGTGCGGAATCAAGCGCCCAGAAATCACCCACCACACGGAGGGTATTCTGTGTTACGGGCTCTGAGAAATCACCTCCTGGCGGTGATACCGCGCCGACCACCGTAACGGACCCTATACGCTCTTCACCTGGTGAGCACAGTGTCTTTACCCGCCCCGCTCGTTCATAGAAATCCGATAGCCGGGCAGCCAGATAAGCGGGATAGCCCTCCTCACCCGGCATCTCCTCCAATCTGCCTGATATCTCTCGCAGCGCTTCCGCCCATCTGGAGGTGGAATCAGCCTGTATAGCCACATCATAGCCCATATCACGATAATACTCCGCGATGGTGATGCCGGTATATATAGAAGCCTCCCGGGCTGCTACCGGCATATTAGAGGTGTTTGCAATGAGAGTGGACCGTTCCATCAGCGGCTTACCGGTATAGGGGTCGACGAGCTTTGGGAAATCCTCCAGCACTTCGGTCATCTCATTGCCACGTTCACCGCATCCGATATAAACGATGACCTGAGAATCAGCCCATCGTGCCAGCTGGTGCTGCATGACCGTCTTACCGGTTCCGAACCCGCCCGGGATTGCACCCGTGCCACCCTTCGCTATGGGGAAGAAGGTGTCATTGATCCGCTGTCCGGTGAGTAGAGGTACATCCGGGTCCAGTTTCTCCCTGTACGGGCGACCTCGCCTCACCGGCCAGTTCTGCATCATCTTCAGTTCCACTTCAGCTCCTGCTCCTGCTCCTGCTGCTCCGCCGCCACCACCCTCCGCCACCGGCTCCACACGCGCTATGCATTCATCAACCGTGAATTCACCCTCCTTCAGCTCTATGAGTCTGCCCTTCACACCCGGTGGTACCATAATCCTGTGCTCTATCACCTCGGTCTCCTGTACAACGCCGAGTATATCACCCCCTTCTATCTCCTGCCCTTCCTCTGCCCTGGGTGTGAACTTCCATCTCCTGGCACGGTCGAGTGCTTCTATGTATACACCCCTCGTGATGTAATCACCCACCTTCGCCCTTATCGCATCGAGTGGTCGCTGCACACCGTCGAAGAAGTTCTTCAAAATCCCGGGTCCAAGCTCGACCGATAGTGGTGCGCCCGTCCTTGTCACAGGCTCACCGGGCTTCAAGCCCGTTGTATCCTCATACACCTGGATATATGCAAGTTCACCATCCAGCCTTATCGTCTCACCCAGCAAGCCCTCCTCTCCTACTTTTATCACCTCGTACATCTCACAGCCACGCATATCATCGGCAACCACTAAAGGACCGGCAATCTTCACTATCTCTCCCATCTCCTCACACTCCCCCTTCTCATCACCTCATCTACTACTGTCATCTCATAGATGAAATTGAGGGGGTGAATAATTTAAAATCATAGCTTTTATTTCTTTTATCCGCTCGACCGCTTCACCACCGCGCTCCACCGGCGCTTCTCCTCTCATATCTGCTTCTATCAATCCCTGGTCATGGGGTATCACGCCCAGCAGAGGTATGTTCAGCTCATTCAATCGCTCAGTCAATTCCGCAACCACTCCGGAATCGGTCGCTTTGTTGATTACACCTGCAATCCGGGTTATCCCGATATCCTCACCGAGCTTCTTTATCCGTTCCACGGTCTCCACCGACCTCATTCCGGGTTCCACAACGGTCAGCATCAGGTCTACCCCCCTTGCTGTGCCCCGCCCTAAGTGCTCTATCCCCGCTTCCATATCCATTATCACCACATCCTCCCGGAATATCACATACCGTAACAGCGCGCGAAGGAAAGCGCTCTCCGGGCATATGCACCCGCTACCACCACGGTTTATCGTGCCCATCACCACCAGAACCACCCCATCCGGTCCCGTGACACCGTATCGTTCGACGATGTCATCCACCTTCGGATTCAGCCTGTATACACCAGAGCCAGAATAAGCACCTGTTCGCTCAAATATCAGGTCTTTCAGTTCTGATACCGGAGCAGGGTCGGTCTTTATGCCCAGGGTGTATTTCAAATTCATAGCAGGGTCGGCGTCCACCGCGACCACTCTACGCCCATCCCTTGCAATGAGTCGTGCAAGTGTACCTGCAATGGTGGTCTTCCCCACACCACCCTTCCCCGCGACCGCTATCTTCAGGCTGTGCTTCTCCGTCACCATCTCATCACACTCTAAAAGTTAGATGGTTACATACATATCATACATATGATGGATTGATGGATAGAGGTAAGGGATGAGAGAGGAGGGGAAGGAGAGGAAGAGGGTGGTGGAGCGTAAGCTGGAAGTATTGCGTACACGAATAGAGAGTTGTGGCAGTTTAATCGTGGCGTTCTCGGGTGGTGTGGACAGTGGTCTGCTGCTCGCAGTGGCAGAAGAAGTGCTGGGTGATGACGTCCTTGCTGTGACCATAGCCACGGAGCTCATCCCGGATAGTGAGCTGGAGGCTATAAAGGGGTTCTTATCACACTACTCCATCAGGCATGAGGTGGTACCGCTCTCAATGCTGGAGGATGAGATGTTCGTGATGAACACACCCAGGCGATGTTACTACTGCAAGACCCGATTTTCTGAGTTATTATGGCAGATAGCGAAGGAGAGTGGTATAAATACCGTTGCAGAAGGCGTTAATGCAACTGATTACCGTGAGGAAGAGGACAGACCGGGCATAGCAGCCTCGAGGGCGGCGGGTCTGTGGCATCCACTGGCTGAAGCGGGCATAACAAAGCCCGAGGTACGAGCGATAGCGCGCGAGATGGGGCTGCCTTTCTGGGCTAAGCCTTCAAATGCCTGCCTGGCGACCCGGATAGCCTACGGGGAGCGGATAACGAGTGATAAGCTGGCGATGATAGAGGGAGCAGAGCGTATCATTGCAGATGCGGGCTTCGCTCAGCTCAGGGTTCGGCTGCACTGCGATGGGATAGCGAGGATAGAGCTCTCGAGGTCGGAGTTAGAAGCTGCGGGAGTGTTCAATTCGCGCGGGCGTGACTGGAACCGTATCGCGGCACAGCTGAGGAGGCTCGGTTTCCGGTATATCACCCTGGACCTTGAGGGTTATCGGAGCGGGAGCATGTACAGGTAGAGGAGTTCTTGTGCGGGCTTTTATTTTATGCTAATCCTTCATTTCACTTCGCTTACGGCGATTGTATAAGAATAACAGCCCGAGTACTGCTGCAACTGGGATGGCGATAGTGGTGAATTCGGG
>JAODGR010000042.1 GCA_025464275.1 Methanosarcinales archaeon
ACTTAGTAGTGTGGAAACTCGCAACACAGTGGAATGAAAGAAGAGATACGAAGATGGTGAAGGAGTTATACCTTTTTATATAATCTCTCTAATTCTATCATCAATTAATATCGGTTACTCACTGAAGCATATTCATGCTAAAGAATGTGGGCTGGAAGAGGATTAAAGAGGAGTTGCTTCCCCTCGCTTTACTGTTTGCTATATCATTTACAATCCGCTTTATGGGTGGTGCATGGGAGCCAAAATGGGATAACGACGCCTATATGGCAAGACAGGCAGAATATATCTACTCCTATGGACACCCGGCGGTACCAGACCCTTTCAGCTCGGCTCCTTTGTATCAACCTGGTATGGCTTACCTCCTTGCCCTCACTGGCTGGATAATAGACCTCATCCCCTTCAAAACCTCACTATCCAGCATGACCATCGCTGAGGGTGTAGTACCTCCACTGCTCGGAGCGGGCACCGTACTAATCATATACTGGTTTACAAAAAGCATGTTCAATTTCAATAATTCTGCGGGTGTTATTGCCGGCGTGCTCGCTTCATTCTCTCAGTTCCTGATCTCCCGAACCATGAAGGGGTTTGTTTTCCACAACGCTCTTTCACTGTTTTTAATCGTTTCAACAGTTGCAGTTACATATAAAGCGCTGAAGGCGGTAAAAAATCCTCTTCCTGTGGAGTACAAAAACAGAGCAATCTATCTGGCTACAATCCTCGCGCCAGCAGTTCTTATTGGCGTTACAGGTTTCACATGGGGTGGATACTTCATCCTTCATGCTATACTGATTCTTTACGCTCTTCTCTCATCCGCTTTCTATTTGCTCCACCCTCATCATGGTGATGCTAAAAGATATCTGCAAAAGACATGGGTGTTCATCTCTTCCAGCCTGCTTTTTGGAACTGTAATAGCATTGATACTGTATCCCGTGGGTGGCACTGCGGATATACTAAGAGCTGCACAGATGCTCCGGTTTATAGAAGGTCCCCTGGTATATAAATTCACCGCTGACCTCATGCCACCGCAACCTGGAAGCTTTGAACCCCTTTTCGGTACATTCCTGCTGGTTGGGCTCGCCCTGGCTGCGGTTGGTATTTATGCTCTTTACAACCGCGATGAGCAACACACTCTGTATCTCCTTGCTGCACTCATCGTTACCATGGTCCCCGCAATCAGGGCATATCACTTCATGGATATCTTCTCGATCTTCGTGTGCATATCGCTCGGCATCGGTGCCGCTTTCATACTGGATGTAGCAAGGCAGGGACCGCGAGCTGGGGAAGGGGTACGGAAAAAGCTGGCTGCAGGTTGCTTTATACTTATACTCTGCCTCACCTTCATAAACCCGGTTATTGGCTCTTTAAATTATGTACGCTATTCCCGCATGTACACCCTCAATCCGGAAATAGAAGAAGCATTCCTGTACATTAAAAACCACACAGACCCGGATTCTCTGTTTATACTCTGGTGGGACTATGGTAATTCCTTGGCTTATTTCGCACACCGGCGGTCGGTAATTGACCAGATGCACTTCCCGGACGATGATGTGAGGGCAGTTTCGGTGGTCATAATGGCAACAGACCCTGACAGAGGATTGCAGATAGCCCGAACGCTCAAGCAGCGGCATAACAGCTCGGAAGTGTACCTGATGCTCTTCCTAAACGACGCGTTTATATCTCCCATAATAGGTTATGCCGCGGGATACAATCTGACATCGCTCAATGAATCAATCAGGATGGCGTTAGATGAGCGTGGACAATTGGTTGCAATGAACAATCTCACGAATCAGACTACTTATTACAGGCTCTGGACTAACCAGTCTATTGACGGATATACGCCTTTATATGTGAAGAGAGAGGTTAAAGTATACAGATTAAATACATGAAGTAAGAAGTAACGTAAAGTAATACTCATGCTTTATTTATACTCCTGTATACATCCAGTGTCCGTGCAGCGATCCGGTCCCACGAATACCCACGCTCCACTATCTGCCTCGACTCCTCCCCCATCTTCTCCAGGTCGGAATGCAGCATCTCCACTATCGCATCTCTTATCTCATTCACCGTGGTACCGCATAGAATACCGTTCCCGTGCACATAATACCCGTTATCTCCCACATCGGTTGCTATTACCGGTAAGCCAGAAGCCATCGCTTCAAGCAATGCAATCGGCTGCGCCTCCAGCTTGGAGGGCAGTACAAAGATATCGAGGCTACGATAGAATGAGGCGGCATCATCAACATAGCCCAGCACCTTTATTCGTTCGTTTTCCTGCCTCTTTATCCGCTCATACAGTGGTCCCGTACCCGCAATCTTCAGATATACCGGCACAGGGGTCGAGTCATACATCAATCTCTTCACCGCTTTTATCATGTTTATTATATTCTTCTCTGGCGATAATCGCCCCAGATAGCCGATATATATACCCCTCCTACGCTTAACGATGCCGGCACCAGCACCGGCACCAGCACCGGCACGAGTTCGAGGATGAAAACGATTTATGTCCACACCGTTCGGGATGACCACCGTCTCCGTCTCGAAGCAGTATCGCTGAATATCCTCCGCTATCTTTGAACTCACCGATATGAACTTCTTTGACCGCCCCTCGTACAGCGATGCGAGTGTGCCGATGAGCGCTTTCGCAAATTCACCACCAAAATTGTTACCCACCGGGATGTGAAATGTATTGATGATACTGCACTCGGAGCATATGGAGGAGAAAGGCAGCAGGAATTCTGAGAACGTCGCCGCATGGTGTATATGCAGGATATCGCAATCCTCCACCTCCTTCCTTATCTTCCCCAGAGAGATATCAAACCCGTAAGAGATACCGCCTGAGGAATTGCCGAGCATGAATGAGCCAAGAGCATACTGGTTTATCAGCTTCACCTCGACGCCCATCTCCCTCAACTTCATTGATAGCGCTTCCACGTGCGTCCTTATCCCACCATTCACACTTCGGTAATAGAACGCCACCTTCATCTCATCCCTCACCTCCTCACATCGGAACGGAACTCAAATTTAACCTCTATCCTCTTGCCCGTAATCACACCCAGTTCAGTCTGTAGCACCTTTACCCTCGCTTCCAGTTCCTTCTCCAGGGATACTATGCCACGTCTTCTCCTCGCTATCCCTTCTTCCAGGCGAGTGAGCTGCCCTCTGGCTGATTTAATCGCTTGCTCAAGCTCATCACGCTCATCCTTTATCTTCAGCACGGACAGTCTACTCCTCACCTCCTCCGCTCTCGATAACAGTGAATCATACCTCGCTCTGATGCCTGACAGGTCGGTATTCAGGAGATGGTCTATCCATTTCAGTGTCTTAACTCGCTTACGGTCATTCATAAGTTTGGTATCCTGCATTAACTCCTTTATAGAACGGAGATGGGTTTCTACGTCCGCATTTAATGCCTGAACCGGTGGTGACATGAGGGAAGTGATTGCTGTACGGAGCGCAGGTGAAAGAGCAATCCGCCCGGTACTGTCCTGCTTCTTCAACAGGCTGAGTGGCTTCTGCAGAGGTGCGAAAAGATTATTTATATCCGACCTGAGTGTGTTCTGTTCATGCTCAATAGCTCTCAGTTCGGCTTCATACTCCACAACCTGTTTCCATTCAGCATCGCTCCCTATCTCCTCCAATCTCCACTCTGATAGCTCTATTCCGCGCCTGAGGGTTGTACACTCCTCCTCATCCGCGCGAATCCTGCCCTCTTCCACCTCTATCTCCCTCATCAGCTCCCTTATCTCTTCCATCAATCCATATACACGGCTTAAATTCTGAATGACTCTATCCTTACCCTTCATAGGCGATACCAGCCGGTCAAGAATGGCTCTCACCTGCTCCAGTTCCGCCTCGACTGCTCTGACCTCCTCGGGGAACAGGGAGCGGACATAATAGATGCTCTTCGAGATGTTCCATAATACCGATTCCATACTCGTGGATATCCTGTTATAGAACTCTAAAATGGTTTTATAGCTCGTCTGGGTATTAGCAGGTGTGACTATCCTGTCGCACAGTGAATACAGGAGCTTTACCATTTTATCACGACTCAGGAGTCCTATTTTCATGATCTGGGGTGGCATATCACCTCTCGGCTCAGCGTCTCGCAGCTCAGTGATGCACTGCCTGAGCTCATCTCGTTTATCCTCCAGCTCCTCATAGAGTGCCACAGTATTCGTACCCATACCGCGGAATATCAGGTTTGAGACCTTATCCAGCCAGCTATCCAGCTCATGGAATGATACGATGGTGGGTATTTCATCCCCGCTCCTGTTCGAGGTGAGCCTGCTCAGCCACTTCACATCATATACGAAGGCTTATGGAATAATAAAACTGGCAGCTATAAGCTCACCATTACCCTCCAGTTCCAGCTTATGCTCAACCCTGCCACCACCCCTCACTCTCACTCCCTCTCCCTCTCTCTCACACGCAGCGGGTACCAGTACAGTCTCAAAGGTATTTAATGGCAGTTTTGCATCCCCTCTTATCAGAGTAACCTGCCCCCTCACACAGGTGAGGAGAGATGCACCCTCCATGTTCACTATTGTAGCACCAGCACCATCATGAACCGTGATGAGCCTCAAATCCAGATGCCTGCCCCTCAGGTGCTCCCCCTCATGCTTCAACTCCCATCCACGTGGCTCATCAAACTTGAGTACATTCAGGGCGTCATCCAGATGTAGCTCCCTCCCCCTCCCATAGTCATAGACCCGAAAGGTCCTCTCTGAGGTGGTACTTGCCTCATATACCGTTATACCCGCGCCCAGTGCATGGATGACACCGGGAGGGATGTGGTAGATGTCACCGACATGGGCGTCAGAGGTATGCAGGTAGTTCATTATCTCGCCACCCTTCACCAGCTCCCGGAATCTAAATCTGCCATTGCCATCGGATGTGTAGGAGCTCCCACTCCATCCCAGATAGACCTTTGCCCCCGCTCTCGCCTCAATCACATACCACGCCTCCTCCTTGCCCATTACATCGCCCAGACTGCGTGCATAGAGGTCATCGGGATGCACCTGTACTGAGAGGTTCTCTTCTGCCTTTATTATCTTCACCATCAGCGGGAATTCCTCCATCCTCAGCCCAAATATCAATTCCGAGAAGAAGGAATTGAGCTCACAGAGGCACCACCGCCATGAGATGAACTCCTCACCATCACCTTCACCATCACCCTCTCCCTCAATCTCAACACAGTTGCGGGGTGAAGCGCACCATAACTCATACCCCCAGGGCTTATTTATGCGTATGGGCTTGAGCTTCAGTGGTCGTCTGACCACCGCTCTCACTGATTCGACATCGGAGGCAATTGCATCTGCCAGGCGTATATGCCTCTCTCTCGTAGCTTCCATCTCGTCCACGGACGTACCTGCTACCATGGCTGCCACTTCTCTCAATGAATATTCGTTCCCGGGTAGGGTGGAGGACCACCATTCATCCTTTGGTCCATTCTCCTTACCGATGGGGAATCTCAGTCTTATCCTACCCCTCACCGGGTGGAAGACGTCCACAAGTACACAGTCGTTAACCTCGAGCAATTCACCATTCGCATCCACCAGGTGATAAACCACGCAGTTTCTGCCCCTCATTCGCTCCACTCTGGAGTTGAAGACGCAGGCATCCTCGAGTACTGCGTATTTCATCCTTGTGTTCGATACCACACTCCTCTTTATCAACCCCTCATCTATCTCCGCATTTACACAGATAGAATCTTGAATCTCGCAACCACGGTCATGTTCATCCCCGCGCACATCGGTGGCATGTGGGAGATTCAGGAATTCCCTCAATGGCTCACCCTCTCCTCTCAAAAGCGACATCATATTGTTGTAATAGCTTTCATTCGTCCCGAAATCGAGCCAGATGCTACTCTCACTCATTGCAAAGCTCAATATCAGGCTGGAACCGGAACCCGAGTCCATCTCCATCTTCAATCGCTCTGCACGCTCTATCAGCCATCTGGCAGCAGGAGAACCCGGATAAGAATCCCGGGGAGAGACCCATAACTGCCATAACTCGTCCGAATTGAACTTCCCCTCCCTCTCTTCAAGCCTATCGCGGAATATATCCAGCATCCGCTCTGCCAGAGCACCACTCAATGTGAATAAACCCAGGTTCAAGAGTACACCCGCCTCAGTTCCACCATCCCCTGCTCTATGTCTCTCTATCTTCCTCTGCACCGCTTCATAGTCCCGCGTGTCGTCAAAATCAAGCAGTTCACAGGCTTTACCTCCTCCTGTGCTACCTTCACCCCATCTAACTATCTGAATACCGTATCTGGATACCATCTCCTCTGTTAACTCAGATTTTAACTTTAATCCAAATAGCATCACATGCGAGAGCTGTGCACATTCCCTTATCAATTCAGGAGCATCAGCGATGAAGAAGAACTGGTCGCCCCAGGTAACCAGTATCCGGTAGGGAATGGAGAACGGCTGAAATTGCTTTATCACCCCCTCCAGGATGGTCAAACCCCCGGGCAGCTCGATGAATGCTTTACTCTTGCAGGTTCTTGTGAGGATATTCCTCGTGCCTTCACCCGCGGAATGGACAATAAGAACACTCTTACCATGCTTCACCTCCGCCACCAGCTCTTTACCCACCGCGGATGATGCATTCAGGATAGCGAACAATGTGCCAAGCCCGTTACCCGCTCTGCCCTTCCAGCTACTCTCTGCAACGGGTATGAGAACAGAGTCCTGTATCACACCCTCATGCCACTGGAAGCGCTCCAATTGCTCCACTTCCGATTCCTCACCAACCACCACCACGATGTAATCGAACATCTCACACTCGATTAACGAATAACAACAATAAGGAATTATATCCGGGACTTAAAAATCTACACCCCCTCCCCTCTCATATCTC
>JAODGR010000079.1 GCA_025464275.1 Methanosarcinales archaeon
TACGATGAAGATAGCGTCATACTCCTGACGTAACCGCTCAAACTCACGCCTGTCTATCTCCTAACCCACTGCTACCTCCACGCCAGCACGTTTATACGCTTCTATCTCATCCCTCAATGCCTCATTTGGTAACCGATATGGCGGGATACCGGCGAAGAGCATACCTCCCTCTGACGGTAACTTCTCATATATCTTCACTCCATAACCCCTAACCGCCAGTCGAAACGCAGCCGTCAGACCCGCAGGTCCTGCACCGATGACCGCCACCCGCTTGGTCCTCTCCTCACTCTCACCCCCACTCTCACTCTTTCCATTGCTCTTTCCCTTACTCTTAACCGCTGAACCGCCCCTGCTGGCACAGGCATAATCACCCACGAATCGCTTGACTGCTGCAATGGCAACAGGAGCATCGAAGAATTTCCGCCGGCAGTTCGCTTCACACGGGTGATGGCATATCCGCCCGATAGAAGCGGGGAGTGGTATCGTCTCCATTATCAGTGAATACGCCTCCTTATACCTCCGCTCCTCCACCAGCCTCAGATAGCCCTGGATGTCACAGCCCGCAGGACAGGCTGATATACACCTCGGTACTTCCCTCGCTATACCAAATCCCTCCCCGGATTGCAGATATTCCTTATACGGAGCTATCCGCTCCACCGGTGGCACACGTGTGAGGGGCATGCTCTTCATCCATAAATGGCGCCATCAAAGGTGTCGGTTATTACATACCGATAACCCTGCTCAGTGAGGAATAACTGCCTCTTAGCACCAAAATCCTGGTCCTTCGTCTCTTTACTGACCAGTGAATAGAAGAAAGCAGGAGAGCCATTATTCTTGGGTCGCAGTATCCTGCCCAGCCGCTGCGCCTCCTCCTGGCGTGAGCCGAAGGTACCCGATATCTGGATTGCAACATTCGCATCCGGCAGATTAACCGCGAAGTTCGCCACCTTCGAGACCACTATCGTATCCACTTTACCCGCTCTGAAGTCATCATATAGCTGCATCCTCGCCCGATTTGAGGTCTTACCCGTCAGAAGCGGTGCATTTATCAGCTCCGCCACCTGCTTCAGCTGCTCTATGTACGTCCCAATTATCAATATCCGGTCGCCCCTCGCACGGTGATGCTCCACTATCGCCCTTGTTATATCCAGCTTTCTCGGGTTCTCCGCTGCAATCCTGTATTTATTCCTCTCCGGTGCAAGTGCATACCTGAGCCTGAGCTCATCATCCATACCCACCCTTATCTCATTACATATCGCCTCCGCAATCCAGCCCTGCCGCTCCAGCTCCTTCCACGGCGCGTCGTAACGCTTGGGTCCGATAAGCGCGAATACATCCTTCTCCCTCCCATCTTCACGCACCAGTGTCGCAGTCAGTCCCAACCGCCTCTTCGCCTGCAGCTCCGCAGTCACCCTGAATACCGGTGCGGGTAACAGATGCACCTCATCATAAATTATCAATCCCCAGTTACGCTCATTGAAGAGTGTGAAATGCGGAAAGCTGTCATTATCACCCTCAACCGCCCCTCTCGGCCGGTATGTTAAAATCTGATATGTGGCAAGAGTTATCGGCTTTATCTCCTTCTTCTCGCCACTGTATTCTCCTATATCCTCTTCCTCCAGGTCGGTCTTGTCCAGCAGCTCATCACGCCACTGACGCGAAGCAACCGTACTGGTGGTGATGATCAGTGTATTTGTCTCCAGCTTCTCCATCACTCCTATCCCCACCACCGTCTTACCCGCACCACACGGGAGTACTACCACACCACTACCACCTGCCGCGCTACCACCTGCATAGAACGCGTCTATCGCCTCCTGCTGATATCTGCGGAGCGAGAAGGGCAAGCCTGACCTCGTGGTGCTACGGAGATGCAGCGGGAAGAACTCACCCTCCACATACCCGACGAGGTCCTCTGCCGGGAATCCGATATCAGTTAGCGCCTTCTTTATGTAGCCCCGCGCACCCGGCTTCACCACCACCGTACATTCGTCTATCTGCTCCCCTGTGAGGTAACGCCGAACCGTCTTGTTCATTGTCACCTCCTTCAGCAGTATCTCATCTTCACTCCTGAGCACCAGTGCTCCATCCTGCTTCTCCAGTTTCAGACGCCCGTACCTCGATATGTAATCCTCTATATCCCTGATAACATTCCCTGGCACCTCGTACCTGCTGAAAGACTCCAGTGTCGCGATGATCTCCCCGGCAGTCATTCCTGCCGCTGCCGCATTCCAGAGTGATAAATTGGTTATTCGATAGATGTGCACATGCTCCGGGCTCTTTACCAGCTCGGCAAATCGTGCTATCGCATCGCGAGCAGCCTCAAATCCCGGATTGTCCACCTCCACCAGTATCGTCTTATCACTCTGCACGATCAGGGGTGAGGGAAACGCCCGTGGCTGGCTGCTCCCCATTCTCATCGCATCGTATCGCATGAATAATTTTTTAACTGTTTCTATCTCCTATAAAAGGTTTAAGGTATGAATACGAATAAGAATAAGAATACGGAGGCATGAAGAAACAGAAGCGAAAGTCGAAGAAGAGGCAATTTATACTGGAGGAGCGGCTTTCAAAACTTAAAATCGCTGATATTATCGCTGTGGCATCACTGTGGGATATCAATACCGACTCTACAGATTCGATGGACAAGAAGGAGCTTATAAAATACGTCGCTGCCCATATGAGGCATAAAGAGCGGATAAAACACGTTATAGCCTCCCTATCCGAGCGTGAGAAGCTGATATTGGGCGTCTTCTCCATCAATAGCTGGTCTATCGAGGCATCTTACCTGTATGAGTATGGAATAGAGGAGTCAGAGCTGGGCTTATGCCCCTATAATGTCTTCTCTTATGACTTCTCGTATTACCCTCGCAGGTCTGAGCTCAAGCCCAAAGGGCTGCTTGGATTACTACTGCTCGTCAGGAAGCGGAAATACAGCTCCCATGGACCTATCGTATACATCGTCCCCTCTGAATTCCGGGATGCGATAAAAGCGGAATTCGCAGCGAGACCCAGCATAGAGGAGATGTACGTGGGGGACGGGGATACGAGGATAACGATAAGAGATAGGAGATATGAAGGATACACACTACTGAATGACCTCTTTACCCTGCTATCACTCGCTGCAACTGGTATCCAGCTCACACCGGCACGGGCTGAGATACCAAAGCGAACAGCGGAGAAGATACAGGAGATGCTGACAGTGAAGAGCAGGGATAGGCTGGATTCACTGATTAGGCTCGCTTACGATTTGAATCTCGTCACTGAACGCATCCAGAATGGCAAACCCGTGCTGATGGTGAGAGAGGAAGCCGAGAAGTTCCTGATGCTGAGCAGGGAGGAGAGGGTACGTCTCATACTCGATGCCTTAACCCGCTATTATAACAGAGCAGAGCGGGCTATCTTGCATGAACTGAAGGCACTGGAGCCTGACGTATGGTATGACCATGCCACATTTTATAAAATGATGAGGAATCTTCTCCTGTTACGAGATGAGGACCGCATAGATTGGCTATTTGAGCATCCAATTTCCATCGCGCGGAGTAGAGTCTTCAAACATCTAAGACAACTGGGGCTGCTGGAAGAAGGCAAGCTCTATGGTGGTGACAGCGAAGCTCCCAGGGAGGTATTCTGTCTAAAGCCACCTCTCTTCGGATCCACTACGGAGGCGGATCGAGGTGGAGATGGAGATGGGGAGAGAGGGCTCATCGTGCAGCCGAACTTCGAGGTGATTGCACTGCCCGAGACTTCTGATTACGCACTCTTCTTGTTAAGTCGCTTCGCTGAGTTGAAATCCATAGATAGAGTCCGTATCTTCATGCTCACCAGGAGAGCACTATTGAACGCAATGGATAACGGCATCACCCTTGCAAAGATGATTGAATTCCTCGAGCGGGAGGCGAAGACCGAGATACCTCAGAATGTACTCTACACACTGAAGGACTGGGGTGAACAGTACGGCAGGGTAGAGCTGAGAGCAGGGCTGTTCCTCCAAGCAGACCCTGAACTGATGGCGGTGATAAAAGAGAAGGAGCAGATAAAGCGGCATCTATTGAAAGAGCTCTCCGATTCCATGGTGATACTGGACCCCTCCCACCGTGGAGTGGCTGCAGAATTGATAAAGGAGGAATCGCTCATCTATATCGAAGCAGATGATGCGGTAACGGCTACCGAAGTGGAGAGGGCGATAGGAGAGTATGTGGTGCGGAGACCTTCTCACACCTTATTCGTGATAAGAGAGGAGGATGTGGATAGATGCCATGAGGCACTGAAGAAGAGGGGGATATTTCCTCGCAATTACATGCTCCAGTCGAAAGGAGGAGGCGAAGGAGGCGAACCACATGCTCCCACTCATAACTATACCATGCTACGGAAACGGAAACGGCTCTTGATAGAAGAAGCGATAAGGGGAGAAAAGATGCTACGAATGGTCTATCTCTCAGGCGGGTATAGAGAGACCGAGCGACTGGTAGTGCCTTATAGAGTGGATGAGCAGTACATGGAGGGCTACTGCCATCTGAGGGAGGAGCATCGGGTATTCCGACTGGACAGGATAAAATGGCTGGAGATGGTCTGAGCATCCGATGCAGATAGATATAAATCTGTTAACTTAACTGTTACCTGTTACCCGTTACCTGTTACCCGTTACCTGTTAACCGTAAACCGTAAAGTAAATCGTTAACTTTATCTTTATATACTCGCTTGTCTTCCTTATTAAAGGATAAATAAAGGAGAGGGGAGATGAGGACTAAATCGCTGTGCCCGGTGTGTTTAGAAGTTATAGATGCAGAGGTGTATGAATCGGATGGTAAAATCCTGATAAAGAAGAGGTGTGAGAAGCACGGCGAGTTCGATGATGTATACTGGTCTGATGCCTCACTCTATTATAAGTTCGCAAAATGGATGTACACTGGTAATGCAGGTATCAGAATCACGAACACGGAGAAGGGCTGCCCTTATGACTGCGGACTCTGCCCAAGGCACAAGAGCTCGACGATGCTCGCCATTATAGACCTCACAAACAGGTGCAACCAGCACTGCCCCACATGTTTCGCAAATGCCGCAGCGGCAGGCTACCTGTATGAACCTTCAATGGAGCAGTTGCGGGAGATGATGAAGCTCCTCAGGAGTGAGGTGCCACCCTGCCCGGCAATTCAATTCGCAGGTGGTGAACCCACGATAAGGGATGGCTTTGTGGACATAGTGCGAATGGCACGTGGTATTGGATTCTCTCACATCCAGGTCGCCACAAACGGGATAGCCATGGCGAAGAGCGAGCAGTTCTGCCGTGAGATCGCTGAGGCTGGGTTGCATACCGTTTATTTACAGTTCGATGGCGTCACCGATGAGCCTTACAGGGTATTACGGGGCATACCCGCATTGAAGACGAAGTTGAAGGCGATTGAGAACTGTCGCAGAGCAGGTCTAAAGAGCGTTGTACTTGTACCCACCCTCATGAGAGGTGTAAATGACCATCAGATTGGCGATATGGTGAGATTCGCGGCAGAGAACCTGGATATAGTCCGCGGCGTGAACGCCCAGCCCATCTCCTTCGAGGGCAGGGTGGATGAGAGCGAGCGGAGGAGAGGTAGGATAACAATTCCCGATTATATAAAAGCTCTGGAAGAGCAGACGGGGGGAGAGATACCCCGGGAGAGCTTCTATCCCGTACCCTTCGTCGTGGCTATCTCGCATTTCGTGGAAGCATGGAAGGGCGTGCCACAGCTGGAATTCTCTGTTCATCCACACTGCGGTGCCGCCACCTATGTCTTCGTAGAAGACGGTAAGTTCATTCCGATAACCGAGTTCATAGACGTTGAGGGGTTGATGGAGTTCATAGAAGCTCAGGCGGAGGAGATGAGGGGGTCGAGGATAGGGAAACTGAAGGCGATGACCCGGATAATGACCCAGGGTAAGAAGTTTATAGACTATGATAAGGCGCCTTCTGGCTTCGATAAATTCACGTTGACCAATATCCTGGATAAAGGTAATCGCGATTCACTGGCGGAATTCCATCGCAGAGCTCTATTCATCGGTGCCATGCACTTCCAGGACCCTTACAACTTCGACCTGAAACGGGTGCAGAGGTGCGGTATCCATTACGCCACGCCTGATGGCAGAATAATCCCCTTCTGCTCATACAATGCCATCCACCGCCGGTCTGTGGAGAAGGCTTTCGCCACCTCTCTCCATTCTCGTGCCCCTGATTCTCATGATGATGAGGATGAATGACTCATCTCTGCCCGCTTTGGCTTCGCTTCGATGTGTACGGGCGTCTCATCTGCCTCCCGCATCTCAGGCACGTGGTGGTGATATATTCACCCCTGAGCCGAACACGCATGTTCCTGCCCGGTATCAGGTAGGAGTTACAGCTCTTACAGATGCGCATCTTTAAATGACCGGGTATTCGGACACGGTATCGCATTCCAATCCTTCGGGCGAGTTGGACGTATCTGTCACTCCTGTCTTCTCTCCCCCGAGCCGCTTCCTGCTCTGCAAGCTCGAATAGGCGCTTTATCCTGCGCTGTGCTATGCTCCTGAAACTCTCACCCGTCATCGCCCTTCCTCATTCAATATCTCAAATAACTGGATGAACTTCCTGGCTATATTCAACCCGGAATGCTCATTTACATACGCTCTCGTATTCTTCATGATCTCTTTATATCTCCGGTCCTCGTTGAACACGCTCTCTATACTTGACCTGAGCTCCTCATCCGTTCTGAACTGATATATTATACCCCTCAGAGTCTCAACAAAGGGAGAATCACGCGCTACCATCGGGCAACCTGAGCCAAGGCACTGGAACGCTGTGCTTGATACTGTAACAGTGTTGGGTTTGGTCGGTTTATTATAAAACAGGAGGTCAGAGGCGTATAAATATTCATATAGCCTGCCTATATCTGGATTCTCCTCCCTTAGCTGGATTATCTCAATATCCGCATTCGCCTTCTTAAGGCGCCTCCATCTCTCAAGAGCTTCTGGATGCCTGGTCACCACCAGTATTAGTAATGGATAATCCTTATGCAGTTCCTTCAGTATATCAAATTTATCAGCACCGAATTTTGATGTGGGACCAAAAAGGAAGATGATTCTCCTATCCAGAGGCAAGCCCAATTTTTCTCGACATTCTATCTTTATCCTCCTCTTATCCTCAGCCCCTTCTCCTCCTCTCCAGGGAAGGCATGGAAATGGGATTATATGTATAATCTCCTCCGGATAGGCGAGCTTTAAAAAATTGTAGTACCGCTCATCGAAACACACTATTGCATCCCAGTCAAACTGATAGAATGAGGGGTCCTCTTTCAGGTTACCATCATGGATCACGGTGACCGTCTTTGCTCTCCTCTTTATCCAGTGAAATATCTTACCAAGATGGTCCTGAGGCAGCATGCCAAGGTCTTCCACTATAAAAAATTCATACTCATGGCAGAGGAAAGGAGTGGCAAGGAGCTCCGGGTTCTTAGCCGATGAGAGAGTGAAACATCTTATCACATAATCCTCATCCTCGCCCACTATCGCAGTGCCATGAATGCTCTCTCTGAAGAAGGTGAAGACCACCACCTCGTGCCCCAACTCTATAAAACTCCGCCCAATCAGTTCAGAATGTATCGCAGCGCCCGAATCCGTGTTCCATGCACCCATGATTCCTATCTTCATCACCCTCTCTACCTCCTTTCCTTTCACTTCCTCTTATTTTTATTTTTATGTATGGTCCCGTTTATCTTTGATAGAGAGAGTGGAAAAAATAACATGAGAGAGGAGATGCTGGAGAAGGTAAAAGGCGTAATAGAAGAAGAGATCCGCCCGCTTCTGGCGATGGAAGGCGGTGGTATAGAACTGGTGAGTGTGGAGAATAGCACGGTGAAGGTGAAGTTGCGTGGCGCATGTGCTGGATGCCCGATGAGTCAGTTCACACTGGTGAACTTCGTTGAGGCAACACTGAAGGCTAAGATTCCGGAGATAAAGGAAGTGATTGCGGTGGATGAGTGAGCCTGAGACCCGGCTACGTCATTATATTCGTATTTATATAATGCTATGCATCAATTCTTCTAAAGGAGATGGTTAAGAGACACAGACCTCGGCGGGGTTCATTAGGATTCTCACCCCGAAAAAGAGCGAGAAGCGAGACCTGCAAGATAAGAAGGGATGTGTTAGTGCCCGGCAGGCAGATACAGGGCTTCGTTGGTTATAAAGCCGGCATGACTCATCTCATTCTGAATGATAACTCACCGCATAGTCTCACAAAAGGGATGGAGATCTCCGTCCCCGTAACGGTGATAGAGACACCGCCGGTGAAGGTGCAGGGTATTCGGCTTTATAAAGACTCGGTATACGGTAAACGGGCATTGACAGAGGTATGGGCGGGTGATGACCTGGACAGGATAGCGGATATCATCCACGAGACCGGTGACAGCACGAGTTTGAGTATGAGATTACTGGTCACCACTATCCCTGAGCTTGTGAGCGGAGTACCGAAGAAGAGAGGGGAACTGCTGGAGCTGAAGATGAGCGGTGTGGTGGAGGGAGACCTGGAGTATGCCCGTAAAGTAGTTGGAAAGGAGATAAGGGTCGACGAGGTATTTAAGGTGGGCGATTTCGTGGATGTTACGGCAGTGACAAAAGGGAAGGGCACACAGGGTCCTGTAAAGCGCTGGGGTGTAACGATACAGAACGCAAAGGCGAAGAAATCAGGGAGGGGGCGCCATGTGGGTTGTATCGGTGGATGGCGACCCCGCCGGGTGAGGTGGAGGATACCACAACTCGGACAGACGGGCTATCACCAGCGCACGGAGTATAACAAGCGGATATTAAAGATAGGCACTGATGGCGCGGAGATAACGCCGAAAGGCGGATTCCTCCATTACGGATTGGTGAAGAATGAGTACATCCTGGTGAAAGGTAGCGTTCCCGGTCCAAAGAAGAGATTAATCAGAATCTCACACGCTATACGCCCGTATCCCAAGTCTGGCACCGCTACTCCTGATGTCATCTATATAAGCAGGGAATCACAACAGGGGAATTAGGTAACATGATGACAGGAATGACAGAGGCAGAGGGAGGGAAAGTGAAGGTGCTGGATCTCTCCGGTAACTTCGTAAAGGAGCTATCACTGCCTGGGGTCTTCAGGGAGGAGTATCGCCCTGACCTGATAAAGAAGGCTGTGCTGGCTATACAGTCACATCGCTTACAGCCAAAGGGTACAGATCCACTCGCAGGCAGGAGGACCTCAGCTGAGAGCTGGGGTGTGGGCAGGGGTCTCTCGCGAGTGCCACGAATAAAGAACGGCAGGAGAGCTGCGAGGGTCCCACAGGCTGTGGGTGGCAGGCGGGCACACCCACCAAAGACCGAGAAGGTACTCAAACGTAAGATAAACGATAAGGAGCGGCATAAAGCTATAAGGTCCGCCATCGCGGCTACCATGAACCCTGAACTCGTACGGAGCAGGGGTCACAGGTTCAGTGACGAGCTTACACTGCCGATAGTGGTTGAGAACTCGCTCGTCACACTGGAGAAGACCAGAGAGGTTGAGGACTTCTTCCAGACCATCGGTATAGGTGATGACCTCCTTCGTGCACGTGAGCGGAAGATAAGAGCAGGAAAGGGCAAGATGCGTGGCAGGCGGTATAAGAGGAAGAAGAGCGCACTGATTGTCATCTCTGGTGATGAAGCCCCGGAGACGGAGATAAAGATAACTGCAAGTGCGCGTAATTTACCCGGGGTGGATATCTCCTATCTCGATGCACTGAATGCCGAATTACTCGCTCCGGGGACGCATCCCGGACGATTAACCATCTGGACTGAGTCTTCATTCATGAAACTCGGTGAGCTGTAATGATATTGAAGCATCTTTTGGCTACGGAAAAAGCAGCTTCGCTGATCGATGACGAGAACAAACTCCAGTTCATCGTGGATATAAGGGCGACCAAGCGCGCGATTAAAGAAGAGGTGGAGCGGATATTTGAGACACCGGTAAAGAGCGTACGGACGATGATCACCCCTAAGGGGGAGAAGAAGGCGATAGTAGAGCTGGAGGAAGGAGGCAAAGCGAAAGAGGTGGGCACCTCGCTTGGTATACTATAAACAATGAACAGCAATAAACAGGATAGGAAGAGAATAGGATAGGAAGAGCAAAGAGAGATGGGAAAGAGGATAATAGTCCAGCGGAGAGGGAAAGGGTCGCCGATCTTCAGAGCTCCCTCGCATCGGTATAAGGGCAATCTCGAACATCTCCGAGTACGGGGTGATGAGACAGTAACCGGGAGAGTCCTTCAGATACTCCATGACCCTGCGAGGAGTGCTCCTATTGCTCGGATAAGGACGGAGAGTGGAGAAGAGCGGTTCGTGATCGCACCGGAGGGTATAGGAGAGGGGGAGGAGATTGCTTACGGCGCATCAGCACCGATAAAGGTGGGTAACACCCTCCCGTTACGCCGCATACCGGAAGGCATTGCCATCTGCAACATAGAGGGCACACCCAGTGATGGCGGTAAGTTCGTAAGGGCTTCGGGCAGCTACGCCACCCTTGTATCACATGAGGCAGAGACATGCAGGTCCCTTGTAATTATGCCCAGTGGTGAGAAGAAATGGTTCTCGTGGGATTGCATGGCTACGATAGGTGTAGTAGCAGGTGGCGGTAGAACGGATAAGCCATTTGTAAAGGCGGGTAAGAAGTATCACAGAATGAAATCGCGAGCAGGGCGATATCCAATAGTGAGGAGTGTGGCAATGAATCCCGTTGACCATCCCTTTGGCGGTGGTGGACACCAGCACATCGGTAAGCCGAAGACACCGCCCGCTGGTGCACCCCCGGGCAGGAAGGTGGGGAACATAGCGGCGAAGAGGACCGGGTATAGGAGATGAAGATGAAGATAAATATAGTTATAGCAAGAAGGAGAATAATAGAATAAGTGAGTGGTATAGATGGCGAAGAAGAAGGCAAAGAGCACGCTGAAGAAGAAGGAAGAGGAGTTCAAGTATCGTGGCTATACGCTGGCTAAGCTCAGGAAGATGAAGCTGGAGGAGTTAAAGGAGCTGTTACCAGCGAGACAGCGCAGGAAATTGAGGAGGCAGCTGCGAGAGGAGGAGGAGAAACTGCTGGCGAAGCTCGAGCGCCGTGACGAGGTTAAAACGCACCTCAGGGATGCTATTGTGCTCCCGAGCATGGTGGGTAAGAAGATAGGGATACACAATGGTAAGAGCTTTGAGTACGTGGAGATAAAGCCGGAGATGATAGGTCATTATCTGGGCGAGTTCGCACTGACGCGGAAGAAGGTGGTGCACGGTGCTGCGGGCGTGGGCGCGACGCGGTCTTCAAAGTACGTGCCGCTGAAGTAGATGAGTGAGAGATGGGGCGGGTAAGATATTCCCTGGGTTCAGACATTGTAGACCCCGATATAACGGCAAGAGCAATGGCTTACGAGCTCCATATCTCGCCAAAGCATGCATACGAGATATGCCGAGCGTTGAGGGGGATGTGGGTGGAAGATGCGGAGCTATATCTGGAGGCTGTGATTGAGGGTCGAGTCCCTGTTCCTTTCAAGCGACACAAGAAGAAGGTGGCTCATCGCAGAGGGCTGGTCAAGTGGTATGCCGGTAGATACCCGGTGAGGGCGAGTGAAGCGATTCTGAAGCTGATAAGGGAGGCGAAAGCGAATGCAGAATATAAAGGGCTCTCACCCGATGCCATGCGGATATGGCATATAGCGACGAAGAAAGGGAGGAAGATAGAAGGGATAATGCCACGAGCTTTCGGGCGTGCAACGCCGAAGAATACCGAGACGGTCACGGTGGAATTGATATTAAAGGAAGAGGGAGAAGAGGAAGAACTGACCTGAAGCTGATGAGGTAGGGGTAAGGGCAAGTGATAGAGAAGCTGTTCGTAAAAGAGGGGATAAAGAAGGTAAGATTGAACGAGCATTTCGAGAAGGAGTTAGACCGTGCAGGGTATGGGGGGATGGAGATAAAGAGGACCCCCATGGGCACACAGATAACACTCCGGGTGGAGAAACCCGGCATGATAATAGGCAAAGATGGCAGGAAGATAAAGAAATTGACGGAGGACGTGCAGAGGAGGCATGAACTGGACAATCCCCAGCTGGATGTGCAGACGATAGAGGTACCCGAGCTGTGTGCAACTCTGATGGCGAGTCGGCTGGCGAAACTGATAGAACGGGGCTGGCATTTCAGAAGAGCTGGCAGGTCCATGCTGCAGCGGATAATGGAGAGCGGCGCCCTCGGCTGTGAGATAGTGATGTCGGGCAAGCTGAAGGGACCCAGAGGACGAATGGAGAAGATGGTGGACGGCTACATAAAGCACTGCGGTGAGGTGGCAGAGGAGATGGTGGACCGCGGTTATGCAATCGCCAAGGTGAAGTCTGGTACCATAGGTGTGCAGGTATGGATAGTGAGACCAGATGCTGAGCGACCGGATGCGTTCCGCATAATAAAGAAGGAGAGAGAGGAGGAGGCAGAAGCGAAGGTGGAGGAAGGAGAGGAAGAGGAAGGAGGAGAAGAGGAAGAGACGATGGAACAGGTGGAGGATGAGCCGGAGCCGGAGGTAGAGGTGGAAGGTGATGATAGCAATATTAACAGCAAACAGCAAGTAGTAAAATAATAAAATTATTAGATACAGATACGGGGAATGAGCATATTTAGAATTGAAGATATAAGGAAGATGAGTGATAAGGAGAGGAAGGACGAACTGGAGAGCCTGGTCACCGACCTGTTGCGAGAGCGAGGAATGATTGCCACCGGTGGGGCATCCGAGAACCCCGGCAGGATAAGGGAGATAAGAAGGACAATAGCAAGGCTAAAGACGGTGGAGAGTGAGATAAAGAAGGGTATACGATGAAAGAAGGTAAAATGAGCACGCAGATCTGTGATAAATGTGGTCTACCACTGGATTTATGCATCTGTAAAGAGATAGCGAAAGAGCAGCAACTGGTGAAGGTCACAACGGTGAAGAGGAGGTTCGGGAAGATAACCACGGTGATAAAGGGGATAGATGAGAAGGAGGTGGACCTGCGAGGGCTGTCAAGGGAGCTGAAGTCGCGATGCGCATGCGGTGGCACGGTAAAAGAGGGCTGTGTGGAGTTACAGGGTGATCACAAGGCAGAGGTGAAGAAGGTGCTGCGTGAGATGGGGTACCGGCTGGAGGATGAAGATTGAGAGTTTGCCCCAGGACGAACTGATTGGATTGATGATGGAAGTGGAGGAGAGCACCAACCGAGACATGAGAGGACTCCGTGGCAGAGTGGTGGATGAGACGAGGAACACTTTCGTAATAGAGACAGAACCAGAGCCAGACCCGCACCCGCACCCGAACCCGAAGAGGGGAGTGCAGCAGGTGGAGAAGCGGATACCAAAAGCGGGGAATACCTTCATATTCGTGCTCGATGGTGGTCTTCGGGTGCGAATAAGGGGTGATAAGCTCGTAGCAAGACCAGAGGACCGGATAAGGAGGGGTATGCCGAGATGACGACGCGAGATATAGGAATCGATGTCAGAACACCGGAGCGCGAATGTGACGACGCTAACTGCCCATTCCATGGTAAGCTACCTGTTCGGGGCTGCCTGATAGAGGGTGTGGTGGTGAGTGACCGTGCAGAGAGGACCGTTGTGGTACAGCGGTCGTATATGAAGAAGATAAGGAAGTATGAGCGATATGAACCAAGGAGGTCCAAGATCCACGCACATAATCCGCCATGCATAGCTGCGAAGGTGGGCGATGTGGTGAAGATAATGGAATGCCGACCGCTGAGCAAGACGAAGAGTTTCGTGGTGGTGGAGAAGAGGTCGCCACCACCCTGACGGCTCTGGCTCTGGCTCTGGTTCTGGCAGGAGCTGGTGCTGGTGCCAGGCTAAGTGCCAGGCTATATAGATGGTAGATATAAATGTGAATGGATATTTAATTTCTTGTTTAATTTCCTCATACTTATAAGCGTATTACAGATATAGTATGGTATTATGACTGAGATAAAGATGGAGGGAGAGGATAGGAGGATAAGGATAGCACAGGTCTCCTGCGGCACCATTTATGGTAACGTGCAGCACGAGATAGAGCGAGCAGCGGAGGAGGTGGGCGCTGAGATCTTCGTGCCCGAGGTTGACCTGGACTACGTGGCATCGAAGACCGAGGAGTTCGGATATGACATGAAGAACAGCTATGGATTGAGTGTGGCATTAGCTCGTGGCTATGCCGTGGCGGAGGGGCTGTGTGATGCCGACGCGGTATTCATCGCCGGCTGTCACAAGTGTCCAAGGGGTGCGGTGATAAGGACAGAGATAAGGCGCATCATCCAGCAGAGGACGCAACTGCCGGTGGTGATGTATCCATTTACGGAGCGAACGAAGGCGGGTGAGTTACTCACCAGGATGGAAGCACTGGGAACGATAGTAAGGAGGAGATGGATACTGGAGCGAAAGGAGCAGGAGGGGCTCACAGCGGGCATAGATTCAGGCTCCACAACCACGAAAGCGGCGATAATGCTGGATAACAAGGTGCTCGGTGCTACATGGTCGCCCACACGGGAGGTGGTGGGCACCGCGGAGAAGGTGTTTGAGAAGGCGATGCAGCTCGCAGGTGTGAAGAGGAGTGATATAGAGGCACTGGGAACGACGGGTTATGGACGCTTCGCTATCGGTAAGGCATTCAATGCTGACCTGATACAGGAGGAACTGACGGTGAACTCAAAGGCGGCGATGTATCTCGCGGAGATAGAGAAAGGAGAGGCGATGATCATTGATATCGGCGGTATGGACAACAAGATAATAACCGCGAATGATGGAGTACCCGATAATTTCACGATGGGCGGGATATGTGCAGGTGCATCGGGTAGGTTCTTAGAGATGACAGCCCGGAGACTGGGTGTGGATGTGGTGGAGATGGGAAGGCTGGCACTGGAAGGTGACCCGCACAAGGTGAAGACAGATAGCTATTGTATTGTATTCGGCATTCAGGACCTCGTATCTGCACTCTCGAGGGGTGCGAGGCGTGAGGATGTAGCTGCTGCTGCGTGCTATTCCGTGGTGCAGCAGGTGAAGGAGCAGTTATTACAGGAGATAGACCTCAGACACCCTGCAATAGAGGTCGGGGGTACTTCACTGGTGGCAGGTGTGCCAAAAGCGATGAATGAAGTACTCGGATTTGACGTGATAGTGCCGAAATATCCACAGTATATAGGCGCGATTGGCGGTGCATTGCTCTCTTCCGCATTCAGATAGGAGATAGGTAAGAGATAAGGGATTGGTTAACCCCCTCCAAAGCGTCATCTATAAAGTGTGGAGTATAACAATGACAATGGGAGAAGAGAAGAAGAAAGATCTGCTGGATAAAGGCGCGATTGTTCAACGCGATTATGAGAGGTAACATGGCTGCAAATAGTTCAGAGCATGTATCTGTAACCGAGGTAGAAGGGTTGAAGGTTCCATGGGATGCGTCACAGCTGCGTAAGATACAGGAGCATCCCTGTTTCAGTGAGAACGCATGTCATCTCTTCGGCAGGATGCATCTGCCGGTGGCACCGAGATGCAATATCCAGTGTAATTACTGTATTCGTAAGTACGATTGCGTGAATGAATCGCGTCCGGGGGTTACGAGTAAGGTATTGACACCGGAGGAGGCGCTGGAACGTGTGCGGGAAGTATTGGAGAAGGTGCATTACATAAAGGTGGTTGCAGTTGCGGGTCCGGGTGAGCCACTATACAACGAAGAGACTTTTGAGACTTTCAGACTGGTGAAAGCGGAATTCCCGCACCTGATGCGGTGTATGAGCACCAATGGACTGCTGCTACCCGACCGTATAGAAGATATAGCGGAGCTGGAGATAGGCACGATAACGGTTACACTGAATGCGGTCGATCCCGCTATAGGTAAGCTCATATACTCGTTCGTCAATTATCATGGCAGGATATACAAAGGCGAAGAAGCTGCGGAGATATTGCTGCGGAATCAGTTAGAGGGCATAAGAGAGGCATTGAAGCGGAAGATACTGGTGAAGGTGAATACCGTTTACATACCAACGGTGAATGACCACCATATTGAGGATATAGCACGGGCGATAGGCGAGATGGGGGTTTATATGCAGAATATCATGCCGCTCATACCGCAATACAAGTTCGCGAATATCAAACCGCCGACACAGAAGGAGAAGCATGAGATGCAAGCCCGCTGTCTGAAGTATGTGAAGCAGATGACACACTGCCGCCAGTGCCGTGCAGACGCGATAGGCAGACTGGGTAAGGATATCCAGGAGCAGTTCTACTCAAAGCAGAAATAATAGAGTAATAGTAAATAAGGGAGTAAGGTAAGAGGAACAAAGACCAAAAACCCAAAACCAAAAACCTTATATACCGAATGGTATATACTTGCATATCGGTTCGATGGTGAGAAGAAAAGCTCTGGTTTTGATAGCAATAGCGGCAATCGCAGCGGCAGTGATGTGCTCAGGATGTATTAACAAAGAGAAAGAAACACCGGCGACCACGACAATACCACCGAAAACTCCTTCTATCATGGTCTATTCAGGTGCGGGTATGCGAAAGCCTATGGAAGAGATTGGGAGACTGTTTGAGCAGAGATATGGCGTTACCGTGAACTACAACTATGGCGGCTCCAATACCCTATTGAGCCAGATAGAACTGACGCATCAGGGTGATGTGTATATGCCGGGTGCAACGATGTATATAGAAAGAGCGAAGGAGAAGGGGTTTATTGATTACGAGCAGCGTGTAGCGTATCATATACCTGTTATAGCGGTTCCAGAGGGTAATCCCGCGAATATAACATCGCTGTATGACCTCGCAAGACCGGGAGTGAAGGTCGTGCTCGGTGACCCGAAGGCGTGTGCCATTGGCAGACTGGCGGACAGGATACTGGAGAAGAACGGGCTTCTCGATGCTGTGAATGCAAATGTCATTGCCCGCACCGGCACGGTAAATGAACTGGTGGTTTATATCAGCATGCGCACGGCAGACGCATCAATAATATGGAAAGCATCCTTAGCTGGGACTGAGGCGAAGACCGACATGATAGAGATACCAGAGGAGCAGAATATCATAAAAGTGATTCCGATAGGCAGGCTGAGATTCTCAACCAGCAAGGATATAGCGAAGAAGTTCGTTGACTTCGTCACCTCTGATGAGGGTAAAGCGGTCTTTGAGAAATACGGGTTTACAGCATACCCGGTCCATGATATGAATCTAAGCGAAGCGCAGCGGGCTAATAAATAAAGAGAGGGGGAAGATGGAGGAGATAAGGTACAGACCCATTGGGGTCATACATACGGGATTCCGTGATAAGAAGGACACACCCATTCAGGGTGTGTTCGCAAGGGGTGCAAAGGGCGAGGTGGTGGTATTTCATGAGTATGCTGCGGGCTTAAAGGACATCGAAGGGTTCTCTCATATCATACTCATATACCATTTCCATCTCGCGGATGGCTATTCGCTCGTCTCAATGCCGTTCCTGGAGGACAGACACCACGGGATATTCGCTATACGGCATTTCAAACGACCGAATCCCATCGGGCTATCGGTCGTGAAGCTGGAGCGGGTGGTGGGGAACAGACTGGAGATAAGTGAGGTGGACATCATAGACGGGACACCGCTACTCGATATAAAGCCGTTCGTGCCACAGTTTGACAATAGACCGGAAGCGAAGAGTGGATGGCTGAGCAGTCCACATCTGGATATGGTTAAGGGCGAATCAGGCATGCACAGACCTGAATAAGTACAAACATGGAGCGGAAGGAGAGTGAGAAGGAGGGTAAGAGGGGATGTCGGGGTTGAAACGTTCAAAGATCGAGGTTATTGCCGTCCTGTCCAGTCTGTTACTCGCTGCTTTTATACTCGCCCTGATTATCTGCGTCGTTACACATACCACGCTACACGCACTGATATCGAGCATGCTCTCGGAGGAGATACAGTTTGCGATAAAATTGAGCCTGAGCACGGCTGCCGTCTCCACGGCTATGTGCATTGGCATCTCGATACCAGCAGCATACGCACTTGCACGATACGAATTCGTGGGTAAGAGTGTGGTCAATACGATCCTTGATACGCCACTGGCATTACCGCCACTGGTTGCGGGTGTGGGCTTGTTAATCCTCTTTGGCACGACACCGGTCGGTGATGCGCTTGCCAGAGCCGGACTGGTATTCGTCTTCACGCCACTGGGGATAATAATAGCACAGTTCTTCGTGAATATGCCGTTCATGCTCAGGATACTCCGTGCTACCTTCCAGAGTGTGAGTCCGAGGTATGAGTATGTAGCGGAAACGCTTGGGTGCACCGAGTCACAGGCGTTCTGGCGTGTAACACTGCCGATGTCGAAGAACGGACTACTCGCAGGCACTGTCATCACATGGTCAAAGGGGATAGGCGAGTTCGGTGCCGCACTGATGGTCGCGGGTGCGACGAGGATGAGAACCGAGACGCTGCCCATATCTCTGTTCCTGAACATGTCATGTGGAGAGCTGAATTTAGCCATTGCCGCTGCTACTATTCTCATTGTCATATCGCTTCTGTCTCTGTTCGTGTTTGAGTTATATGGAGGTTTTACGGAGGTGTTCTGAGATGATAAGGATAGAGGACTTATCGAAGGACATGGGCGAGTTCTCATTGCGAGATGTTAATCTTGATATAAGCGAGGGTGAGTATTTCATGGTATTGGGACCCACGGGTGCGGGTAAGACCATCCTGCTCGAGACAATAGCGGGCATTTATACACCGGATAGTGGCAGGATATTACTCGACGGGCGAGACATCACCGCTCTACCGCCGAGGGAGCGGAACATCGGCATGGTCTATCAGGATTACATGCTCTTTCCATTCCTTAGTGTGGAGGATAACATCGGGTTCGGACTGAAATCGAAGAAGATGGAGCGTAAGGAGTTAAGACGGAGGGTGGAAGAGCTCGCAAATCTGATGGGCATCTCTCATCTCCTGCATCGCTATCCCGCAACGCTGAGTGGTGGTGAGCAGCAGAAGGTCGCGATTGCAAGAGCGATTGCCATTGAACCCTCTGTATTGCTCATGGACGAGCCGCTATCCGCATTAGACCAGCGGACGAGGGATTACCTGCGAGAGGAACTGAGACGAGTGAAGAAAGAATTTGGGATTACTGTGGTTCACGTCACGCACGACCAGACGGAGGCGATGATGCTCGCAGACAGGATAGCGGTGATGATGCACGGGCGGATAATGCAGGTGGGTACGCCTTACGAGATATTCAACAAGCCGCAAACCGAGGAGCTGGCGGATTTCGTCGGTATTGAGAATATACTGAGTGGCGTGGTTCGTGATAATGATGCCGGGATTGTGGAGATAGAGGTGGATGGTGGATACACCATGTTTGCCATCTCCGAATACCGTGCAGGTAGTAAGGTAAAGGTGTTCATAAGACCTGAGGATATAATACTCTCCCGTGAGGTGGGTGAGAGCAGTGCGAGGAAT